>CP058708.1:0-300000 GCA_013414765.1 Candidatus Accumulibacter cognatus
GCGCAATAGCGACAACAAAGATGAACGGTACGCTGCGCCGCAGGTTGACGTCCTTGAAACTGTAGAAGCGGACATTGGATACCATCGAGATTCCGGCAAAAATCACCAGCCCACAGGCCAGCCAGCGCACGTCAGCAGCGGCAATCTGCTTGTCGATCATCACCCAGAAAAATCCGGTCACCAGAGCCGCGGCGGCCGGACTTGGCAAGCCCTGGAAATAACGCCGATCGATCACTTCCAGCGTCGTATTGAAGCGCGCCAGCCTGAGCGCGGCGCCAACGCAGTAGATGAAGGCTGCAATCCAGCCGAGTCGACCCATGTCCTTGAGCGTCCACGCGTAAGTCACCAGCGCTGGGGCGACACCGAACGAGACCATATCGGACAGCGAATCGTACTCCGCCCCGAACGCACTTTGCGTGCGCGTCATACGCGCCACCCGCCCATCGAGGCCATCAAGCACCATAGCCACGAAAATACCCACCGCAGCCAGTTCAAAGCTGCCCTTCATCGCCTGCACGATGGCGAAAAAACCTCCGAACAGTGCCGCCGTGGTAAACAGGTTCGGCAATACATAAATGCCTCGACGCCGCAATTCGGGGTTGAACAAGGTCTTGCGAGGCTTGATTTCGGGCATTGCGCTATGAAGTGAAAACGGGCAGGAACCAAGAAGGCGGAAGGCAGCTTGACTGCCTTCCACTCCGCAAGCCATGAAATCGATCAGTTCTTGCTCTGATCCACCAGCCGGTTCTTCTTGATCCAGGGCATCATGTCGCGCAGCCTGGCGCCAACGGTCTCGATCTCATGCTGTGCCATCAGACGGCGCCGCGCAGTCATCGCCGGATAGTTGGTTCGCCCTTCGAGGACGAACATCTTTGCGTAATCGCCGTTCTGAATCCGTTTGAGCGCCGCACGCATGGCAGTACGCGAGTTTTCGTTGATCACTTCCGGCCCGGTCACGTACTCGCCATATTCGGCATTGTTCGAAATCGAGTAGTTCATGTTGGCAATGCCGCCTTCATACATCAGGTCGACGATGAGCTTGAGCTCATGCAGGCACTCGAAGTACGCCATTTCGGGTGCGTAACCCGCCTCGACCAGCGTCTCGAAGCCCATCTTGGCCAGCTCGACGAGTCCACCGCAAAGCACGGTCTGCTCTCCGAAGAGGTCGGTTTCAGTCTCTTCACGGAAGTTGGTCTCGATCACCCCGCCCTTCGTTCCGCCATTCGCTGCGGCATAGGAAAGCGCGATATCCTTGGCCTTCCCGCTACGATCCTGGTGTACAGCGATCAGCGACGGCACGCCACCACCTTTGAGATACTCCGAGCGTACCGTATGCCCCGGCCCCTTTGGGGCAACCATGATGACATCCACATCGTCACGTGGCACCACCTGATTGTAATGTACATTGAAGCCGTGGGCAAAGGCCAAGGCAGCACCCTTCTTCATGTTCGGCGCCACATCCGCATGATATACCTGCGGAATGGTCTCATCAGGGAGTAGCATCATCACCACATCGGCCCCCCTGACGGCCCGGGCCACCTCCTCCACCTTCAAGCCGGCATTCTCGGCCTTGCTCCAGGAAGAACCCTCCTTGCGCAAACCGACCGTTACCTTGACGCCGGAATCGCTCAGATTCTGCGCGTGCGCATGGCCCTGGGATCCGTAGCCAACTATGGTGACTTTCTTGCCCTTGATCAGGGAGAGGTCGGCGTCCTTGTCGTAATAAACTTTCATGAAATTTCCTTCTATCCTGCAGTTCGATCTGATTAGACTTTTAGAATGCGTTCGCCACGACCGATGCCGCACACGCCGGTACGTACCGTCTCGAGAATCAACCCAGCATCGACCGCCTGTATGAACGAGTCGAGTTTCGCGCCACTGGCTGTCAGCTCGACCACGTAGGTCGATTCGGTGACGTCGATGATGTGACCTCGGAAGATGTCGGTCAGACGCTTCAGTTCCTCGCGGTCCTTGCCCGTGGCACGCACCTTGATGAGCATCAGTTCCCGCTCGATGTGGGCAGCCTCGGAGAGATCGACGACCTTGATGACATCGATCAGTTTGTTCAGTTGCTTGGTGATCTGCTCGATCACAGCGTCGGTACCCGAAGTGACGATGGTCAACCGTGACAGCGAGGTGTCTTCGGTTGGCGCAACTGTCAAGGTCTCGATATTGTAAGCGCGCGCAGAGAACAGACCAGCCACCCGCGACAGTGCACCAGCTTCATTCTCCAGCAGGATTGAAATAATGTGTCGCATCTTGCCTTTCCCTTACAGGTCTTCAGTCAGGATCATGTCGGCAAGACCTTTGCCGGCGGCCACCATCGGAAAGACATTGGCTTTCTGATCGGTGATGAAATCCATGAATACGAGATCGTCCTTATGGTCGATAAATGCCTTGCGCAGTGCCGGCTCGACGTCTTCGGGCCTTTCGATGCGCATGCCGACGTGCCCATAGGCTTCAGCCAGCTTGACGAAGTCGGGCAAGGAATCCATGTACGACTCCGCATAACGACTTCCGTAGAACATCTCCTGCCACTGCCGAACCATTCCCAGGTAGCGGTTGTTGAGATTGATGATCTTGATCGGCAAACGAAATTGCTTGGCGGTTGAAAGCTCCTGGATACACATCTGGATCGAGCCCTCGCCGGTGACGCAGGCAATCGTCATCTCCGGATGCTGCAGAGCCGCCCCCATGGCGTAGGGCAGGCCAACCCCCATGGTGCCCAGACCACCCGAATTGAGCCAACGCCGCGGCTCGTCGAACTTGTAGTATTGTGCTGCCCACATTTGATGCTGGCCGACGTCGGAAGTCACAATCGCCTTCCCCCCAGTCACCTCATACAGCTTTTCCATGACGTACTGTGGCATGATGATGCTCTTCTTCATCCGGTAATTCATGCACTGCTTGGTGCGCCACTCCTCGATCTCCTGCCACCATGCCGCCAGTACCCCAGCGTCCGGACTAGCATTCCCGGCATCCAGCAACCTCAGCATTTCATCTAGAACATCCGGGACATTGCCGACAATCGGCACATCGACTTTGACGCGTTTGGAGATCGACGAGGGATCAATGTCGACGTGGATGATCTTGCGCGGCAATGAAGAGAAATTCTCCGGATTGCCGATCACCCGATCGTCAAAACGAGCGCCGATGGCCAGCAACACGTCGCAGTGCTGCATCGCCAGATTGGCCTCGACGGTGCCATGCATGCCGGGCATGCCCAAGAATTGCCGGTCGGTTCCCGGATAAGCGCCGAGGCCCATCAGGGTATTGGTGATCGGAAAACCCAGGCGGCGGGTAAGCCTGGTCAATTGATCGGCACCATTCGAGAGAATGACGCCCCCGCCGGAGTAGATCATCGGCCGCTTGGCTTCGAGCAACAGGTGAACCGCTTTCTTGATCTGGCCCAGATGCCCCTTGATGACCGGGTTGTACGACCGCATCTGGATCGTCTCCGGATACTCGAACTTGCACTTGGCTGCGGTAACGTCCTTCGGAATATCCACCACTACCGGACCCGGACGGCCACTGTTGGCAATATAAAAGGCCTTTTTTATCGTCACCGCCAGCTGGTGCACGTCATTGACCAGAAAGTTGTGTTTCACGCAAGGTCGGGTGATACCGACGGTATCGCACTCCTGGAAGGCGTCCTGACCGATATAGGCATTCGGCACCTGCCCTGAAATCACCACCAGCGGCACCGAATCCATATAGGCCGTGGCAATACCGGTCACGGCGTTGGTCGCGCCCGGACCCGAGGTCACCAGCGCCACGCCAACCTTGTGTGACGACCGTGCCAGACCGTCGGCCGCATGTACTGCTGCCTGTTCGTGGCGGACCAGAACATGTTTGATCTGATCCTGCTTGAACAGGGCATCATAAATGTGAAGCACCGCCCCACCCGGATAGCCGAATACATATTCGACCTTTTCTTCCTGCAGGCACCTGATTACAATCTCTGCACCGGTCATCATCGTCATTGCCGTCGCCCCAGCAAGCAAATTGCTCGAAAAAAGTCTGCCACGTTAAAGCTTTGGCCGCGATTGGTCAAGGCATTCACCACAACCGACGCCTGCGGAAACAGTTTCCAACCCAACAACAGCAAGGATTCTCGCTCTGGCCAGCCAACGCGAACTGTCGGATTTCCTCACTGCAATCGAACGTCGTGCTTTCAAACAGGCCATGTTCGCAGTGCATAATGAAGAATCAGCGCTCGACATCGTTCAGGACGCGATGATGAAGCTTGCCGAAAAATATGGCGATCGCCCGCCGGCCGAACTCCCGATGCTTTTTCAACGCATCTTGCAGAACACGATTCGCGACTACTATCGGCGCAGCAAGGTTCGCTCGCTGTGGACCACCTTATTCTCGTCGCTTTCTTCACACAGCGATGACGAGGATTACGATCCACTTGAAACTGTCAGCGGTGAATCGGGATCATATAGCCCGCAAACACCGGACGGCCAACTACAGCAAACGCAACTCCTTGCGATAATTGAAGAAGAGATAGAATCACTGCCTGCACGTCAACGGGAAGCCTTCCTCCTGCGTTACTGGGAAGATATGGATGTGGCCGAGACGGCCTCAGCCATGGGCTGCTCGGAGGGCAGCGTCAAGACGCACTGCTCGCGTGCCAATCACTCGCTGGCGGCTGCACTGAAAGCAAGAGGAATCACCTTATGAATGAACTGCATTTTGCCTACAAGATCAGACAACACCTGAATCGCGGACTCAACGAACTGCCCGCGGGAACCCTCAAGCGACTCGAAAGTGCAAGGCAACAAGCACTGTCGCAGCAAAAGGTCTTGGTACACCAATCGGTACTGGCTGGAGTAGGTAATTTTGTACAGCATCAGGTCGACAACCTGCACATCAAACAGGTGTTGCTGGCCTTGATCGTCGTTCTCGGCATCACCAGCTACACTTACTGGTATGCAGACCAAAGCATCACCGAACTCGAGATCATCGACAGTGCGCTTCTCTCGGACGATCTGCCAATCGCTGCATTCACCGACAAGGGCTTTGATGCATGGCTAAAAAGCTCGGCGTCGCAGTAATTCTCGCTGGCTTTGTCGTGCTTACAGCGTGGGCAGACGTACCCAGCCCTACGGCTATAGTCACCCCACCCCAGCCACAATGGACCGAGTTGCCGGTCGCGCAAAAAGTCATCCTCGCGCCGCTAAGCGACAACTGGGACGCGATGGAGTACAGTCAACAGAAGAAATGGCTGGGGATCACGCGCCGCTTTGCCACCATGACGCCGGAGGAGCAACGTCGAATCCAGGTTCAGATGCAGGATTGGGCGAAACTGACACCCGAGCAGCGCAGCCTCGCGCGCGCGCGCTTCATGACCGCCAACAAGCTTCCGGCCGAACAGAAACAGGAACTCCGGCAGAAATGGGAGGAGTACTCCAGTCTGCCCGAAGAAGAAAAGGAAAGACTCAAGCAGCAAGCCGCTAGCAAGTCGGTCCCGAAACCGGGGAGCTTACCCGGTAGCGCCACACCTGCCAGCACCACAGCGCCGACGCCAGCCCCCCCCTCACCCGTCAGCACCCCATCCCCGCCAGTCGAAGCCAGCCCCCTGCAGCCGCCGGTCACTCTCCCGCCAACGCCTACCACAGCTGCGCCGCCCGCCAGCGAGGCGGAAGTCCGACGCTAATGCTGGCTGCTGCGCAGGCCGTCGGGCGACCACCGGGCATCCTGCGTCGTCTGTTGAGCATGGCATACGACTCCCTGCTGCTGTTTGCGGCACTGGCCGTGCTGGTGCTTCTGCCGCACGTTCTCCTGGGCGCTTTCGCACACCGCCTGGTTTCCCCGGTCATTGGCTGGGCGCATTGCTTCCTCGTGATGCTGATCTATTTTCTCTGGTTCTGGAGCAACGGGCGGCAAACCCTGGCCATGAAAACCTGGCGCATCCGGCTAGTGACCCGTGAGGGCTTGCCCGTCCGCCCGGCACGGGTGCTCCTGCGCTATCTATTGTGCTGGCCGAGCATCGTTCTCGGCGGCGCCGGCATCCTCTGGGCATTGTTCGACCGCGACCGGCAATTTCTGCACGATCGCCTCGCCGGCACGCGGCTGATCATCAACTGAGCCCCCTCAGCGCTTTTCAGCCCACCAGATCATGACCACCGCCGTCAGCAGAAACAGAACTGACGGTGTGACTGCGCTGAGCAGCGGCGACCAGCTGTTGATCGCACCGAGATTGGAAAACAAGCCGTTGAGCATGTAAAACAAGATTCCAGTCATCACCCCGGCAAAGATTTTGATACCTACCCTATCGGCCCGGTAATGTGCGCCACCGAACGGCAAGGCAAGCGCAACCATGACCAAGGCCGCCAAGGGATAGACCACCTTTTTCCAGAAGGCGATGTCGTAGCGGGTGCTCTTCTGATGATTGTCCGCCAAATGTTTGGTATAGGCCGAGAGGTGCCGAAGCGACATCCGATCGGGCGAGACCATCAGCACCGCGAGAATGTCCGGATTCAGGGCCGATCGCCACAACATCTCCGGCATCTTCCGGACTTCCGCCCGCTCGGCAAGCAGGACGGTCTGTACCACTTCGGTCAGCCGCCAACTATCGGGCAGAACGTGCTTCCCCTCTGCAGCCTCGGTGACGGCACGTAAGCTTGCCTTCTCGTCAAATTCGTAAATGCGGATGCCGCGTAAACGTGCATCCGGCAGAACCACGCGCACATTGATAAAACTCCGTTCGTCCTTGACCCACAATCCCGACCTCAGATCTTGTCCGACCATTCGGCCCTTTTCCTTCAAGCGCATCTGATACGCCGCACGTTCAGCCGGCGGCGCCACAAACTCGCCGATCAGGTAAGTCGCCAGTGCAAATAGGCCTGCCACCTGAAACAAACCACCGAGCAGGGCTGCGGTGGACAAACCCGAGGCGCGCAAGACGGTGAGTTCGGAATGACGGGCGAGCACCGAGAGCGCGTAGAGCGTACCGATCAGGACAGCAATCGGCATCAATTCATAGGCGCGCCCCGGCGCGCGCAGCAGGGCAAAGCCAAGCGCATGGTGCAGCTGATATCCGCCCTGCCCGACGCTCTTGATCTCGCCGAGCAGGTCGAAAAAGGCAAACAAGGCCAGAAACGCCAGCAGTACCAGCAAGATGGCGCCTGCCAGCTCACGTGCCAAGTAGCGACGATAAATCTTCATCGCGACAGACGGGCGAATGAGCTGACGGCAATACGCTGATAGAACATCAGCGGGAGAAGACAGAGCATGAACAGATGTACACCCAGCACGCCGACAGCAAACGAAACCTTCCCGCTCGCCACCCAACCCTGGCTGATGGTTACCAGATTGTTGTAGATCAGATAAACGAAAATGGCAATCAGCATGTTTGCCGAACGACCGGCACGTGGATTGACGAACGACAGGGGAATCGCCAGTAACGCCAGCACGATCGCAGAGAATGGGAAGCTGAAACGGTAAAGCAGCTCAGCCCGATAGACTGGCAAATCAATCGGCAACAGCGCCAAGGTAGGCATCGTCCTCGGTGTCGGGGCAATGCCGCGCACCTCCTTGGTCTCCACACGAACCGCATGGCGTGCATACTCCATAATGCGGAATTCCGCGCTGCCCGGAGGGAACTCGTAGCGACGACCGTTCTCCAGGATGATGAATCGATCACCGTTTGCGGCGACCTCCTGATACCCGGAGGCAGCCATCGTCACCCCCAAACGCTCAGGCCGCATCTCGTTGACGAACACGTTGAAGACGTTGCTGGTGTCAGCATCGATCCCTTCCACAAAAACGACGCGTTCACCGGCTGATGATTCCTGGAAAATGCCGGGAGAGATTTGTCCGGCATCGTGCCGGGAACTCAGTTTGTCGCGGAACTCGGCGCTCTGCGACAGTGCCCAGGGCGAAAGGAAGAGGGAGAGCACCGAGATGGTCATCACCAGCGGCATGACGAACACCAGTACCGGCCGAATCCATGCCATCAGCGACAATCCGGAAGAGAACCAGACCACCATCTCGGAATCCCGATAGCTGCGTGAAAGCGCCAGCAAGATGGCGACAAACGACGACAGCGACAATAACACTGGCAGGTAGTTGAGCGACGAAAAACCCAGCAGGGCCACCACGGCGTCCGGTTCGACACGGCCTTGTGCTGCGTCACCGAGCAGCCGAATCAATTGAGTCGTCATCATGATGGCGAAAAGCGCGGTGAAGACGCCGGCCGCCAAGTGCGTGAACTCGCGACGGACAGCACGCTGGAAGATCATTTTTTGACTTTGGTGAAAAACTGCAGTGATAATCGGCTTTTCGCAAACAGTGCGGGTTGCCTGAGGAGGGGTGAGTGGAATTTAGCATAAAAAGTGGTAGCCCGGAGAAGCAACGCAGTGCCTGTGTGGTGGTCGGAGTTTTCGAACCGCGCAAACTGACACTGGCCGCCGAACTTCTCGACAACGCGGCGCACAACCATCTTTCGGACATCATTCGCCGCGGCGACATGGAAGGAAAGGCGGGCTCGACGCTGCTGCTGCACAATGTTCCTGGCACGCTCTGTGACCGGGTCCTGCTGGTCGGTCTCGGCAAGGAGAAGGAGTTTGGCGACAAGGCGTATTGCGACGCCATTCGCAGCGCCGTGAGGACGCTCAACGAAACCGGCTCCTTTGACGGTACCGTCTTTCTGACCGAAACGAGCGTCAGGAAGCGTAGCTCTGCTTGGCGCGTTCGTCAGGCCACCATGGTGGCGCAGGAAACCGTCTATCGTTTCGATCAGTTCAAGAGCAAAAAGGACAAGGTGCGCCGGCCCCTGCGCAAACTCACCTTTGTCATTGATCGCCGCAATGAACTGGCTGCCGCCGAGGAAGCCCTGCACCAAGGGCAGGCCATTGCCGAGGGCATGGCCCTGGCAAAGAATCTTGCCAATCTGCCGGGCAATGTATGCACCCCTGCCTTTCTTGCAGAAACTGCACAAAAGATGGCTTCCGAACACAAGCTGGAGTGCCAGATTCTCGAACGTGACGAGATGACTGCCCTGGGCATGCACTCCCTGCTATCCGTCGCCAAAGGCTCGCAGCAGCCGCCGAAACTGATTGTTCTGCAGCACAAGGGAGGCAAGAACGATGACAAGCCGGTGGTTCTCGTCGGCAAGGGCATCACCTTTGACAGCGGTGGCATTTCGCTCAAACCGGCACCGGAAATGGACGAGATGAAATACGACATGTGCGGTGCTGCCAGCGTGCTGGGTACAATCAAGGCAGCAGCGCTGATGAAACTGCCGATCAATCTGACGGTGATCGTCCCGTCCTCTGAGAACATGCCCGGCGGGGCCGCCACGCGACCTGGCGACATCGTCACTTCGATGTCTGGTCAGACCATTGAAATCCTCAACACCGATGCTGAAGGCCGCCTCATTCTCTGCGATGCACTAACTTACGCCGCTCGCTTTCAACCGGAGACAGTGATTGACATCGCCACGCTCACCGGCGCCTGCGTGATCGCTCTTGGTCATGTCGCGACCGGCCTCTTTGCCAATAACGAGGCCCTGGCGCGGGAGCTCGTGCATGCCGGCGATGATGCACACGACCGCGCCTGGCAAATGCCCTTGTGGGACGACTACCAGGAACTGCTCAAGAGCCCATTCGCCGACATGGCCAACATCGGTGGCCGCTGGGGAGGCAGCATCACCGCCGCGTGTTTTCTCGCCCGTTTTACCCGAAAGTACGTCTGGGCTCACCTCGACATCGCTGGCACCGCCTGGAAGTCGGGCACCGACAAGGGTGCAACCGGGCGACCCGTGCCGCTACTCATGCACTATCTGTTGAAACGCGCAGGGAAGCTGGATTGACACGTATTTTCTTCTACCACAACGCCTCTGACCGGATTGCCGCGACCGCCGCCTTGATTTGCAAGGCTCTGGCACAGAAGAAGGCCTCGCTGGTCTATGCACCGGATGCCGAGGTCGCCGCGGCACTTGACCGCAGGCTGTGGATGTACCCGCCAACCGGCTTTATCCCGCACGTGCAGATCAACTCGCCACTGGCCGCCGAAACCCCGGTACTGATTGCCGGCGAGCTTGACGTATTACCGCAGGATGAACGACTGTTCAACCTCGCGGCCGAGGTACCGCCAGGTTTTGCTCGTTTTACCAGCCTCATTGAAGTGGTCGGCCAGGGGAGCGAAGAGCGCGCCTCCGGTCGTCGGCGCGCCCGGTTCTACAAGGATCGTGGCTACGACATCCGGTACCTCGATCTGACAGGGAAAGGCTGATGGCAGACGACAGCGACCTGATCCGTCGGGTGGATTCCCTGATCAACGCCGAGGCCGCGGCTGGCGGTGATCGTCGCGAAGACGCACGCCGGCCGCGGCGACGGCGCAGCTTCCTGGCCTCGGCCACGCCAGCCGGATCGTCAGCAAGCATAACCCCCGTCACGCCCTCTGGCAACGAGGAAGAAGACCTGCCGGTCCTCACCGAAGTGGTCTTGCCGACGCCAGACGTTCCCGCAGAGGACAGCGCCAAGCTGCGCGAGACGCTGGCCGCAGATCTCGCCGAACGCCTTGATCGGCAGCTGCAGAGCGAAATGCTGGCGCTCGTCGAAGCGGCCCTGCTGACGGCCACGGATTACTTGCAGAACGGTATCGCCGCAACCATTGAAACCGTATTGCGTGACTTCATCGAGCAGAACGGCCAGCCTCGACAGCCCATCGAGGAACCCGCTCGCGACCAGCCAGCGCTGCCTGATCAGGCCTAGGCACCACTACTGGGGCAAGTGCGTGATGCGGGTATAATGCGCGCTCCTGCCATCCCTCCGCCCTCCCCCATGGAACTCGCCAAGAGCTTTGAACCGGCTGACATCGAACGTCGCTGGTACCCCGAATGGGAAGCCAGAGGCTATTTCGGCGCCGGCCTCGATGCCGAAAAACCGAACGCCTTCTGCATCCTGCTGCCCCCACCCAACGTCACCGGCACCCTGCACATGGGGCACGGCTTCAACCAGGCGATCATGGATGCGCTGACCCGCTACCATCGCATGCGCGGTGACAACACGCTGTGGCAGCCTGGTACCGACCATGCGGGCATTGCCACGCAGATCGTCGTCGAACGGCAACTCGATGCCCAGGGAATCTCAAGGCACGAACTCGGACGCGAGAAATTTCTCGAAAAAGTCTGGGAGTGGAAAGCGTTCTCCGGCAGCACCATCACCCGGCAGATGCGCCGCCTCGGCACCTCGCCTGACTGGAGCCGCGAGCGCTTCACGATGGACGCCGGCCTTTCGCGGACGGTCACCGAGACCTTCGTCCGCCTCTATCGCGAGGGCCTGATCTACCGCGGCAAACGCCTGGTCAACTGGGACCCGGTACTGCAAACCGCGGTCTCCGACCTCGAGGTGGTACAAGAAGAAGAAGACGGTTTCATGTGGCACATCCGCTACCCGTTGGCGGATGGCAGCGGTTCGTTGACGGTGGCCACGACGCGCCCGGAAACGATGCTTGGCGACACTGCGGTGATGGTTCACCCAGAAGACGAACGCTATCGGCACTTGCTCGGGAAAAAGGTCAAGCTGCCGCTCTGCGATCGCGAAATCCCGATCATCGCCGACGCCTATGTGGACCTCGCGTTTGGTACCGGCTGCGTCAAGGTGACGCCCGCACACGACTTCAACGACTACGCCGTTGGTCAGCGCCACAACTTGCAGATGATTTCCGTCTTGACCTTGGACGGAAAGATCAAGGGTTCGTCGTTGGATGACTTCACTTTTGGTCACAGTGCAGGAACTTCCAACTCAGTTCTAGCGGATCGCGAACAGGTAGGCAGGGCAACCAGCGAGATGATTCCAGAGAAATATCGCTGCATGGACCGCTTCGACGCACGCAACGCCATCGTCGCCGATCTTCAGGCCATGGGTTTCCTGGTCAAGACCGACAAGCACAAGCTCAAAGTGCCGCGCGGCGACCGCACCGGCGTGGTAATCGAGCCGATGCTCACCGACCAATGGTTTGTCGCGATGAGCAAGCCCGCAGCCGACGGAAGCAGCATTGTCGGCAAGGCGCTGGCATGTGTGGCCTCGGGCGAGATCCGGTTCTTCCCCGAGAACTGGGTCAACACCTATAACCAGTGGCTGAACAACATCCAGGATTGGTGTATCTCGCGGCAGCTCTGGTGGGGCCATCAGATTCCCGCCTGGTATGGCGAGAATGGGCAGATCTTTGTCGCTCATGACGAAGCCGAAGCCAGGAACGAGGCCACCGCACAAGGCTACCTCGGCCCGCTGACACGCGATCCGGATGTCCTCGACACCTGGTATTCGTCAGCACTGTGGCCGTTCTCGACGCTCGACTGGACGCCGCAGTGGCCAGCCGAAAGCAACCCGGCGCTCGACCTCTACTTGCCTTCGACAGTCCTGGTGACCGGTTTCGACATCATTTTCTTCTGGGTGGCGCGCATGGTGATGATGACCAAACATCTCACCGGCAAAATCCCCTTCAAACACGTCTATGTGCACGGCCTGATCCGCGACGCCGAAGGCCAGAAAATGAGCAAGTCGAAGGGCAATGTCCTCGACCCGATCGACCTCATCGACGGCATCGGCCTCGACGCGTTGATCGAGAAGCGCACCAGCGGACTGATGAACCCCAAACAGGCCGCAGAGATCGAAAAGCGCACGCGCAAGGAATTCCCGGCAGGCATTCAGGCATTCGGCACCGACGCGCTGCGCTTCACCTTCCTGTCGCTGGCCAGCCCCGGTCGCGACATCAAGTTCGACCTTAACCGCTGCGAAGGCTACCGCAACTTCTGCAACAAGCTGTGGAACGCGGCACGCTTCGTGCTGATGCACACGGCAGACCAGGATCTCGGCCTGGCAAGCGATACGGTTGATGACGATGGGTCGGCGCTACGCTTCTCGTTCGCTGACCGCTGGATCGTCAGCAAGCTGCAGCGTACCGAAGCCGAGGTCGAACAGCATTACGCCGACTACCGCTTCGACCTGCTGGCGCGCTCGGTCTACGAGTTCGTCTGGGACGAGTTCTGCGACTGGTATGTAGAGTTGTCGAAGGTGCAACTGCAGCAGGGTTCCGTCGAAGAAGTCCGCGCGACGCGGCGGACGCTGGCGCGCGTACTGGAGACGGTGCTGCGCCTGGCCCACCCGCTGCTGCCCTTCATTACCGAAGAGCTCTGGCAGGCGGTGGCGCCGATCGCCGGACGCAAGACCCATGCCTCGGTGATGCTAGCCGCCTATCCGCAAGCGCAGGCAGCAAGCATCGACCCGGCCAGCGAAGCCAGCGTCCAGGAGCTGAAGAATCTGGCTTACGCCTGCCGCAACCTGCGTGGCGAAATGAACCTTTCGCCGGCGCTGAGGGTCCCGCTTCTCGCCAGCGGCCAGGCCGCATCGCTCGCCGACTTCGTGCCCTATCTCAAAGCGCTCTGCAAGCTCTCCGACCTGCAGATCGTCAACGAAATACCGGCCGACGCCAGCGCACCGATCGCCATCGTGGGCGAAACCCGGCTGATGCTGCAGGTTCAGATCGACCTGGCCGTCGAATGCGAACGTATCGACAAGGAAATCGTGCGACTCGGCACCGAGATCAGCAAGGCGAAAGCCAAGCTCGCCAACGAGAGTTTCGTAGCGCGCGCTCCAGCCGCGGTGGTTGAACAGGAAAGGAAGCGTCTCCAGGACTTCGTCGCCACGCTCGAAAAACTCGAACCGCAACGCGAACGCCTCAGACGGTCACAGTCGGCAAACAGCCGGTAAACTGGCCCCCTGAGTCTTGATTCCCGGAAATCGCCTCATTGGAAGGTCGTCTCAGCGACTTACGAATCTCCTCCCCACCCGTGAGGGAGAGGTCTGGGAAGAGGAAAACAGCCATGGCCGTTAGTAGCCACGGTAACGCGGATGCCAATAACGATTGCCATAACCTGGCCTTCCTGGCACCACCACCGGCGGCGGATAGCCATACACGCGTGGAGGTTCGACCACCACCACAGGGGGGTTAACATATGCGCGCGGCGGCCCGTAATACCCTGGAGAAGCGGGGGCAACAACGCAGCCAGCAGTGGCGACAGCGGCAAGAAGTGCGAGGACAATCGTTTTCATGAGGGGTCTCCGATGAACCATACTCCTCTAACGCTCCAGGCGCCGATTGGTTCGTCGTATTTTTGTATCAGAGTAGCACTGAAACTTGCCCATCGGCTGGCCGCTGTGTGTATCCTAGGCGCGCTTTGTCCATCGTGAATTCCATGGTGCAATCAAACCCTGATAGTTATGGCTGTTGGAAGCACCTCGAGCCTGCAAAAGCCAAGACCGTTTCCCTCACCCCCACGACTCCGTTCCGAGATTCTGGAGGAGGATAGGAGGATTCGTGAGTCACAGACGCGACTTTCACATCTACAGCCAGGTATCAGAAAGGGAAGGTAATGGTCTTTGCAGGCAGGAACGAGGTTCGCCACCTTGAGCATCGCATCGCGGGCATGCGCGAACACCGCGAATATTTCAACCGAGGAGAGTAAGCCCATGTCCACCCACGTTGTGACCCGTCGTCTGACGCACGTCGATCTCGCCAGAATGCGTGTCAATGACGAAAAGATTGCCGTCCTGACTTGTTACGACGCGAGTTTTGCACAGTTGTGCGATAGCTGCGGTGTCGACGCACTGCTCATCGGCGACTCGCTCGGCATGGTATTGCAGGGTCACGACTCGACGCTACCGGTAACGCTGGCTGATATCGCCTACCACACTGCCTGCGTTGCACGGGGCAGCCGGCGACCATTGGTGATCGCCGACATGCCGTTCGGCAGCTTCCAGGAAAGCCCGAGGCGGGCACTGCGCAATGCCGTGGCGCTGATGGCTGCCGGTGCGCAGATGGTGAAAATAGAAGGCGGCGTGAACATGGCCGAGACGACCCGCTTCCTCTGCACGCGCGGCATCCCGGTCTGCGCGCACGTTGGCCTGACACCGCAATCGGTGCACCAGCTCGGCGGCTACCGGGTTCAGGGCCGCGATGATTCTGGTGCTGCCCGGCTGCTTGCCGATGCGCTCGCGCAGCAGGAAGCCGGCGCCAGTCTGATCGTCCTTGAAGCCATCCCGCAGGCACTGGCGGCTGCAACCACCGGCCAGCTCACGATTCCGACGATCGGTATCGGCGCCAGCCGAGAATGCTCCGGCCAAGTCCTCGTCCTGCACGACATGCTCGACATCTCGGCGGGCAGAAAGGCCCGCTTCGTCCAGAACTTCATGGCTGGCCAGCCATCGATTGCGGCGGCGATCGCAGCCTACGTGGCCGCCGTCAAGGAGGGCTCGTTTCCGGGTCCTGAACACTGTTACTGAGCCGCGAGAAGATTGTCGATCCCCGGTACGGATATCCCGCACAGCCAGGCGCCAGGCAACCTGTCATTCCAGTTTGAAAGAGGTTCAGCAAAAACACCATGCAGATTCACACATCGATCCCCGAAGTGCGTGCTGCGCTGCAAGCGCGTCGCCGTATCGCCTTTGTCCCGACCATGGGCAACCTGCACGCTGGGCACATTGCGCTGATGAACGAGGCGCGCAGCCACGGCGATTGCGTGGTCGCCAGCATTTTCGTCAATCGACTGCAGTTCGGGCCAAACGACGACTTCGATCGCTATCCGCGCACCTTGCAGGCTGACTGCGAGAAGCTCGCCGCAGCCGGTGTCGAGATATTGTTCGCACCGAGCGAGGAGGTGCTCTACCCCGAGCCACAGCAGTACCATGTCGAGCCACCCGCGATCCAGCATCAACTCGACGGAGAATTCCGTCCTGGCCATTTCCGTGGTGTCGCCACCGTGGTCCTCAAGCTGTTCAACATTGTCCAGCCGCAAGTGGCACTGTTCGGCAAGAAGGATTACCAGCAACTGATGGTTCTGCGCCATATGACGCAGCAGCTCGCCTTGCCGATCGCGATCGTCGGTGGCGAGACCGTACGAGCCGACGACGGCCTGGCATTGTCTTCGCGTAACGCTTACCTGTCGGTCAGTGAACGTGCCGAGGCAGCGCGCCTGCATCGCCTCCTGAAGCGTATCGCTGCGACAGTGCATGCCGGCGAACGGGACTTCGTCAAACTCGAACGCGAAGCGGTGGGCGAACTCGACCAGAATGGCTGGAAAACTGACTATGTGGCCGTGCGCCGACAGTCCGACCTGCAGCTCCCGCAAGGCTCCGACGAGCGAGAGCTGGTGGTGCTGGCAGCCAGCCGTCTGGGTGCTGCGCGACTGATCGATAACGTCGAAATCGCGCTGGCGAACAGCCATTGACAGGTGGCCATGAGCCGCTACAATTCGCTTCCCCGAACAACTCTCAACCGGTGAAAATCCATGCAGAGAACCATGCTGAAGTCGAAGCTGCACCGCGTCAGCGCGACCCACGCCGAGCTTCACTACGAAGGGTCATGCGCGATCGACGAAGACCTTCTCGACGCCTCGAACATCCGTGAGTACGAACAGATCGACATCTGGAACGTAAATAACGGCGAGCGCTTCACCACCTATGCGCTACGTGCCGAGCGCGGCTCCGGCGTCATTTCGGTCAATGGTTCAGCCGCACGCCGCGCCGCGCCGGGTGACATCCTGATCATTGCCAGCTTCGCGACGTATACCGAAATCGAACTCGCGAAGTATGCTCCGCAACTGATCTACGTCGATACGCAGAACCGGATTGTGCGTATCGCCGGTGGAATCAAGACACAAGCCGCCGCCTGAGTGTCAGGCCCGCATCGAAAAGCCGCGACAGATGTCGCGGCTTTTTTGTAGTGCGTCGCGGACACGACTTTGCCGGTAACGTCGCGGCCGCGACCGGTAGATCAGGCCGTTTCCGGCAGCACTTTCGGTTTGCGTGGGCGACGACTGCGCGTGGCCGGCTTCTTGACTGCATGGCCTTCCGCTTCATCAGCGGCCGGCACGGCGTCAGCCACCTCCTCGCCAGGCCCCCCTTCAGCCACGGGAAGGCCTGCCTGGCCGGTCTCGGCAGGTAATGGCACCAACTCACCGGCCGGCGCTGCCGCGACGTCCTGAACGGCCTCGACCCGTTCTGCTGGTGCCACTTCGGCAAGTGCAACACCTTCAGTCGACACTTCCTCGACGACTTCGATCGGCACCTCTTCCGGCTTGACTGCCCGTGGCTGCCTAACCCGTTTGGTACCTTTCTCGTCCGCCTTGCGCCTGCCTTCGCTCTTGCGACGCGCAGCCGTCGACTCGCTTTTTTCTTCGGTCATGGCCGCCTCGGGTTCGATCTGTGGCGGCACGACTAGCCGTGGCTCGGCGACGACCTCGACAATGGCTTCAGGTCGAGCCACCATCCCGTTGCTGCGAAACACGTAAGTTCCCGATTTTTCATCGCGACCGATCTCGAGCAGGCCGCGTGCCTGAGCCTCCTCAAGCAGGTTGCCGAATGCCCGGAAGCCATAATACGACTCGCTGAAATCGGGTTTGCGCCGCTTGATCGCCTCCTTGAGCATCGACGCCCAGATCTTGCCGCTGTCGCCACGCTCGGCAACCAGTGCATCAAAGGTGGCAACGGCAAGTTCGATGGCCTTGCTGCGGCGTCCTTCGAGTTCCTGCCTGCGTTGCGCGTCCTCCTCCGGTGAACGCCTGACCACCGGTTGCGCCTCCCTCGAATCCCGTCGCGCCGAACGCTGCATCTCGCGCACGAGGTCGTCATAGAAAATGAACTCGTCGCAGTTGCCGATCAGCAGATCCGATGTCGATTGCTTTACACCGACTCCGATCACGTACTTGGCGTTTTCCCTCAACTTCGAAACCAGTGGCGAAAAGTCCGAATCACCACTGATGATCACGAAGGTATCGACATGCGACTTGGTGTAGCACAGATCCAGCGCATCGACTACCAGCCGGATGTCGGCTGAATTCTTGCCCGACTGGCGCAGGTGCGGGATCTCGATGAGCTCGAAACTGGCCTCGTGCATGGTGGACTTGAAACCCTTGTAGCGTTCCCAGTCACAGTAAGCCTTCTTGACGACGATACTGCCCTTGAGCAACAGGCGCTCCAGGACCGGCTTAATGTCGAACTTGTCGTACTTGGCATCGCGAACGCCAAGGGCCACGTTCTCGAAATCACAATACAGCGCCATGATGGCGGTTTCGGGCGCAACGGCCATGATTCATTCTCTCCCCAGGTTGATGCGCCACGCGCAAGCGGGGCGACTTGAGACTCTTACAGAAGTCAGGCCGCCAGGCGGCGTCGAAACACCCAGGCACTGTCGCTCGCGGATTCTTCTGCATGCATATAGACGTAGCCGTCACCGGTAAACTCCTTCAGGCTGGCCGCCGCCGTCAGGCGATTGATGATCGCATAGCGTGCCATCAACCCGCGTGCCCGCTTGGCGTAGAAGCTGACGACCCGGAACCTGCCGCCGCTCCAGTCTTCGAAAACCGGTCGAATCACCGGCACCGGAAGCAGCTTCGGCCGGACGGCCTTGAAGTATTCCTCCGAGGCAAGATTGACCAGGACTTTTGCGCGCGCATCGTGCAACGCGGCATTGATCGCGTCGGTAATGCGCTCGCCCCAGAAGGTGTAGAGATCCCTGCCGCGTCGATTGGCCAGGCGGGTCCCCATTTCCAGGCGATACGGTTGCATCAGGTCGAGTGGGCGCAGCAGCCCGTAAAGACCGGAAAGGATGCGCAGGTAACGCTGCGCGAACTGCAGCTCATCGGGTACCAGCGACGGTGCGTCGAGCCCGTCGTAGACATCGCCATTGAAAGCCAGAACCGCCTGTTTGGCATTGCCGAGCGTGAACGGCCGCGCCCATTCGGCGTAGCGGGTGACATTGAGCGTCGCCAGTGGATCACTGATCTTCATCAGGCTGGCGAGCTGTGCCGGTGACAGCGCACGCAACTCGTCGATCAACTCTTGCGAGTCGTCGAGAAAGCGCGGCTGGCTATGCTCGGCAAGTGTCGATGGCGTCTGGAAATCGAGACTCTTGGCGGGAGAAAGGACGATGATCATCTACTGGTTCCAGGCAGGGGGGATTCCCGGCACATGCTAAGATTGAGCAATTGTAATCGACGGCGATCGAACGGCGCGGCTTCCTGCACGACTTCTGTAATGCCCGATCGCTCACGCTCTACGAAAGCAACTACGTCATGGAACAACTCCTCAACCGCCTCCTTCTCCCGGATACGGATCTGACTTCCTTGCTCGCCCTCCTGGTCGACGAAATCCGACCTGCGAAGGCGCACGACTTCGAGACCGCCAAGCGAAATCTGCAGGCTCTCTGCTACCTTCTCGGTATCCACCCTGAGTTACGATCGGCTTTGCGCACCGCCTTCAACACCCTGCTCAGAACGCATCGGCACATCGAGTTGTACACCACCACCGGCATCCTGCCGAATACCGGATTCGCTCCCGAAGGTTTTCGTCGAATCGGCCACAAGCTTCTGCCCGATGTGCTCGACCCTGGTTTACTGCGCAGCGTCCTGCGCCGAACCTTCGACCGACCGAGTGACCGGCATTGGGTGATCGGCGTTGGCGACGACGCCTGGTTGCGACTGATCGAAGCCATTCGTTTCGACGAAGATCCAGCCAGCGAGAACTTTCCACACTCGCTACTCGAACTGCTCCGCTCGCTGCGCGTGCTGTCATACGGGATTGCCGCTTGTGGCATGGAACCGGAACTGTTGCGGCTGGAACCCTCACTGGTAACCCACGAATCGCCCTTCGTCGCACAGAACCTGGAGATGGCCGACTATATCGAGGCCTATCCGGGAAACTGGGAAAAGCCCCACAGCGAAGACGGCGACGATCGGCACCTGCGTGTCCTGTTCAGCCAATGCCAGGAGGTAATCGAACGGGTGCGCAGGAATGCGGCCCGCAATGGAACCAGCATCCGCCTGACCTATCAACTGCAGCGCCTGCGGCAATTATTGCGGCGCAGTGAGCATCTGCTCGATATTCTCGCCGGCCTGCAAGGCAAGAAGGAAGAAGCAGCGGCCTATCCTCCGATCGTCAGCCTGTTCACCCGCCTGGTGAGCGACGAATGCCAGCGCAACGATCTCGGCAGACACTGGCGGCAGAACACCGAACTGATTGCCTTGCGGGTGACCGACAACGCCAGCCATCATGGCGAACACTACATTACCGAAACGCGCGCGGAGTACTGGTCAATGGCACGTTCGGCGATGATCGGCGGGGTGATCATCGCCGGCATGGCCTGCCTGAAAATCCTGCTCACCAAGGCGGCTTTACCACCCCTGACCGGCGCACTCGCCTTCTGCCTCAACTACGGGCTTGGTTTCTGCCTGATCCATATCCTGCATGGCACGGTCGCCACCAAACAACCGGCAATGACTGCCAATGCGATTGCCGCGAGTCTCAGTTACAGCGGCGACAGGTTGCGCGACATCGAGGCCCTGACCGACCTCATCGCGCGCACCTGCCGAAGCCAGATCATCGCCATTCTGGGCAACGTCGGCGTTGCCATCCCACTCGCCGGCCTGCTTGCCTTCATCATATTCAGCAGTAGCGGCGAGCACTTCACCAGTCCCGAGAAATCGCTGCATCTGCTTGAAGAGCAGAGCCTGTTACACAGCGCAGCCGTGTTCTACGCCGCCATCGCTGGTGTCTGCCTGTTCATCTCCGGACTGATCAGCGGCTATTACGACAACTACGCAGCCTACAACCGCATCCCCGAGCGTATCCTGCAACTCAACTGGCCGCAGCGCCTGTTCGGTGCGGCGCGCATGCGCCGTGTTGCGGCCTACATCGGCGACAACCTTGGTGCACTCGCCGGCAATCTGCTGTTCGGTTTTCTGCTCGGAGGAACAACCTTCTTCGGCCTGTTGGTCGGGCTGCCGATCGACATCCGCCATGTCGCCTTCTCGTCGGCATTCATTGGCATCGCTTTTGTCGGTCTCGATCTTGTCCCTGATCCGTGGTTGCTCGCCTGGGCGGTGCTTGGCGTTGCCGCGATCGGTTTCATGAATCTCACGGTCAGCTTCGTGCTGGCGCTCAATGTCGCCCTGCGCTCGCTCCAGGTCTCTGATCCGCAGTGGAAAAATCTGGCGCGATCGATCCTCTTACATCTGCACCGACAACCCCGGGATTTCTTCATGCCACCGAAGAAGACGGTCTGATGGCGGCGTCTGCCAAGGAGGCCGGCCATTGCAGGCAGACCATTGCCAGGGCAGGAGCCTTGATCTTTCGATTAGCCTTGACCATCAAGCGGTATTTTCCTATCCTGCGGAAGTACCCATGAACACTTGATCCGCGCCTGCGGCCCCCCCATTCACCCCACTCCATCGACCTCAACAGCAAGGAATGATCATGACTGAAGCAAAAAGCACGACCAAGAGAGCGCCCGCTCCCAGAAAGACGACAACGGCAACGACCAGTACCGCCGAGAAAACGCCGGCGGCCAGGGCGGCGGCGGTAAAGAAACCGGCGGCCACTGCTGCCACCGCAGCGCCAGCTCCCGAGAAGAAAGCCACGCCGAAACCAGCCATCGCCCCCGTTGCTGCCGACATCGAGATTCTGCAGTCTGCGCCTACCGAGTGCGCGACGCCCGCCGCCATACCGGTCAGGCCAAGCCCCGAGGACCGCTATCGCATGGTTCAGTCGGCAGCGTACTTCATTGCCGAGAAGGACGGTTTCCGCGGCCGCGACACCGATTACTGGGCGCAGGCCGAAGGCGAAATTGCCGCCCAGCTTGGCGAAGCATGAACGCGCCGTAGCCCCTCCAGCAGTTCCCAACAAGATATGCTGACGGCGGGACCCACCCCATGCGCAAGCGCCTGATTGAAGAGACGAAAGAAAACCGGCTGAGCATAGCCCCTACGGGCTGGCTCAAGGTTGAAGAACTGGCTGAGGTCGAAATCAGTTCGGAGGACGCTCAGCATCCGATCGAATCGGCACTCCTGACCGGGGGTAACGGCTGGCGTGCAGCCGATCCCGGCCAGCAGACCATCCGCCTGCTCTTCGTACAACCGCAGCTGCTTCATCGTATCCGCGTCTGCTTTGTCGAGACCACCGTACAGCGTACGCAGGAGTATCTGCTGCGCTGGTCTGGGGATGCCGGGCACTCGTTCCGTGAAATCGTTCGCCAACAGTGGAATTTCAGCCCGGAAGGTTCAGTGACTCAGACCGAGGAACATCGGGTTGATCTCTCCGGAGTGACGGTGCTTGAATTGATCATTACGCCGGATATCGGCAACGAGCACGCGGTCGCTTCGCTGGCAGAACTGCGAATTGCCTGAAGGGCGGCCTTCAAGCGCGAATCGCCTACAGCACTTATCCAGCTGGCGGCACGCTTGCGGCACCGGCTGGAGTTGCTCATCGCCAGCCTCCATTTGCCTGTTCGTGACGTTCGCCCTGTAGCGGTTTCCGCAAAGGGCGTCTGGAGACTGTCGCCAGTGTAACCGTTCCCCCCACAGATTGGCCCCCAGCCCCATGGCGGTGCCTACGGACGGACGCCGCCGCTCGCGACCGCTTTGTGCAGGAGCGCAGACCCTCCGGAGGCGATCAGACAATCTCACCGTCTGCAGTCCAGGATACGCTACGCCGGACTTCAAAAAGCGCAGCCCGCTCTGAACGCAGAAGAAGTGATCGCAAGTAAACAGGTAACGCGATGTGCAACTAATGAGAAGTCGTGCTGACCTATACCGGGTTCGCAACCCTCGGAGTAAGCCATGCCCCTCGAAACCTTCATGGTCACTGTCTACTGCCTTGTTTGCGAGGCGCTGAACATTGTCGTTCCTGGGGGGAACCCGCGCAAGCGAGAATTTCCCCCAAATTGTCGGATGCTGAGGCCCTAACGATGGCGTTCGTCGGTACCGTCCTCGGATACCAAAGTGACAAGGCCGTTTGGAAGTACTTCCTCCGGCATTGGGCTGCAGGGTTCCCGAATCTGGGCGACCGTTCGACTTTCGTCCGGCGACTATTAACCCGGCCCTTTAATTCGTTGGCCTGGCAACTGCCTAAGAGCCAGAAAACGCCGTGCGGATGGAAGGAATTCAAGGGCCTCCTTAATAAGGACGGGTCGGCTAATGGGTGACCCCGACACGGTATACGAGAACGTCAAGCCGAACCCCGATGATCGGGTCAGACTGATGCTCACGCCACGCGAACGGCTCGATCGCTTGGCGGCCCTGATCCCGCCGCCATACCGGCATTGGCCCCGCACCTTCGGGGTGCTGGCACCCAATGCCCTGCGTGCGGCTGCGAAATCATCTCCTTCCTCATTAGGCATCGGTGGTACGCGAGATCATCGTGTACCTGGAGGAGCCAATGTCCACGAAGTGTATGTCGCCTGCCCGGGACCCGCTGCTGGGGGAAAGGGCCGATGCTGGGCAAAGCGAGAGCGACCCACAAGATTAGCCGACGTCAGACGACAAATTCGATCAGCGCATCAACCAGCAATGGTCGCAAAAGGACGACTCAATCAGGCTTGTCGGGGACCGCTTGCGCCATCATCGAGCTCCGATTCTGGCATGGTTTTCACTCTCCATGTTGGCATGCTCTCCCCAAATCACGACTGACGACCGGAATACTTGCGTGCGTATTTCACGCCATCGTGACCGGTGATTTCAGGAAAGCGTGACCGGCGTTTCACGAGAGCGTGACCGCAATTTCACGCTGATCGTGACCGATCGACGGGATGCTGTATGGATAGTCGAGGGTATCCTCGCTGCCTTTTTGGAAGCGAGCGAGCATGTCCCAGGAGAGACTATCCATGCGCAAGATTCGAGATGTACTGTGATACCGTTATACGACTGATCTGAGCCTCGAGGCGATCGCCCGGGCGCTAAAGATCTCCAAAGGCGTAGTTGCCAAGTACCTGCGGCTGTCCGAGGCGGCGAGTATGGGTTGGCCGCTGCCGGAAGATTACGACGATTTGGCCTTGGAGCGGTTGCTGTATCGGCAAGCGAAAGCACGTTCATCGTCGTTCATCGAGCCCGATTATGCGCGCGTTCATCAGGAACTCAAGAAGAAGGGCGTGACGCTTGCGCTGCTCCGGGAAGAGTACCGGCAAGCGACGAGAGAGCGGGGTGACCAATACACGGCATTCTGCACCCGCTATCGCGCTTGGGCCGGGAAGCTCAAGCGCTCGATGCGGCAGATTCATCGCGCCGGCGAGAATCTCTTCGCCGATTACGCGGGGCCTACCGTGCCGATCATCGACGGCCAAACGGGCGAAATTCGACCGTCTAGCGTCTTCGTCGCCGTACTCGGGGCGCCCAACTATACGTTTGCCTGTGCCACGCCGCAGCAGACGCAGGCCGACGGGCTCGGCGGACTGGCGCGGGTGCTGACCTATATCGGGGGTGTCACCGCGCTCATTGTTCCGGACAATCCGCGCTCCCTGGTTCGCGATGCCGACCCCTATGAACCGGTGTTGAACCGCCTCACCGAGGAGTTTGCCGTCCACTACGGCCCCGTCATTCTGCCGGCACGCCGACGGCGCCCGCAGGACAAGGCCCAGGTCGAAAACGGCGTGCAGGTCGTCGAGCGCTGGATTCTGGAGCGACTGCGCCACCGGCAGTTCTTCTCGGTGGCCGAGGCCGATGCGGCGATTGCGGCGTAGCTGCCGGAACTGAATTCGCGCCCCTTCAAGAAACTGCCCGGCTGCCGGGCCTCTGCCTTCGCCCTGCTCGATGCGCCCTACCTGCAGCCCTTTCCGACGACCCCCTTCACGCTCGCCGAATGGAAGCGCGCGCGGGTCAATATCGACTATCTCGTCGAATTCGACGGCAGCTATTACAGCGTGCCGCATGCCTTCATCCCCCGCGAAGTCGAATTGCGCCTCACGCAGAACACGGTCGAAGTGCTGGCCGGCACGCGCCGGGTGGCCAGTCATCCGCGCAGCCCTCGCCGCGGGCATTTCGCGACCACGCCTGAACACATGCCGGCAGCTCACCGTGCGCATGCCGAATGGTCTCCCGGTCGCCTGCTGAACTGGGCCGCCACCATCGGTCCGGCTACGGCGGAACTCGTCAAGCGACTGCTGCTCGAGAAGCCGCATCCCGAGCAAGGGTACCGCGCCTGTCTGAGCTTGATTCGTCTGGCTCGAACCTATTCGCATGAGCGCCTGGAGGCCGCCTGCACCCGGGCGCTCGCCGTCGGCGCCCATCGCTATCGCTCGGTCGCTTCGATTCTGGCGAAGGGACACGATCAACAGCCGCTCACGTCGCCCGCACAGGGCGAACAGGCCTTGCCGGAGCACGCCAACGTGCGTGGACCGAACTATTACCACTGCACCCGAAAGGAACCCCCATGCTGATGCAACAAACCCTCCTGACCCTGAAATCCTTACGCCTGCCCGGCATGGCCGCCGCCTTCGAGGAACAGCAGAGGCACGCCCAGGTCGCGGCCTTGGCGATCGACGAGCGCTTTGCGATACTCGTCGATCGCGAGCATGCGTATCGCGAAAATCGCCGCATCGCCCGCCTGTTGCGCGAGGCTCAGCTCAAGTCCTCGCAGGCGTGCATGGAGGATATCCGCAACGGCACTGGCCGCAACCTCGATCATGTGCTGATGGCGCAATTGGCCGGCTGCCAGTGGATCCGGGCACACCAGAATCTGATCCTGACCGGCGCCACGGGTTGCAGGAAAACCTGGCTCGCCTGTGCGCTGGGGAATGCCGCCTGCCGGTAGGGACTGTCCGTTCTCTACTGGCGTCTGCCCCGCCTTCTCGAGGAGTTGCGTATCGCTCGTGGCGACGGAAACTTCAGCAGAAGTCTCGCGACTCTGGCAAAGATCGATCTACTGATCCTCGACGATTGGGCCGTCGCCCCGCTGTGCCAGGCCAAGCGCAATGATTTGCTGGAGATTCTTGATGACCCGGTAGGCACCCGTTCGACCGTGATGAGCAGCCAATTAGCCCCCCTGCATTGGCATGCCTTTCTCAATGATCCCACCCTCGCTGACGCGATTCTCGACCGCGTCCTGCATGCCGCCCACCGGCTCGCGCTCGCTGGTGAGTCGCAGCGCAAGCTCGATGGCGAAACCCCACTTCTGTCCTCCGTTACACTGTAACCACGCCAAAATCATGACGACAACTTCCGCAGAAAGACAACAAGCCTATCGCGCCAAACGCCCCTTCGCTGGCGACAATGGCGAACGACGCCTGCAATCCTGGGTCACCACCTCGACCGCTCTGGCCTTGGGCCGACTGGCTCGTCGCGCCGGTACCGCGCAACGCGCGGTCCTCGAACAGCTCATCCAGGACGCCGATCGGGTCGTCACGCAGGCAATGAGCGATGACGAGTTTGATCACTACTTCGCGTTACCGTGTAACAATGAGTCGCCATGCGCCAGATACTCCCCAACGATGGACTAACGGTCCTTGGCCTTATCGGCTCAGCCTGGAGTCTCCATCCCTCTCTGCACGATGGAGTCTGCGACTCCAAGCGGACCTTCGCAAGAGCGGGCGCCCTTGCCAAACCCCAGCGCTTCCCTCACCCCTGACCCCGCCCCCAAGGGCGGGGAAGTCCTCGCCGCCGGACGGGCTCGGGGGCCGGCTGCGAAAATCCGCAACCAGCCCCAAGCCCTGGAACATATCCGCGTTGAGGGGGCCCTCAAGGGTTCGCTTCGCCGGGCTACGCCCGCCCTTGACCGCCCCCTCAACGCACCCTTCGTTACCCTGTAACGGGGCTAGGCCCTCATCCATTTCTCACTCCCGTGACCGCTATTTCACGAAACCATGACCGCCATTTCATCAAAAGCGTGACCGATTGAAGTAACATTCAACCCTATCCATGCAGCATCTCTCCAATGGTCACGTTCCGCGAAATACGCACTTGCGGAAGTGGAGTTGGATCTCCTATCCTTCTTCCGCTGACCGAAAACTGCGTGGGATGACCGGCGCTGAGATCGATCAAAACGAGTTCCATACTAATCGTTGGGGGAAGCGAATGAACAGAACTTCCGACATCTTCCTGTCCCTCAAGACCCGACTGCTCGCGCTGATCGCGATACTAGGCGCCGCTCTCTTCTACTTCTCGGTTAGCCACTTCGTTGGCGACTGGAAAAAGCTGACGCGTTTGGAAACCGTCGTCCACCTTGAGAGGATCGCCGTAGCGGCGAGCAACTTGGTGCACGAACTCCAGAAAGAGCGCGGTTTGTCGGCGGGCTTCATCGGTTCAAAGGGTGCCCGCTTTGCCCCCGAGCTGAAAGAGCAGCGGCAGTTGACCGACCGCCTGCATGGCGCCTATGAAAATGTGCTTAAGGACACACCGGCGTCCATTTTCTCGACGCGAATCAAGAGTACGCTGTCAGGCACTGCAAGTCGGCTTGGCGAAATGGGCGACAAGCGCAAGGGAATCGATACATTGAGCCTCACCGGGCCGGACTCTTTTGCCTACTACACCTCGACAATCGAACGTCTGATCGGACAGGTCGCAGACTCGACCGCCCAGGCCGACAATGCTACGGCCTCCCGCATGCTCAGTGCCTACACCATGTTCATTAACGCCAAGGAGTACGCGGGCCGCGAACGAGCGACGCTAAATGCGGCGTTTTCCGCCAATACGCCAATGGATCCGGCCCTGTATCGCCGTTTCATTAGCATTGTCGGAGCCCAGGGACTGTACCTGAACTCCTTCGAGACCCTGGCGGAACCCGAATTCGTCCAGGCATGGCAGTCCGTGCTCGAATCCCCGTCGTACAGGGAAGTTGAATCCATGCGCCGGAATGCGCTCGACAAGTTCGCGACCGGTGATTTCGGCATCGAAGCACCGAAATGGTTTGCCACCATCACGACCAAGATCGATGGCATGAAGAGGATCGAGGACCTCATCGTCGCCTCACTAGAGCAACTCGTCACTCGGCTCGAAGGTGGCGCACGTAGCAGTCTCTGGCTTTCCGGCGCCTTGACTGCGCTCGGGATCGGGATTATCGCAGTATTCCTGTTCGCCATCATTGACCTCGTGCGCCGTGTCGACACCGCTGTCAAGGTCGCCGACACAATGGCCGCAGGAGACTTGCGCCAGAGTGTGACCACCGCCGGCCGTGACGAAGTGGGCGCCCTCATGGCGTCCTTCTCCTACCTGTCGAATCGCCTGAACGACATTATTGCCCAGCTGCGCGATTCGGCCGACGGACTTAAGGAATCGGCGCAGCAGGTGTCGGCAACCGCGCAGTTGCTTTCCCAATCATCGTCGGAGCAGGCCTCTGTGGCCGATACGACCAACCACTTGGCAAAAACCTTCTCTGATTCCCTGAAAGAGATAGCATCCAAGGCCACCCTGACCGACCAGCGTGCCCAGGAAGCGAACCATACCGCCAACGACGGCGCCGTCGCCGTACGCGCCACCCTGGCCGCGATGAAAGAAATTGCCGACAAGATCCGCATCGTCGACGACATTGCCTACCAAACTAACCTGCTGGCGCTGAACGCCGCCATTGAGGCCGCCCGAGCCGGTGAACAGGGCAAGGGCTTCGCCGTCGTGGCATCGGAAGTACGTAAACTGGCCGAACGATCGCAGAAAGCCTCTGGCGAGATCAGTCTCCTCGTTTCCGACAACACTGATCTTGCTGACAAGGCAGGGGTCCTGCTTGAGGCAATGTTGCCCGGAATCCGAGAGACCTCCGATCTGGTGCGCGAGATCAATCAGACCTCGGACCAGCAGACCGGTAACGTCACACAGGTCACACAAGCGATGTCCAATCTCAAGCGCTCGACCCAGATGAACGCGTCTGCCGCCAAAGAGTTGGCTGCGACGGCGGAGGAGCTGACGCAGCATGCTTGCCAGCTCGACGAACTGATGACCTACTTCAAAACCCGCACCCAAGAAGATCATCAACCCCGTTGATGACACTCGCCAACCCCGTTAGGCCGCGTAAACAAGTAACCATCCCCCGGCAAGGCCGGGGGCTTTCATGATGTGAGCCGCTGACAGCGGCTAAACAAGGCCACTAACACGACCCTGACTATTTTGCGCCACCTAAAGGTGGAAGATCAACGCCACAGGCTCAATTGATCCAGTCGCTTGCTCTCCTGCTCCTGGTCGCGGATGGAGTCCCGGGTCAACGCTTCGTCTCGACCAACGGTCGAGACGAAGTACTTTCGTGCCCAGAAGCTTTGGCCAATGAAGTTCCTCTGGTGCTCACCGTACACTCGAGCCAGGTGAATCGCGCTCTTGCCCCTGATGTCCCCCACCAAATGCGACACCGCGTACTTCGGGGGAATCGAAATCAGCAGGCGCACGTGATCCTGCATCAGAGGCCCCTCTTCGATCCGGCTCTCCTTCTGCTCAGCCAGTTGCGGAACACTTCCCCGAGGTAGCGACGCAGTGACTCTACAGCGTACGGCGTCGGCACTTCTGGATGAACACTACGTGATATACTGAAATAGGTAACAAACGACTTTAACTGTCTGGTGTAATGGGCTGTAGAATTCGAGCATTGCTTTCTGTAGGGACAGGCTGCGATGCTGAGACTGACCTTTACCCCGGCGGAGGCGGACGCCTTAGAGCACGAGCGATTTCACCATCCGCATCCCCACGTGCGACGCAAGATGGAAGCGCTGTGGCTGAAAAGCCAGGGGCTTGCGCATCAAGATATCGCGCGGCTCGCGGGCGTGAGCGGCAAGACGCTTCGCACCTACCTCCAGCAGTAGGTGGAGGGCGGCGTCGCCGGGCTGAAGGAACTGCATTTCCGTCGGCCGCAGAGCGAACTGGTGGCGCATCAGGAGACGATCGGGGCTTATTTTCTCACCCATCCGCCGGCTTCGATCCATGAGGCCGTGGATGCGATCAGAAAGCTCACGGGTTTGAGCCGCTCGCCGACTCAGGTGCGGCTTTTCCTGCGAGAGAAGTGCGGGATGAGACGCCTGAAGACCGGCACCCTGCCGGCCAAGGCGGATCCCGAGGTCCAGGAAGCCTTTAAAAAAAAGAACTTGAACCGCGTTTGGCAGAAGCCCAAGCGGGCCAACGTGCCGTGTTCTTCGTAGACGCGGCACACTTTGTCTTGGGCGCCTTCCTGTCGGTGGTGTGGTGCCTTGCTCGGGTCTGGATCAAGGCGCCCTCGGGCCGGCAGCGCTTCAACGTACTGGGTGCGCTCGACGCCGTCACCAAAGAGGTCGTCACCGTCGTCAATTCCACCTACATCAATTCGCTCAGCGTCTGTGCTTTGCTGGAGAAACTGGTTACCCTACGGCCCACGCTGCCTATGACGGTCGTCCTGGACAACGCCCGCTATCAGCGTTGTGCGTTGGTGAAAACCTGCGCCGAGAAACTGAAGATCGAGTTGCTCTTTTTACCCACCTACTCCCCAAATTTGAACCTCATCGAGCGTTTGTGGAAGTTCGTCAAAAAGCAGTGCCTCTACGCCAAGTACTACCCCGACTTCCATTCCTTCACGACGGCCATCGAACGCTGCTTGCAAGATACCCACACCATCCACGCCAAGGCGCTACAGTCCCTATTGACCCTGAACTTCCAAACCTTCCAGAAGATTCAATCGTGACCGCGCACGGTATATTTGCACTCAGACTTCGAGTGGCTTAGCCTGACCTTAACACACCAATGTCATATTTGGTCGATTATTTGGGGTGCAAAAAATGTAACGCATTGATTTTTAATATAGTGTGTTTTACTGACGTTTTGTTGTGACATAATATTTTATCAGAGTCGATTTTTCTCTTGCTTTTGTTGTACGATCGTGGGCATGTTTATTCGAAAGACACGAACCAACAACAAGGCGAACGGCGAGGGGTACTTCACCTATCGGCTGGTGCGTGGCGAGCGCATTGGGGGCAAGGTCCGGCAGATCACCGTGCTAAACCTCGGGAGGAACTTCTCGATCAAGCAGGAGGATTGGCCGGTGCTGTGTCGCCGCATCGAGCAGCTTCTCCATCCCCAGGAGCGGCTCTTGCCCCTTGAATGCTCAAAGCCTATCGAGAGCGCTGCCCAGCGCTACGCTGGGCAACTGGTGATGCGCGCGCCGGCGACCGAGTCCGCGGCTGCCGGCGCCGCGGAGCCTGCCGGAGAGCTTTGGCTGCCGACAGACTTCCAGGAAGTCGATGTCGAATCGCTGCAGATGATGCAACCGCGCTCGGTGGGGGTCGAACACGTCGGCCTCTTTGCCCTGACCGAGTTGGGTTTGATCGACACGCTGAACGATCTGGGGGTCAACGGGGTCCTGCGGGCGTCGCTCATCGGCAACCTGATCGGGAGAATGGGCCGGCCAGGCTCTGAACGGGCGACCTGGAACTGGCTGCAGCAGCACAGTGCGCTGGGCGAGTTGATCGACGTCGACTTCATGGCAATGTCCCACATGAGTCTCTACCGCGCTTCGGACGTGCTGATGAAGCACCGGGAGGTGATCGAAGCGCGGGTGTTCAGCCGCCTGCAAACGCTCTTTGACCTGGAAGAAACGGTCACGCTCTACGACCTGACGAACACCTATTTCGAAGGCGAGGCCATGGGCAACCAGAAGGCCAAGCACGGGCGTTCGAAGGAGAAACGCGCGGACTGCCCGTGGGTGACCCTCGGTCTGGTGCTCGGTGGCAGCGGCTTCGTGCGCCGTTCGCAGACTTTCGTCGGCAACGTCAGCGAAACGGGCACATTGGCTGGGATGCTGGCCGGACTGGCGGCTCCAGCAGGGGCACTGGTGATCATGGACGCGGGCATCGGCACTGAAGCCAACGTCGCCTGGCTGGTCGAACACGGCTATCGCTACCTGGTCGTTCGTCGTGGCGGTACACGCCAGTTCGATGAGACGCGCGCCGTGACCATCGAGACGGCCGCCGAGGAGCCACGGCCTCTCCAGAAGGAGATCAGCGAAGACGGCAAAGAACTCTGCCTGTATTGCCACTCCCCGAGTCGCCAGCGCAAGGAAGAAGCCATGCTTGAACAGTCCTCCCGGTGTTTCGAAGCGGGCTTGCAGCAGATCAAGGACGGCCTGCAAAAACCCCGTTGCGAGAAGCGCCGCGACAAGTTGCTCGAACGCGTCGGCCGACTCCAACAGAAAAGCCTCGGCGCCAGCCAGCACTATACGGTCGACCTGGTCACCGATGATTCCGGCAAGATCGTCACCGCCATCACTTGGCAGAAGGCACGGGTCGACGGCACGATGGCCACTCATCCGGGGGTCTATTGCCTGCGCACCAACGAACTGGCCTGGGGCGAAGAGCGGCTCTGGCGCACCTACACGATGCTCAGCGAGCTCGAAAGCGTGTTCCGCAGTCTGAAAAGCGAACTCGGCTTGCGACCGGTCTATCACCAGAAAGAAGACCGATCGGACGGTCATCTCTTCATCACCGTGCTGGCTTACCAGTGCGTGCAGTTCCTGCGGGTCAAGCTGAAGGTCGCGGGCATCAAGGACGGTTGGGCGACCCTGCGCGAGACCCTCTCGGTGCAGCGCCGGGTGACGGCCTCCTTCCGTCAGTGCGATGGACGTACGCTGAACGTTCGCAAGGCCACCGTCGCTGAACCCGAGTTGATGGCGATCTACCGCGCGCTGGGCATCAACCCCGGACCAGGAGGGACCCGAAAATTAGTTGCCTGACCTCGACAATACGAGCTTGTTGTGCCATTAGAGATTTTTTCTGTCGCAAGTCGTTGATTCAGGAGAAGGTTATTTTCGGTATGTTAAACTCCGGTTAGGCTTTCGGATTCGTCCATCGGGATTCTCCATAGTCGTTTGCTTGGTGGCTCACGGCTTGAAGTTTCCTGATGGACTCCCTGAAATGTCAAACTTTTCCAGTCCCCCGGCAGAGCCGGGGGATTTCTCATCTTTGGTTAAGTGGCCGCTTTATTCCCAGCACTATTTCAGGTTGATGGCGTAATTCCAGTTCATTCCGTGGAACTTCCGGAGAAAACGGCCAAATTTTGATTTACGCTCACTCAGTCAGACGAAGCTATCTGCGAAAAGCCCTTGAGCCCAGGTGAACATGTTCTGATAGTTATCTCCGTTGGTCCTGGGTGCTTCGCCAAGATCCACCCGGTGCATCCCTTTGCCCTTCACCTTGCCCGCGCCATCGTAGATGTCGCCGTAGTTGAAGTTGGCCGATAGCCAGGATGCCGTTGTGGCGGTAATCGGGCTGAAGCAGGCCGAGTTGGTTGTGATGTTCTCGTCGAGTGCTTGCGTGTTCAAGGTGCGGAGGATGGCGTCGGCGCAGATCTTGGCTTCCGAGTTGGCCATGTGGCCGGATTTGGGTACGGCCTTGCCCTCACTGGCGGGTACCGCGCAGGCGTCGCCAATCACGTGTACATTGGGGTAGCCACTGATACCGTAGGTCAGCGGGTCGACCGGCACAAAACCCTGTGCGTTCAGCACCGGCCATCCGCGATTGAGGCTGCTGGCCGGGCCGATGGCGGCAGCCCTCTGGTTTGGGATGTAGTTCAGCACGCGGACGTTTGACCAGTCGCCAGCGGTGGTACGAATGCTGCGGGTCGGTGAATTCACCGCCAACACCGTGGCGTTCGGAACGTACTCTATCATTCCTTTGTAGATGAAGTTAAAGGCCTCGCCAAAGGCCAATGGCTCGGCTTGAATACTGGGGTTCGCGTCAAGAACGACGACTCTAGAAAAAACGAGTTGTCTCCTTTTCAGATAGTCGGCTACCACGCAGGCGCGCTCATAGGGGCCAGGCGGGCAGCGGTAGGGCGACTTGGGTATGGTCATGACAAAAGTGTCGCCATCTCGCATGCTCGCCAGCTGCTGCTTCAGCAAGAGGGTCTGTGCGCCGGCCTGCCAGGCATGGGGTGTGACGTTTGGATCCCAGACTCCCTCAGGTGGAGGAATGAAGTCAATGCCGGGAGAGAGTACAAGGTGGTCGTATGGCAAAGTCGTTCCGTCACCAAGACTGACGGTGCCGCCCGCGTAGTTGACCGCCGTCACACGACCCTGCGTCACAGCAATACCATATTTCTCCCGCAGCGCGTTGTAACCCAGGGTGATGCGGTCCATGGACAGCGAGCCGGTGACCACGAGGTTGGAGAGAATACAGGCGATGTGGCTGGGATTGGGGTCTACCAGGGTAACCGCAACCTGGGCGCCGCCCCACATCCTGAGGTACTTAGCGACAGTGGCGCCTCCGAAGCCACCGCCAACGACGACCACGCGCGCCGCGGTAGAGGTAGCGGCGCCAGCTCCTCGGGGCAAGGCGGCAACGGCTGACGCCGCGCCTGCCAACTGCAGGAATTGTCTTCTACTGAAGGTGTGCATCATGCTGACGTCTCCTCTCAATGGTCAGTCGTAGCGGCTGCTACACCGCTGTGTGCAGCGAGGTAGTCGGCAATGAGTTTGATCTGGGCATCGGTATAGCCACGGGCCTGGCGGTCCATGATGCCTTCGACTGGTCGGCGCTTCATTTCCAAGAGGTCTTTCTGCAGTTCGCTGGCGCTCTTGCCCGCCACTTCGTCAAACCCCGGGCCATTGCCGTTGGTGCCGTGACATTGGGCACATTGGGAGGACAGAAGCTGGCCCGGGGGTGGCGCTGCCTGCGCACCGTGGGTAGCAGCCAGCGCCATACAGTAAAGTACTAGGTAGCATGGTGAAATCGTCTTCAATGGCATTGCTTATCCCTCCAAACAATAGAACCTCTTGTCCTGTACGTTCGAGGATCGCGAGTCACCTCGGACCCTCACAAGAAAATTAAACTGTAACCCGCCGCCGCTTAACGTTAACGGTACTCTGCTCTCCTGCACTGCCCGAAATACAGCAAGTCGGCACTACGGATTTCGTTGATCGAGTCGAACGCCATATTCGAGGCATCATCATGATCATCAGGGCAAAAGATTAAGAGATTCTTAAAAGGCATCCCCTTTATCCGGAAGCGCTTATGCTTCAGGCCCTCGTACTGCTTGACCGCCGCCGTGTTCACCAGGTGCACCCGATAGCCCGCTTCCATCAGGCCGTCGACCAGCCAATACCAGTGGTAGGTGGACTCGACGGCAATCCCCTCTATCGCCTCGCGATGCGCGCAAAGCGCCTGGCAGATCTGCTCCAGATTATTCGGAAGACGTCGTTGCAGCACGGTTCGATCCATCTCATCCAGGATCACCAACACACTATTGTTGGAATGAAGGTAACTACTCAGGCGCTCTCGACCGGTCAGACAAGTTGGACCGAGGCCACGCTCGGGCAATGAATTTTTCGTTCAGTGTGGACGTCCAAGTTTGCAAGAGAACCGACGTTGATCGTGCAATGAAGAGCTTTTTCAGGCGCAGTGAGCAGGGATGAACTTCCCGACCTTGAACGACTCAGTCTTGCCGAGAAGGATGATCTGATCCGAGCGCTTTGGCCTTTGCATGTGGTGGTAGGCCATTTGAGAGCTGAAGTAGAAGAACTCCAGGCGAAGGTGCGGGAACTGGAGGGGAAGCGGAGTCAAGATAGCCACAATTCGAGCAAGCCCCCGTCTTCGGATGGCTTGGCCAAGCCGCCAGCCAAACCCCATTCGCTACGCAAGTCGGGCCAGCACCCCAATGGCGGCCAGCCGGGGCCTACGGGACAAACGCTCAAGCAGGTCGACAAGCCGGATCGAGTCCTGGTGCATCGGCCACCCGCCCACTGCCCCGCGTGCCAATGCCCGTTGGGGAAAGCGGCGGTGGTCGAGACCCGGCAAGTGTTCGATCTGCCGCCGTTGCGCTTCGAGGTCACGGAGCATCAGGTCTTGGCGGCGACCTGCGCCTGCGGCCAAGTGTGCCGTGGTGAATTTCCCGAAGGCGTTTCTTCGCCGGTGCAGTACGGGCCGGCGGCTTGGGCGGCTGTAGTTCATCTGACGCATCACCCCATGATGCCGGTGCAACGCACGGCGCAGTTGATGGGCGATTTCTTCGAACTGCCGATGGCCGAAGCGACAGTCCTCGCCGCTGCGAAGGAGGCTGTTGTCCGGCTGTCGCCGACGGTGGGCGCCATCGGCGAGGCCCTTCAAGTCGCCGAGGTGGCGCACGCCGATGAGACCGGTCTGCGCGTTGCCGGCTCGCTGCACTGGATGCACGTGATGGCCACCACGCTGCTGACCTGGGTCGCGTGTCATGCGAAACGCGGCAGGCAGGCGTTTGATGACTTGGGAATTCTGGCCGGCTTCCTCGGCACGCTCATTCACGAGGGCTGGAAGCCTTATCGTGACCTCCTCTGCAAGCACGGCCTGTGCAATGCCCATCACTTGCGCGAACTGACCTATCTCTTCGAGGATCTGGGGCAAGCCTGGGCCGGCCGGATGATCGATCTCCTCCTGAGCTGTCAGCAGCGGATGTAAATTGATACAGCGCAACGATTGAAAGTGGATACACCGAACTGGGAAGATCGGCGATTTTTTGAGGCGCCGATGATCACGAAGGAGGTGTATGTGGAAATCGAAGTATTGAGGAAGCATGGATTCAGTCTGCGCAGGATTGCAGCGGAGGTGGGCTGCGCGGTGAATACGGTGCGCAGCCATTTGGCGCAGGGCGGCCAGCCGCGCCACGAGCGCCGGAAGAAGCGGGTGAGCAAGCCCTCGGCTCATGAAACGTCTCTGCGGGATCGGCAGGCGGCGGCGCAGCCGCAGTGGATCCCGGCGACGGTTCTGTTCAGGTAGATTAACGCTCTGGGCTAGACCGGAGGGGTCAGCCAATTGCGCGCCTTTCTGCACACGGTCCGAGCGCCGGTTGCTGAGGATCCGGTGGTGCGTTTCGAGACCGCGCCAGGAGGCCAGAGGCAGATTGACTGGGTCGAGTTTCGCCAGGGAGCGGATCCCCGGTACGCCTTCTGCGCGACTCTCGGGTACAGCCGGGCGAGTCACGTCGAATTCGTCAGCGACATGAAAGTCGGTACCCTGATCGACGGCCACCAGCCTGCCTTCGAGGCGTTCGGAGGGGTAGCCAGGCGCCTGCTCTACGACAACATGAAGACCGTTGTTCTCGAACGCGACGTCGAGGGTTCAGGCGAACACCGCGATCACGCCGGCTTCCTCGACTATGCCAAGCACGGTGGTTTCGTCATCCAACGGTGTCGGCCCTATCGCGCCCGAACCCAAGGCAAGGTGGAACGTTTCAACGGCTACCTGCGCCGCTCCTTCTACGTTCCGCTGATCAGTCGGCTCAAGCAGGATGGTCTTCAACTCGACGCCGTGACTGCCCATGCCGAGGTCCGGCGCTGGCTCAAGGACGTGGCCAACGTGCGTATCCACGGCAGCACGCACGTATCGCCTGCCCAGCGCCTGCAGGAAGAGCAAGCGCATCTGCAAGGGATTCCCCCGCCGTGGCGCGGCGACATTGCCGCCGGTCGAGGCGACGGGTGTCCGCCCGACGGTTGCCGAGAGAATCGCGTTGCCCACGCCGGCGCAGCATCCGCTCACCGTCTACGCCCAACTGCTGACGCAACTGCAGCTTGCCGCGGAGAGGACGCCAGGAACCTCCAGCACGAACGAATGCTTGCGTTGTGCGACAGCCTGAACCTGCCGTTCATTGCGCAGAGCGACGTCGCTGCCGCCCAGAAAGCCGCCGGGCAGGAAAGCGCCTACAGCGACTTTCTCGAAGGTCTGCTGCAAGCGGAGACCGCCGGACGGCAGGTGCGCAAGCAAAACATGCTGACGCGTCTGGCCGGATTCCCGGCAATCAAGACGCTGGAGGAATTCGATGATTCCTTCGCCGCCGGCGTCAAAAGGAGCCAGATCGACGAACTGGCCGGTCTGGCCTTCGTCGAGCGCAACGAGAACGTCGTCCTAGTCGGCCCCTCCGGGGTGGGCAAGACCCCTCTCGCGATCGCTCTGGGTGATCGCGCCGCCCAGGCCGGCATCAAGACCCGTTTCACCACTGCCGCCGACCTCCTGCTGACCCTCTCGGTCGCGCACGCACAAAACCCGTTGAAAGCGGTCCTGCACCGGGCGATCGCGGCTTACCGCCTGCTCATCATCGACGAAATCGGCTATCTGCCGATGAGCCGCGAGCAGGCCCACCTGTTCTTCCAGGTCATTGCCGCGCGCTACGAGAAGGGCAGCCTGATCGTCACCCGCAATCTGCCGTTCGGCCAGTGGGAGGCCACCTTTGCCCAGGATGCCACGCTGACGGCCGCCTTGCTGGATCGTTTGCTGCACCACGCGCAGATCGTACCGATCGCCGGAGAAAGTTACCGGCTCAAACGTCAGCGGCAGGCCGGAATGGTTCCGGCCAGAAAGGCAACCGCCGGGGGATAGGCGCCGCCGCGGTGGTGGGGCCTCCTTCCGGTTGGGCCTACGGCCCGCCCTCCAGGAGCCCCCACCACCGCCGTCACAGAGCATTGGGGGTGTATCAGTTTTCAATCGGTGACAGAGCAAAAACTGTGTCAGTTTTCAATCGGTGTTGACAGTTGGGGCCGGTGTCGTGCCCGTTCTTCTTGGCGGCATCTATTTACCGCACCCGAACAGGCCTGTCATCCCTGCGCTACCGCCCAACGGCCGACCCGCTCCCATACTACCGGGGCCGCGGCCGTGCGGCTGAGGGCGTGTTGAAAGGAGCCCGAAGGGCGACTGGAAACACGCCCTCAGCCGCACCTCGGCTATCCAGGCCGCCTCAAAACCCCGATTCAATCCTGCCTCAGCAAATCCCAACGGGGAGACCCCTTTGCGCATCGCAGCCAGGTTTACGCGGGTTTCAAGCACCATTGACATTTGGCAAGCTGTATGCGGACAAGGGCTCTATCGCACAGTGGCTGACTACCTTTCTCAAGGATCTCGGCATCGACTTCGTGACCAAGGTCAGGAAAAATAAGAAGCCCGTCGCCCTCGATCCCTTCGATCAGGCGATGCTACGACAGCGATCCCTCGTCGAAACCGTCATCGACGAACTGAAAAACCTCTGTCAGATCGAGCACACCCGCCATCGCTCGCCGATCCATTTCGCCGTCAATCTGCTGGCCGGCCTCATCGCCTATTGCCTGATGCCCAACAAGCCTAAATTGTCGCTACAGGATCTCCGTCGGCTCTCTCAGTCCCCCCAAACTTATCCCGAACTGACGTTATGTTAAACATCGGCTAAGAGGGCTTCAGGTTCACCGATATTGGCTGCCGTCAAGGCCACCCCGGTGATGATGCCGTCCGCAGTCGTGAGCACGAGGCCATGGAAACCAAAGGAATGCTCATCTTATGATGCGCAGAAGCCCTCACCCGCCTCGCCCAGAAAGAGGGTGCGGCGACCGACCCGCCTGGGATGGCACACGGGTACGAGGAATCGGTCCACGAGATGCCCTTTGGCCTCGAACGCCCCCTGCGTCCTGGCCCAATGCTGATGCAGAAAGGTTTTTAGGTGACCGAGATTGGCCAATTTCCGGACGAAAGTCTAACGGTCCCCCAGATTTGGGAACCCAGCGGCCCAATTGCCGGCGGAAGTACTGCCAAACGGCCTTGTCACTTCGGTATCCGAGGACGGTACTGACGAACGCCATCGTCAGGGCCTCGGCATCCGACAATTGGGGGGAAAACTTCCCTTGCGCGGGTTCCCACCCGGAATGACTGCCTTAACGGCTTCGCGAACAGGGCAATAGACGACAACTAGGAATGTTTCGAGGGGCATGGCCGGTTCTTACAAGTATAGGTGTTTTTGCGGCTGTGGGTGGACCGCTGGTAGCGAGACAAGATGTCCCCATATCGATGGAAAGAGGCTAGCAGCCTGTCGGACTTGGAGCCCGGGAAACCGACAAATTTTACTTTTCGGCATGAAAAAGGCCGGAATTTGTCGATTTTCCGGCCTTTTTGAGGTTTTTTCCTCGTTTTTCTCTACTGCGGGCGCAACTTGGCCATGCGCTTCAAATTCCACGCCAGGCAGACCAGCGTCCATTCCCCGGTGACCTTCTGCCAACCCCGCAAGGAAAACTGGCGAAAGCCCATGACCGACTTGATGATGCCGAAGACCGGCTCGACGGTCTGCTTGCGCAACGCATAGAGCGCTCGCCCCGCTCTGGTCTTCAAACGATGCGACATGGCCTGCACGGGTGTCGCATTCTCCGGTAGCGCGGCCGGTTCGCTATGCCGCTCCCGCCAGCCAGGATGGTGCTCGTCGCGCGCCACCGCGATCAAGGGGACGATGCCGGCCGCCTCGCACGCCTTGATGTTCTTCTCGCTGTAGAAGCCCGTGTCGGCGATCATCCCGTGCACGGAACCCAGCCCATCGGCCTGCGCCTGGAGCGTCGCCAGCATCGGCTCGACCTGCTCCTTGTCGTTGGGGGCTTGCGTCACGCCGACCGCCACCACCAGCAGGGTCGCGGGATCAACCGCCGCCTGGGCGTTGTACGCCTGCTCGAAGCCGCCACCGGCCACCGGCATGATGCGCGATTCTTCGTCGGTCAGATTGATCTGGTCACTGTCCCGTACGCCGGGCTCGGGGGCTTTGGGCACTCTGCCCCCCCACTTCCTGCCGGTCTCTTCTTCTTTCGCCTTGCGCCGCGCCCTCTTCTCGTCGTACTGCGCCTTCTCTCGCTGATAGCGCTCCTCGGCCCGCGCCGCAATCTTCGCCTTGGCCGCCGCCATCGCCACCAGCCGATCTTCGCGGCGCTTGATTTCTTCCGGCAGGCTGACGCCGTCCGGAACCTCCGCCTGATCCGCCTGTTCGGCCAGCGCGAACAGTTCCTGCACCTCCGCCTTGAGTTGCGCTTCCAGCTTTTCAATGTGGCCGTGCGAAAGCGCACGGTGGCGGGAGGCGTTGGCCTGAATCTTCGTGCCGTCAAGACAGACATTGCCCAGTTTGAGCAGCTTCATCTCCCGGGCCATCTCCAGAACCTGCACGAACAAGTCGCTCAGTTCCTCCAGAAAACGCCGGCGGAACGTCGCCAGGCTGTCGTGATCGGGATGGCTGCCGGCGGCAATGTAGCGAAAGGCGACCGAATCGTAGGTCGCCTGCTCCAGCCTGCGGCTGGAGAAAATACCCGTCGCGTAGCCATAGACCAGAATGGCCAGCAGCGTCGCCGGATGGTACGCCTTCGATCCCCGTCCAGCGTACTGCCGCGTCAGCTTCGACAAATCAAGCGAGTCGATCACCTCCACAATGAATCGCGCCAAATGATCCTCGTTCAACCAATCGTCGAGTGACGGCGGCAGCAGGTAGTCGGTCTTGCGATCGGTGACGATGAAATGGGACATGCCGGACCTCCGTTCCTGGAACAGCTATGATTGTAGCATATTCAGCGGGCGGCAAGGGTAAAGTCCGACAGGCTGCTAGAACGGAGCTTGTTGCCGGAGGTGAATCATGTTTCGCTATCCCGAATTTTCTTCCTGGATGGCCACTGTTTCCAAGCATTTTCCGGGTTTGAGCAAACCGCTTGCGGCGGGCCTGGCGTGGTGGAGCCTGGGCATGATGCTCGCGCGGTCTTGCGCATTGAGTGCGGTGGCCGGCTTGCTGGCACCGCTGCGGGGTCAATCGTTCCACACGGTGCGCGAACGCCTGCGAGACAGGTATCGCGAAGCGAGCGCGAAAGCGGGGACGCACCGGGCCGAGCTCGATGTGACCGGGTGCTGGGCACCGTGGTGGGCCTGGGTGCTTGAAGGCTGGTCCGGCCAGCAAGTGGCGATTGCCCTCGATGCGACGACTCTGGGCCAACGCTTTGTGGCGCTCGTGATCAGTGTGCTCTATCGGGGCTGTGCTGTCCCGGTCGCCTGGAAAATTCTGCCCGCCACCGAGAAGCCTCCGTGGCAGCCCGAATGGCTGGCCTTGTGGAAACACTTCAGCCAAGTTGTGCCGCCCAGCTGGACCGTGATGGTCCTCGCCGATCGAGACTTGCACGCCAAATGACTTTTCCAGGCGATTCAGGCACTGGGCTGGCACCCGCTGCTGCGCATCAATCAACAGGGCACGTTTCGACCTCGGGGTTGGTATCACGCGGGGTAACCTTGACCCAACGGGTAGCCGCCGTGGGCCGGTCCTTGGCGAGCCAAGGCACGGCCTTCCACGGCAAGGAGGCTCGACTGGAGTGCACGTTGCTGGGCCGCTGGGACGCCGGTCATCAAGAAGCGTGGCGGGTGCTGACCGATCTGTCGCCACAGGCCGCGGAGGTCTGCTGGTATGGGTTGCGGGCATGGATCGAGCCAGGATTCAAACGTCTGAAACGGGGTGGCTGGCCATATGGCCATACACCCGTATGGACGATCACGCGCGCGCAACGGCGGTGGCTCGCGATCGCCTTGGCCACCGGGTGGCTGCTGTCCGTCGGCGGCGAAGCCGAAGCGGCCTTGCCGGTCGCCACCTTGCCGACCGTTCCCGGAGCCGCTCGGCGGCAGAACAACGGTTGGCGTTTGGTTGGGATCTTCCGCCAAGGCTGGAATTTGATGATCGCCGCTTTGCTCGGCCATCAAATGATTCCCGTCGCGCACGCCGTCCCGGAACCTTGGCCAACTCTGCCACAGAACCAATGCTCGATAAAAACCTACACTTCTAAGATGGAAGCCCCCCCGGATTCTCGTCGAGTTGCAGGGACGCTACGCGGTGTGCCGCCGCCGCAAGCAACCCAGACCAGCGATGCCGCCGATGAGCAGCAGCCAGGTCGACGGCTCGGGGACGAGCGACAGGTGCAGCGGGCCGCGCGTCGTGGACAACGGCGGGATGGTATCGAGCGACAGTTCGACGAACACGTCGAAGAAGCTGTCAATCCTGAATCTATCCCCTTGTCCGCCTTCTGCCATGATCGACGAAAAACCAGTAGACGGCACCGCGGGATCCAGGGTCAGTGTCAAGGTGTGTCCGAGCACCGGGCCGCTCAGCGAAAGCGCCAGCAGTTCGGTCGCCCAGATGCCAAGAGCGCTTGGCGATGTACGCCCGAAGATTTCCTCCTCGAGCGTGCCGGACAAGTTCACGGACCCGATCGGAACCCCTCCAAGGTTCGTCAAGGTGCCCACGTAGGACGCATTGGCGACGATGTTCTGACCTGATGAATCGAAAGTGGACGAAACGAGTGATGTCAGTGTAATCGTTCCCGGCACGACGCAGGCGCCCACCGCGGGGAAACAACCCACACCGATCGACGAAGCGTACGGAACGCCGAGGACCGGCAACGTTGGGGTGGCGGAAACGACGGACGCGCGTGCTGTCGTGACACAGGCAAGCAAAGTGATGATGCCGGCAGTCAGCGCGGCAGAAAAGCGTCGATGCGGACCAAACATCATGATGTTCTCCTTGCCAAAAAGATGGAGATGGACCTCGAGGATTCGAGATCCTGGCCACGACCTTAGCACGCTATCTTGCCGGCGTGCAATCTGGCCGGCTACTGGGGAAACCCCAACCGACCCAGTCCCGGCAGCTTGATGCCCGGCGACTTTAGATCTAGGCCGAGAGTGAGACCTAGCAGATTGATCTCGACACCCTCTTCCCAGCCGACCAGCACGCCGGCAACGCCGAGCACCGACACCTGCACGCCAGTGCCGCTCGGGCTACGCGCCAGTACGGCACCACCAGGCAGGAAATCCTTGCCAATCGCGGTCGGCGGCATGTCGACTCCCAGTTCGGGCACGGCGCGCGCGATATACGCGACAAAGGTGTTGCTGTTTGGACCGGGCCAGGTCCGATAGGTGCTCGGATAGGGATAATTGCGCACGGCAAGACTGACCCGCTCGATCAGTGCATCGACGTGCGGCCCACGCACATCCGCGAGTTTCTCAGGGAAAGCGCCAAACCAGTAGTTATCCGGCCCGGCGCGATTGACCCGGACCGTGCTCATTCCCTGGTCCACGCCCCACCCGACGACCTCATGGCGGGTGTAGTGCCCGGCACCGCTCGGCTTGGTGACGATCCAGGTATGCACGCCGAAGGCGCCGCGCCAACCAACCGTGCGTGCGCCGTAGACCTGGATCACCGCTTCAGGCGTGGTGGCCGGATCGGGCGCCTGACCGGAGGAGTCGCGGCGTGCCGTTCGCCAGTCGTTCCCGGCGCGCTCGAGGACGGTGCATCCAGTCGAGATCGCCACCGGCACCAGCATGCACGCGGCCAGCGCGAAGCTCAGGCGGGTCGATCGGCGCATGATCGCCACCCTCTGCCCGCAGGCTGTCTCGATGAAGCCGTAACGCAGCGGAGTCGCGGTTGCTGTGCTCCAGTCATGGGACGGCACCTGTTGATTCGTGAAGAATTGCTCATCGGAAAATTTTACACCTTGCCGTGGCACTCTCCTTGCAATGACATCGATAGTGTCATTACGCACCAGTCTGGTGCACACTCGTCGGAGGGCCTCTCCGCAACGCCAGGATCATGGCCGTGCCAACCACTGCAAAGCACCATCAGGCATTTCCTCCAGCAGAGGGCCAATCACGAGGAGCTCGCCGGTGCCCGACATCGGTCGCCAATGCGCGGCACGGAAGCCATCGGGTCAGCCATCAGGGGAACTGGCGCGTTATTTGCTTGACCAAAAGTGATATGCGTCAGTGCCGATTCGACCCGGCACGGTCGAGATCATCGGGGAGGATACAACCCGTTTATTGGAGATCACCATGGACATCGTCAGTCATTTTGCCGCCCGCTTCGACCGCACCCGTGAAGAGGAGCTTTCGCTGGAGGACTATCTCGCGGCGTGCAAGCGAGATCCGCTGAGCTATGCCAGTGCCGCCGAGCGCATGCTGCGCGCCATCGGCGAGCCGCAGACGGTGGACACCCGTAATGACCCGCGGCTGTCGCGCCTTTTCGCCAACAAGGTGATCAAGATCTATCCGGCCTTTGCCGAGTTCTACGGGCTTGAAGACTCCATCGAACAGGTGGTGAGCTACTTCCGCCACGCGGCACAGGGGCTTGAAGAGAAGAAACAGATCCTCTACCTGCTCGGTCCGGTCGGCGGTGGCAAGAGTTCGATCGCCGAGCGCCTTAAGTCACTGATGCAGGAGGTTCCTTTCTACGCGATCAAGGGTTCGCCGGTGAACGAGTCACCGCTCGGCCTGTTCGATCCCGATGAAGATGGTGCCATCCTCGAAAAGGAATACGGCATCCCGCGCCGCTACCTCACGCGCATCCTGTCGCCGTGGGCAGTGAAGCGGCTTGAAGAATTCGGCGGCGACATCCGCCGCTTCCGGGTGGTCAAGCGCTATCCGAGCGTGCTCAAGCAGGTCGGCATTGCCAAGACCGAACCCGGTGACGAGAACAATCAGGACATTTCGAGCCTGGTCGGCAAGGTCGACATCCGCAAGCTCGAAACCTATGCTCAGGACGACCCGGACGCCTACAGCTTCTCGGGCGGCCTGTGCCTTGCCAACCAGGGACTGCTCGAGTTCGTCGAAATGTTCAAGGCGCCGATCAAGGTCCTGCACCCGCTGCTGACCGCGACGCAGGAGGGCAATTTCAAGGGCACCGAAGGCTTCGGCGCGATTCCTTTTGACGGCGTCGTGCTCGCGCACTCGAATGAAAGCGAATGGAAAGCATTCCGCAACAACAAGAACAACGAGGCCTTCCTGGACCGCATCTACATCGTCAAGGTACCTTATTGCCTGCGTGTCTCCGAGGAAGTAAAAATCTACGAGAAGCTGCTGCGTGGTTCCTCGCTTGCGCAAGCTACCTGCGCGCCGGGAACCCTGCCAATCATGGCGCAGTTCGCGGTGCTGACGCGCCTGAAGGAACCGGAAAACTCCAGCCTGTATTCAAAGATGCTGGTCTACGATGGCGAAAACCTCAAGGACACCGACCCACGCGCCAAGAGCTACCAGGAGTACCGCGATTACGCTGGCGTTGATGAGGGAATGAGCGGCATTTCGACCCGCTTCGCCTTCAAGATCCTCAGCAAGGTGTTCAACTTCGACTCGACAGAGATCGCTGCCAACCCGGTGCATCTGATGTACGTGCTCGAACAGCAGATCGAGCGCGAACAGTTCCCGGCCGAAACCGAGGCGAAGTACCTCGCTTTCATCAAGGAACACCTGTCGGTGCGCTACGCCGAATTCATCGGCAAGGAAATCCAGACCGCGTACCTGGAAAGCTACAGCGAGTACGGCCAGAATATTTTCGACCGCTACGTTACTTACGCCGATTACTGGATACAGGATCAGGAGTATCGCGACACCGATACCGGCGAGGTATTCGACCGCGCCTCGCTGAATGCCGAACTCGAGAAGATCGAAAAGCCCGCGGGAATCGCTAACCCGAAGGATTTTCGCAACGAGATCGTCAATTTCGTGCTTCGCGCGCGCGCCAACAACCAGGGCAAGAACCCACTGTGGACCAGCTATGAAAAGCTGCGTACGGTCATCGAGAAGAAGATGTTCTCGAACACCGAAGAGCTGCTGCCGGTCATCAGCTTCAATGCCAAGGCCAGCGCCGACGACGTCAAGAAGCACGAAGACTTCGTCAATCGCATGGTCAACAAGGGCTACACATCGAAGCAGGTACGACTGCTCTGCGAGTGGTATCTGCGTGTCCGAAAGAATTCTTGAGATGGGTGACCCGGCATCAATCCATGGCGTGGAGGATCTCCCATGCAACAGATCATCGATCGAAGGCTAGCCGGTAAAAACAAGTCGATCGGCAACCGTGAACGCTTCCTTCGCCGGCACAAGGAGCAGATCCGTGAGGCGGTGAAGCGCGCCGTCGCCGGGCGTGACATCCGCGACATCGCTCAGGGCGAGGATATCCCGATTCCACGCCGCGACATCAGCGAACCGGTGTTCGGTCACGGCCCGGGCGGACGACGCGAAATGGTGCATCCAGGCAACCAGGATTTCGTTCGCGGCGACCGCATCGACCGTCCACAGGGCGGCAGCGGTCGGGGCGGTTCCGGGAAGGCTGGCGATTCCGGCGAGGGAGAAGACGACTTCGTCTTTCACCTGACAAAGGAAGAGTTCATGCAGGTCTTCTTCGACGACCTGGCGCTGCCCAACCTGGTGCGTACGACGCTCGCCGACACCCCGGCCTACAAGACGCACCGGGCCGGCTTTTCCAGCGACGGGACGCCGAACAACCTGCACGTTGTTCGCTCCATGCGCGGCGCCATCGGCCGGCGCATCGCGCTCGGCAGCCAGGCGCGGCGGGAACTGGCCCGCCTTGAAGCACTTCTCGAGGCCCTGCTCGCACCGCCCGTTAACCCGTCGCGCCGGCAGGAAATCCAGGCCCTCGAGGGTGACATCGAAGCGCTGCGCGCGCACATCGCGCGCATCCCTTATCTCGACCCGATCGATCTTCGCTATCGCAACCGTGTGCGGACACCCGTGCCGACCGCCCGCGCGGTCATGTTCTGTCTGATGGATGTTTCCGGTTCGATGGACGAAGCGCGCAAGGACCTGGCGAAGCGCTTCTTTATCCTGCTCTACCTCTTCCTGACCCGGCACTATGAACGGATCGACATCGTCTTCATCCGACATCACACGCAGGCGCAGGAAGTCAGCGAACACGAATTCTTCCACGCCACGGAAACCGGCGGGACAGTCGTCTCGAGCGCGCTTGTCCTCATGGAGCAGATCATCCGCGCCCGCTACCCAAGTGGCGAATGGAACATCTACGGCGCACACGCCAGCGATGGCGACAACTGGCACAACGACAGTGCGCGCTGCCGTGAACTGCTGGCGAACGCAATTCTGCCGCTGTGCCGCTACTTCGCTTATATCCAGGTGGTCGAGCAGGAGCAGAACCTGTGGCAGGAATACGCAGCGCTGGCGGCCATCACCGACGCCTTCGCGATGCGCAAGGCCAGTACGGCCGACCAGATCTATCCAGTGTTTCGCGAGCTGTTCAGCAAGGAAGTGAGGGCAATATGAACCATACCCTAAGCGACCGGCCGCTGCCGGCCCAGACGCCGGCGGCGAAACTGCCGGCGCCAAGCGACTGGACCTTCGAGCTGCTCCATCAGTATCACGAGGCCATCCGCAGCACCGCTCGGCGCTTCGGCCTCGACACATATCCCAACCAGCTCGAGATCATCACCGCTGAACAGATGATGGACGCCTATGCCTCGGTCGGCATGCCAGTCAACTACCGCCACTGGAGCTATGGCAAGGAGTTCATTGCCACCGACCGGAACTACCGGCGCGGCCAGATGGGTCTGGCCTATGAAATAGTGATCAATGCCAACCCGTGCATCAGCTATCTGATGGAAGAGAATACGATGGCGATGCAGGCGCTGGTGATCGCACATGCAGCCTACGGCCACAATAGCTTTTTCAAGGGCAACTACCTGTTCCGGATGTGGACCGACGCCTCATCGATCATCGACTACCTCGTCTACGCCAAAGACTACGTCGCTGGCTGCGAAGAGCGTCACGGCATCGACGCGGTCGAACTGTTGCTGGACAGTTGCCATGCGCTGATGAACTACGGCGTGGACCGCTATCGCCGGCCGAGCCGGCTGAGCCTCTACGAAGAACGTGCACGGGCGGCGGATCGCGAAGCCTATGCGCAGCGGCAGGTCAATGAACTCTGGCGCACGTTGCCGCGACGACCAGAAAGGGAGGCCACCGAGAAGGAGGCGACACGTTTTCCCGCCGAGCCACAGGAAAACCTGCTCTATTTCATCGAAAAGAATGCGCCGCTGCTCGAACCCTGGCAGCGCGAAATCGTTCGCATCGTCCGCAAGGTGGCGCAGTACTTCTACCCGCAGCGGCAGACGCAGGTGATGAACGAAGGCTGGGCAACCTTCTGGCACCATCACCTGCTGAACACCCTGTACGACGATGGCTACCTCACCGATGGCCTGATGATCGAGTGGCTCAAGTCCCATACCAATGTCGTGTTCCAGCCGCCGGTCGGCCACCCGTCCTACAACGGCATCAACCCCTATGCGCTGGGTTTCGCAATGTACTCCGACATCAAGCGCATCTGCGAAGCGCCCAGCGACGAAGACCGCAACTGGTTCCCGGACATCGCCGGCAGCGACTGGCTGGCCACTCTCGATCACGCGATGCGCAATTTCAAGGACGAAAGCTTCATCGGCCAGTACCTGTCGCCACGCCTGATGCGCGCCTTCCGTCTGTTCGCGATCGTCGACGACGAAAAGGCGCCGAAGCTGGAAGTTTCCGCCATCCATGACGAAGCCGGCTATCGCATTCTGCGCGAGGCGATGTCGCGTCAGTACGACCTGGGTTCGCGCGAACCCAACATCCAGGTGTGGAGCGTCAACCTGCGCGGCGACCGTTCGCTGGTTCTCCGCCACACGCAGCACAACGAGCGCCCGCTCGACGACAGTGCCGAGGAGGTGCTCAAGCATGTCGCGCGGCTGTGGGGCTTCCCGGTCCATCTCGAGAGCATCGACAGCAAGGGCAAGAGGTCACGCCATTGGCTGGTGACTCCCGTCCCCGACTGAAGCCGACATCACCCGGGTTCCCTGTGCGTGTAATTCGCGCAAGGCGACGAGAACTCCCGGTAGCGCCCTTTCGGCGTTTGCCAGCAGGTGCCTGGCGTCGTCGTCGACACGACCGCTACGACCAATCCTTTCCAGTTCCTTGCACAGAGCCGCCAGGTATTCGGCGCCGACATGGGTACAGCTTGACGTTAGGCCGTACGCTGTCTTGCGCAAGCCGTCTGCGTCGCCGGTCGCGATGGCCGCATGCAATTTTGCCAAGCGCGCCGGCGTATCGGCGAGGAATGCTCTGATGACTGTGTCAAGCAGGCGGGCATCATCGGCCCCAGGTATCTGTCGGATGATGTCCAGGGCGCGCGGGTTGATTGCCTGCCCAGTGTCGGGAACCTCTGGCTTGCTGTGCTGCGAGGTTGGCGAAGCGGCTGCCGCGCTGGACGGGACGACCGTCGTCCTGGATGAGGCAACGCCCGTGCCTGCCTGCGGCAACCAACGCCAAAGGATCGACGACAAGTGGTCGCGGGTGAAAGGTTTGCTCAGGTAATCATCCATGCCGGCAGCGAGACAGCGTTCGCGATCCCCTTCAACGGCGTTGGCGGTCAGCGCCACGATCGGCAATGGACGGTACAACAGCCCTTGCTCCTGCCGCCGACGGATCTCTCTGGTGGCCTGAAAACCGTCCATTTCCGGCATCTGGCAATCCATCAGAACGAGATCGAAGCGCTCCCTGGACAAACATTCGATCGTCGCTCGGCCATTTTCCGTCACACTGCAGGTGACGCCGAGCGATTCGAGCATGGCACTGGCGACCGTCTGATTGACCAGATTATCCTCGGCGATGAGTACCCGCCCAGTGAGTACATTCTTTCGGTCGAGCACCGGCGACGACCGGTGCTCGACCGGCGATTCGAGAGCCTGCAACGCCAGCAGGGTGGTCATTGCTTTGAAGAGCTCGGAGTGACGCACCGGTTTGCTCAGATAGCAGTCTTTCCTGATCGCCGAACGCTCGGGAGGCGTGACGCCGGTGCCGCTGGCCGACACGAGCAGGATCAGCGGCAGTGCTGCGTAGCGCGGATGTGCGCGAATCGCGCGTGCGACGGAAAAACCATCGATACCGGGCATGTGCAGATCAAGAATCGCCAGATCAAAGCGATGACTCTCCAGGCGGTCAAGCGTTTGCAGGGCGTCCTGTCCGCTGCTGGCAATGGTGTAGCTCATCGACCAGCTCCGCAAACAGTGGGCAAGAATTTCGCAGTTCGTGGCATTGTCATCGACGATGAGCACCGACAGCCCTCTCAGCCCCTCCGCGAACGGGTTGACCGCACGCGCATCGCTCGTCTGTTTGAGCAGTGGCATCTCGAACCAGAACACGCTGCCTCGCCCGTGCTCGCTGATCAGACCAATCTGACCGCCCAGCATTTCGACCAGTTTTTTGGCGATGGCCAAACCCAGACCGGTGCCGCCGAAACGCCGGGTAGTCGAACCGTCTGCCTGGACGAAGGCATGGAACAGGCGGCTTTGCTGGTCTTCGCCGATGCCGATACCGCTGTCCTGGACTTCAAGGCGGAAGTGCGCCTGCTTGTGGTCCTCATGCAGCAGTTTCACGCGCACGACAATTTCGCCCTGGCCGGTAAATTTGACGGCGTTGCTGACCAGATTGGTCAGGATCTGGCGCAGTCGAACCGGATCTCCCTTGACGGCGACCGGCAGCTCGTGCGGGACGCTGCAAAGCAACTCGACCCCTTTGGCTGCAGCGGGCTGGGCAAATAGCTCGCCAACGCCTTCGACCAGTTCGCGCAGGTCGAAGGGGATGCTCTCAAGTTCGAGCTTGCCGGCCTCGATCTTCGAAAAATCAAGGATATCGTTGATAAGGCTCAGCAAATGCTCAGCGGACTGATAAACGGCATCGGCGAAGCGCCGTTGCGGTGGGCTGAGTTCCGTACCGCGCAGCAATTCGGTCATGCCGAGAATACCGTTCATCGGCGTGCGTATCTCATGGCTCATGGTGGCCAGGAACTGGCTCTTGGCGCGACTGCCGGCTTCCGCATTCTTCTGTGCCCGATGCGTGGCATCGACCATGCGGTTTAGTTCCGCATTGACCCGTTCGAGCTCCTGGACCTGAGCGAGGTGCAAGCTCACGTCCTGGGCGATCAGGATCATGCTATGCTCATGTCGCTGCACGCTGGTGATCGCGGCACAGTGAACCTCGAGTTGCCGAACCTCGCCGTCGCGCGTGCGCATCCGCACGCCAACGGGATCGCCCGCAACCTCCGAGACAACCGCCATCGCCAAGGACCGCAGTACATCACGTCGCGCAGCAGCTTCGACCCGAGCCAGCGCTCTGGTGCCGATGAGTTCGTTCGCAGTAGTACAGCCGGCCAGAGACTCGGCAGCGGCATTCGCCATCATGACCCGACCCCACGGCCGGCTGACGACCAGAATCGGTAGCGGGGCCGTGTTCAGCAGCCGATCCAGAAACTGCTTGGAGGCCTGGAGGCTCGATTTGGTCGCCGTCAGCTCGTCCAGGGAACGTGTCCATTGCTCACGTATCCGCGTTAGTTGCTTGACACCGATTTTCAGGAGGACATTCTCCCGCTCCAGGGTGGCAAGACGCTTGGTCAGATCCGGGTCGGCATCCGGAAGGACCATTTCACTCGATTCCAGCGTAGATGATGTCGAGTCCGCAACGCAGTTTCCGCAGATAATCGATGGCCGCGGGGACATCTTTCCTGGTGATGATGGAGCCATGTTGTGGCAGGATCGCCTCGACGTTCACTCCGACCAGCTTGTTGGCAAAACCACGCGCTGCCACATTCGAGGCCATGTAGTCCAGGTGGAACAAATCCATCGCCGCGACATGCTCCTCAAAGGATTCCACGACCAGGCTCCAGTTGATGTCGAGAGCGGCCCAGATGTCACCCGAAAACAGGTACCGCGAAGCGGTATCATACGTGACAAAGGCTCCGGGGAAGTGCAGGAAGGGCGCCTCGATGAAGCGCAACGCGCCACCCGATGGAAGCGGATAGACGCCGTGCTCTTCCACCTCGAACGCCGGGTAGTCTGGTTTGCCGTAATGCGGCAGCAGGACATGGGTGCGAGGCGTCGAAATGATTTTCAAATCAGGATTGACCTCGAGCCAGTCCACCATCGAAGCCCCAACGTCCGGATCCTGATGGGAAAGGATGATGCCGGTCACTTTCTCCGGTGCCACAATCTGACCTACCCGTGACTTCACCTGCCCGAAATAGGTGCGGTTGCCCGGGTCCACCAGGACAACTTCATCGCCGTCCCGAATCAGATAGGTATTGCAGCGAAATGCGGTCTCATCGGTAATGCCCAGCCAATAAACCGCATGTCGGCCATCGGAGAACAAAACGGTCGGACTCTCCAGACTCATCGTGACGCCTGCCAAATCATGAGTGTTGATGATGATTCCTGTAAATGGAAAACAGATCCAGATCCGCTCAAGGGCGAAAAAACATCGCTGACAATGACGTCGCGATGCAAGGAGAGGAAAAAAGATGGAAAAAGAGTAGAAAATTCAAAGCCAATCGAGAGAGTATATGTTCCTCATCGCCTGTGGTCAATCGTGAATTGTTGATGTTACAGTCGCGGAATCCCGGACTCGGAAATCCCACATGACCGCCCCTACTCTGTTCGAAGAACTGCCCGACGACCCTTCCTCCCGAAGCGCCAGGAACAGCCTTCGCGACGTCATTCGTCTGGGCCAGGTTTTCACCCCCCCGGCGGTGGTCTCCCGAATGCTCGCCCTGCGCCGCAATCACGGTCGCACGCTCGAACCCTCTGCCGGCGACGGGGCCTTCAGCCGCCAAATTCCCGGCTGCGTGGCGATCGAACTCGATGCCCGCGTCGCACCGAAGGGAGCGCGAGTCATGGATTTCTTCAGCTACCCGGCCAACGAACAGTTCGACACCATCATCGGCAACCCGCCCTACGTCCGTTACCAGGACATTGCTGCCTGCACCAGGAAGCTGCTCGACGACACGCACTTCGACGGGCGCTCGAATCTTTACCTGTTCTTCATCGAAAAATGCGTTCGCCATCTGCGCCCGGGCGGCGAGCTGATCTTCATCGTCCCGCGCGAGTTCATCAAGCTCACCGCTGCGCGGAAGATGAACGAGTTTCTGTTCCACCAGGGGACGATGACCGATTTCATCGAAACCGGCGATTCGAGCATCTTCGGCGCCTATGTGCCGAACTGCGCGATCTTCCGCTTCGAGCGGAACCGCTTCGAGCGACGCATGCATGACGGTCGAACCTTTGCTTTGGTGGACGGCCAACTGATGTTCCTGAAGTCCAGCTACACCCTCCCGCTCGCCCAACTCTTCGACGTCAGAGTCGGTGCCGTCTCCGGGGCCGACGCCATTTTCACCCACCCCAAGGGCAACCGCGAATTCGTCTGCTCGCGCACCATCGACACTGGTGAAACACGGCGCATGCTCTACGGCATTCAGCATCCGCATCTGCTACGCCACAAAGCCTCCCTGCTCGCTCGTCGCGTCCGCCACTTTGACGAAACCAACTGGTGGCTCTGGGGCCGCCAGCACCATATCAGCGAGTCTCCACGCATCTACGTCAATGCCAAAACACGTCGCCAGGCCCCCTTCTTTCTACACGACTGCAAGGACTACGACGGATCGATCCTGGCGCTGTTCCCGAAGGATCAGGATATGGATCTTCAACTGGCGATACGGTTGCTGAATTCGGCGGTGGATTGGGCGGAGTTGGGTTTCGTTTGCGACGGCCGCTTCCTGTTTACGCAGCGTACCTTGCAGACCTGCTTGCTGCCCGGGGAGTTCTCCCAACTCAGGGCGATCCACTTGGCGAGCGCCAACCCAAAGGACGCAAAGCAGCGAAAACATATTCGGCCTTGGCCGCGCCCAAGGCGTTAAGCAATAACAATCTGGGCGGAGGATCGACGATGCAATTATGCGGTCATGGAGCAGCAGGCAACAGTCAGAATCTGGCCGATTTGTTTGCTGCTGACCAATTTAATTGTGGGCATAATCAGCACATCAGCGGTTGCCTTGGATTTCCTGTCCTTCCATGCGCGCTCGCAGATCGATCCACTGCCCATCGAACAGCCCTTCGATCGGTTTGAAGTTTGCCTTGTAAGCCATCTTCCGGCTGCCGCGAATCCAGTAGCCTAGGTAGAGATACGGCAGACCATTGGCAACACACTGCGCGATCTGCCAGATGATGTTGTAAGTGCCAAGAGAGGCCGGCTGCAGGTCCGGGTCGAAGAAGGTGTATACCGATGACAGGCCGTCGTTCAGGACGTCGAGGATGCTCACCATGCGCAAGCCCCCTGCGTCGGTGAACTCGATCAGCCGGGTATCGACGCGACTCTGCAAAAGGAAGTGTGTGTATTGTTCGTGGCTGTCCTGATCCATACCGCCACCCGCGTGCCTAGCCGATTGATAGCGCATATAGAGCTGATAATGCTCATCGCGAAAGCCGAGCGGCCGCTCGTGTGCCTGCAGACCGGCGTGCATTCTGATGCTTCGGCGCTGGCTACGGTTCGCCTGGAAGCACTCGACCGGCAGCCGCACGGGAACGCAGGCGTGACAGTCGTCGCACTTCGGCCGGTAGGTGAAAACCCCGCTGCGCCGAAAACCGCTGCGGACGAGTTCGCCATAAATCTCGGTGTTGATCAGATGGCTTGGTGTCGCAACCTGCGAACGCGCCCTTTCGCCAAGCAGGTAGCTGCAGGTATAGGGCGCCGTGGCATAGAACTGTAACAGCGAAAAGGGCAACTCCGAATCGTTGATTCGAGACACGATCTTAAGTCCAGGCTTGGCTGGCGCCGTCGGCCGGCCATCGACCAGGTTGCCAGGCCTGCGCCACCAGCGCCCGTAAGCGGGTCATGAAAACAGAACGCGGTATCTCGCACGCCCCGAGAGAGGCAAGATGCGCCGTGTTCATCTGACAATCTATCATGCCGAATCCCTCTTGTTCAAGGAAACGGGCGAGATGCGCCGCAGCAACCTTGGAGGCATCGGTGACCTGCGCGAACATGGACTCTCCATAGAACATGCGGCCAATCGCCAGGCCGTACAGGCCCCCCACAAGCTTTCCTGCCATCCAGGTCTCCACCGAATGGGCGACTCCGAGCTGGAAGAGTTGCCAGTAGGCATGCTGCATTTCAGTGGTGATCCAGGTACCGTTCTGACCGGCACGCGGCACCTCGGCGCAGGCGCGGATCACGGCTGGAAAATCGCTATCCAGCTTCACTTCGAAGCGACCCGAACGCAAGCTGCGGCGAAGTGAACGCGAGATTCGGAATTCGCCCGGAAAAAGCACCATGCGCGGGTCCGGGCTCCACCACAGAATAGGCTCACCCTTTGAGTACCAGGGGAAAATGCCCCGCTGGTAAGCGTCGAGCAGGCGCTGCGCGGACAGGTCGGCACCGGCACAGAGCAGTCCGTTGGGCTCGGCCAGCGCCAGTTCCAACGGCGGAAAAGGGTGTGTGCGATCGATCCAGGGAATCATCGATGGGACGGGATGGACGGCACCTTCGCCCGGAAGGCACGGGTTGCGGTCTTGAACGCGACGACATGGTCGACGTCGAGTCGAATGCCGATCTTTTCGCCAAGGGCGTGATTGTGGTGCGATGGAACCAGCGAGAGCACTTCGACGCCGCTGGCCAGGCGCAAAGTGTAGAGAATTTCGGCTCCCCGAAAGGCCTTGTACCGAACTTCCGCCTGCAGCTCGCTCAGGTCGTCGTGGATGATGTCGTCCGGACGCAGCAGGACTTCGACGCCACAACCCTGACCACAGGCATCGCATCCCTGGCTGCATTCGAGTGGCAGTCGTGACTGGAGGACGCCCAGTTCGACTTCGACCCTGCGCTCGTCGATCACTCTGCCGTGCAGGAAAACACCCTGGCCAACGAAGTCGGCGACAAAACGGTTCGCTGGCTGGTGGTACAAGCGATAAGGCGTATCCCACTGCTGAATGGTTCCCTCGGCCATGACGCCGATCTCATCCGCCATGGCGAAGGCTTCATGCTGGTCATGGGTAACCAGTACCGCGGTGATGTTCTGGTTCTTGAGGATTTCACGTACTTCGAGCGACAGGCGCTCGCGCAAGTCGACGTCCAGATTCGAGAACGGTTCGTCAAGCAGGATCAGTTGTGGGCGCGGAGCCAGTGCGCGCGCCAGTGCGACACGCTGTTGCTGGCCGCCCGAGAGTTCATGCGGATAATGGCTACCCTGGCCATTCAGGCCGACAGTGGCCAGCAATTCGGCCACCCGGCGCCGACGCTGGCCACCGTCGAGACCGGTCAGGCCGAAGCCGACGTTGGCCGCAACCGTCAGGTGCGGGAAAAGCGCGTAGTCCTGAAAAACCATGCCGATTTGCCGTTGCTCCGGCGGCAGCTTGTATGCGGGGCTGCTGACGCGGCGACCCTGCACGCGAATCTCGCCAGCGGCAATGTCCTCAAAGCCGGCGATACAGCGCAACAGCGTTGTCTTGCCGCAACCCGACGGTCCCAGCAGGCAGGCAATGTTGCCAGTTTCGACGCAAAAGTTCACGCCATTGACGACGGTATGCGATCCGTAACGCTGCACGATGCCAGTCAGTTCGAGATGTGCCATCAGGGTTTGCTCGCCAAGGAGTGCCGATTAATGCAAAAGTCACGTCAGCGACTCATCAATCTCCCTCGCCCGCCAGCGGGGTCGGGGGGTGGGAAACAGCATGACTGCCATAATCGTGGGGGTACGGAAGCCGGTCATGACCGTCATGGATCATCGATTTTCGGTTGTTACATCTAGGAAAAGGCGACTTGTCAATTATAATTCTCATTTACGCGAAGAACCATGACCAAGCCGCGCCTCAATCCCCTGCTCGTCGTTTCTGCTGTCGTCGCGGCCCTGGTCGGACTGCCGGTGGCGAGCGTTCTGACCAACATCCTGAGCGGCGGCACCAATGCCATCTGGTCACATCTGGCAGCGACGGTGCTACCGGACTATGTGGCCAATACCCTGGTGCTGTGCTTTGCTGTCGCCCTCGGGGTCGTCGTCGTCGGGGTAGCCACAGCCTGGCTGATCGTTATGCATGATTTTCCTGGGCGGCGTGTCTTCGAGTGGGCTCTGGTGCTGCCGATGGCCATGCCGGCTTATGTGCTGGCTTATGTGTATACCGACTTCCTGCAGTTTGTCGGCCCGCTGCAGAGCTTCCTGCGCCAACTCTTCGGGTGGAGCAAGGCGGACTACTGGTTTCCCGAGGTGCGCAGCCTTGCTGGCGCGGTCACCATGTTTATCTTTGTTCTCTACCCGTATGTCTATCTGCTCACGCGAACAGCTTTCGCCGAGCGCGCCGGCGGTATGCTCGAGGCCTCGCGCAGCCTCGGTTTGGGGCCTTGGCGCAGCTTCTTCCGGCTGTCCTTGCCACTGGCCAGACCGGCCGTAGCTGCGGGTACGACCCTGGCGCTGATGGAAACCCTTGCCGACTATGGCACGGTTTCCTACTTCGGCGTTCAGACCTTCACTACCGGCATCTACCGTGCCTGGTTCTCGCTCGGCGATCGCATTGCAGCAGCCCAGTTGGCGGCGGCACTGCTCGCTTTCGTCATCGTGCTGCTGCTGGTCGAACACGCTTCACGTGGTCGTTCGCGTTTTCACGACACCAGCGGACGCCGGCACCCGATCGCCGGTCGGCGTTTGCCGGGCTGGCGCGGCTGGCTGGCCATGGTAGCCTGTGCCGTGCCGCTGGGCATCGGCTTCCTGCTGCCCGCCTGGCTGTTGCTGCGGCTGGTATTGCCCGAGGTCGATACACGCTTCGGCACCCATTTCGTCGCGCTGGCACGCAACAGTTTCCTGCTCGCGGGCTTGACGGCAACCATCGCCGTTACCCTGGCAGTGCTGCTCGCCTATGGCGCACGCCTGTCAAACGGGCGGCTGGCACCAGCACTCAATCGCCTGGTTAGCCTGGGCTACGCGGTACCCGGCTCAGTGATCGCCGTGGGCGTACTGATTCCGGTGACACGTCTTGACCACTGGCTAGCCGGGCAATGGCAGAGCTGGTTTGGCGACAACCCGGGACTGCTGATCACCGGTGGCATCGCCGCACTGGTCTATGCTTATCTGGTGCGCTTCCTGGCGGTCGCCCTGCAGTCGATAGGCGCCAGTCTGGCAAAAATCACGGTCAGCATGGACGACGCGTCGCGCAGTCTTGGACTCGGCCAAGTGGCGACGCTGCGACGGGTGCATCTGCCGATCCTGCGTGGCAGCTTATTCACGGCCGGTCTGCTGGTGTTCGTCGATGTGATGAAGGAACTTCCAGCTACCCTGGTGATGCGCCCTTTCGATTTCGACACGCTGGCAACACAGGCCTACACACTCGCTTCCGACGAGCGTCTCTCCGAAGCCGCCAGTGTATCGCTGGCGATTGTGACGGTTGGCCTGCTACCGCTGATCGCGCTGTCGCGCCAGATTTCGCGCGCGCGCCGCTGAGAGGGCGGGAAACGACCAGGTGCTTGCGAGGATGGGCCGACCGGTCAGCGATAGCCGGATCGGTCGAAGATCATTTGCGCCTTGGCACGATACATCGCCAGCGAGCCAACCGGCAAGGTATCGGCCTTGAACTTCCCGAGGGCTTCCAGCGCCGGGTTGCTCACCTTGACGCCCGCCACCACAGGCCATTCGTTGTTGCCGTCGGCAAAATAGCGTTGCGCCTGGTCACTGGCCAAGTACTCCAGGAACTTGACCGCGGCCTCCCGATGCGGCGCGCTCTTCAGGACGCCACCGCCGGAGACATTGATATGGGCACCGCTACCCTTCTGGTCAGGCCAGACGACAACGATCCTGTCCATCGTCTGGCGATCCTCGGGCTTGTCCGAACGCATCAGGCGCGCTAGATAGTAAGTGTTGGAGAGGGCCACGGCACATTCGCCAGCTGCCACCGCCCTGATCTGATCGGTATCGCCGCCTTTGGGTGGGCGAGCGAAGTTGGCAACGACCCCCCTTGCCCACTCCTCGGCTTTCGTTTCACCCTGATGGGCGATGATCGAAGCCATCAACGACAGGTTGTAGGGGTGAGAACCCGAGCGTGAGCAAACCTTGCCCTTCAGTCGTGGATGAGCAAGATCGCTGTAATTCTGCAACTCTTCGGGCTTGATGGCACCTTTGGCATAGATGATGACGCGTGCGCGGATGGAAAACGAGAACCAGTCATTGGTACGCAAATGCGCGGGAATACGGGCTTCGAGCAGCTGCGAGCGCAACGGCGCAAACAGCCCCATCTCGTGTGCTGCCGCCAGACGCGCGGCATCGACCGTCAACAGGACATCCGCCGGACTGTTGGCGCCCTCGTTGCGAATCCGTTCCAGCAACTCGTCTTCCTTGCCCTCGATGCGCTTGATGGTGATTCCGGTTTGCTGTGTAAAGCCGTTGTACAGGGCTTCATCGGTCTGATAATGACGGGCCGAGTAAAGGTTCAGCACCTTCTCCTGAGCCTGTGCACTGACGAGAGGCGCAGCGGCGAACAGCAAGCTGATCAGCGTATGGGAAAGGCGAAAGTTCATGGTAATGGCTCCAGGTGAATCGATGCGGGTTGATGTCGTCGGCCGCATGATAGCCGCTGCCCGTTTTTTTGTAAATGAGAATCGTTGTCAATAGACGACAAAAAAAACGACGCGCTGCGTCGTTTTTTGTCCCACGCGAGAGTGCTTGACTCCTTAACGTGCCAGCAAGCGCCGAGCTCCGTTGTAACGCTGGATCCAGTAGCTCTGACGCATGTCTTCGACGCGAACCTCGGCGCCGGTGCGCGGTGCATGCATGAAGCGGTTGTCTCCGAGATAGATGCCGACATGCGAAAACGCGTGTCGCATGGTATTGAAGAAAACCAGGTCGCCGGGTTTCAGTTCATGCTGGGCGATGACTGCACCCACTTCGCTTTGCTCGCGGGCACTACGCGGCAACAGAATGCCGATCGCTTCCTTGAAGACAAGCTGCACGAAACCACTGCAGTCGAGACCGGTGTCCGGATTGGTACCACCGAAACGGTAGTTGATCCCGATCAGCTCGAACCCCTTGAGGATCAGATCCTGCGCGCTGCTGGTATAACGTTCGAATAGCGAAGGCTCGTCGACCGGCTGCTGTTCGCCGGAATGGGCCAAGCCAACCCATGAACAAGCAATCAGGGCGGCGCTCAAAAGCGAGGTCAGGGTGTTATTTCTGTTCATGAAAACGAAATTTATGTGAAAAATGTCACAATGTAAACCCCCTGTTGGCCTGCAGTTGAAATAGAAAGCAGTTCAAGTATTCACTGCAATCCAATAAATTAAAAGGATAAATGAATAGATTTAGCACATCGGAAGGATGGTGCACTGCAAATGGGATTGCCTGTAGGAACGCGGTATAGTCTGCGGTTGCGGCATGTTTCCGTTCGGCAACCCGTTTCCTCTGAGGTAAATGGGCGGTCTTCGATGACACTCAAAAATACCGGGGTTTGTGTTTATAATCGGCGGCCGTTGTTGACGCGGGGGTTGGACCACCGCTGTCGTTGTGCCCATCCGATCCACTACAGGGAGTGCGCATGAGTCCCTTCAAGGCTTATCTGGTCGAGGAACACGAAGGTCTGACGCGAGCAGGCTGGGTCACCATGGACGAGTCACAACTGGACCCGGGCGAAATCACTATCAAGGTCGCTTACTCCAGCGTGAATTACAAGGATGCGCTGGCGGCCACCGGTGCCGGCCGAATCATCCGCCGTTATCCCTGCGTCGGCGGCATTGACCTCTCGGGTACCGTCACTCGCAGCAGCGACCCCCGCTTCCGGACGGGCGATGCCGTGATTGCGACGAGCTTCGACATCGGCGTCGCCCACCACGGCGGCTACGCCGAATACGCCAGGGTGCCCGCCGATTGGGTGGTCCCGCTCCCTTCCGAACTGTCGCTGCACGCTGCCATGGCCCTGGGAACAGCCGGGTTTACGGCTGCCCTGGGGATCGTGCGCATGGAAGAAAATGGCCTCGATCCGAGCAAGGGCCCGCTCATTGTCACCGGGGCAACCGGTGGCGTCGGAAGTCTGGCAGTGGACATGCTGGCCGCGCGAGGCTATCAGGTTACCGCCCTGACCGGCAAGGAAGAGCAAACCGATTATCTGAAGGGACTCGGTGCGAAGGCAGTGATGTTCCGCTCGGCACTCGATCTGACGCGCATCCGGCCACTCGACAAGGCACTCTGGGCAGGAGCCGTTGATAACCTCGGTGGAGAGGTTTTGGCGTGGATCATCAGCACCATGAAACAGGGGGGAACGATCGCCAGCATCGGTCTCGCCGCCAGTCATTCACTCAACACCACGGTCATGCCCTTCATCCTGCGTGGCGCCTGCCTGCTCGGGATCGACTCGGGCTATATCGGCGAGCCGTATCGCAACGGCGTCTGGCAACGCCTAGCCGGCGATCTGCGACCGCAACATCTCCAGGAAATGGTACGTACCATCCGTTTTGACGATTTGCCGGGAGTCTTCGACGATTACCTCAAGGGTCGTGTCCGCGGTCGGGTTGTGGTCGAAATTGCCGGCGCCTGAACTGCGCCGAACCGGAAACGAATCTCGAGACGCGATGAACAACCCGAAGCAGCGACCTCGCATCCTGATTGTCGACGAATCGCGAATGGCGCGTGCAGCGCTTATCGAACAGGTTCGTGAACATTACGATTTCCGCGAGGAAGTCAATGGCGAAGCGGGTTGGCAGGCACTGGTTCTTGACCATTCAATCCAGTTGGTAATCTGCGCGTTGTCGATGCCGATGCTTGATGGCGACGGTCTACTCGCGAGGGTTCGCGCATCCCGGCTTGCCCGCCTGCGTCAGATACCGGTGTTGATGATCGCCAGCGACAATGAAGAGGCGCATCAGCGTGCCAAGGAACTCGGGGCTTCCGACTTCATCCGCAAGGAAACCGGCCGTACCGAGCTGCTCGCACGCATCGCCTTGCTGCTGCCGTTTGGACAGGCACAGGACAAGCTCGGCGAGAGTTCCGGACGCCATCCGGATACCGGGCTGCCAACACGTCAACAGGTCGACATGCAGGCGGCGCAGACCCTGTCGTATGCGCAGCGACACCAGGTACCGGCAAGCCTGCTGGTGATGGCTTTCGACCGCTTCGACGAACTGCGCGAAGCGCACGGTGATGAAGTAGTCACGGAGATGCAGAAACGTTTCGTGAGCATGCTGGCGAACAAATTGCGAAAGGAAGACTGCCTGGGCCACTATTCCGACAGCGAGCTGGCGGTGATCTCGGTTGGCACCCCCTACCCGGCCTGCGAAGTCTTTGCCAATCGCCTGCGCGAAGCCTTCGCGGTCGCCAAGATCGCGGTGCACGGGCAACGCCTTGATCTATCGATCAGCATTGGCGTCACCAATACGCCGGTCGACCGGGTGGCCTCCGCAGCCACGCTGCTCAGCCTCGCCGGTGAGCGTCTTAAGATCGCACAACAGGCCGGCGGCAACCGCGTCATCGCCTGTGTCGAGAAACCATTGACCGAGATCCCGGTACCCAGGCTTGGCCATGCCATCGACCTGATCAGGACCGGCCGTGCGAGGGCGGTGATCCCGCATCTCGTCCATCTTGGCAAGGAAGTACTCCCCTTTCTGGAACTGCTGGAAAGGGAGTGGAAGTTGGGCCTGCCTATGGCAGATATTCGCAGCAGAATCCTTGACCGGGAGCACGAAGTCCAAGACACTCGGCAAGCGTAGTTTCCACCAGTGCAAGTGGTTTACATTTTTGAAGAGGGAGTCTCATGACGACAATCCAAGAGTTTCATAAAAAATCAATCGAACAACCGGACGCCTTCTGGGGCGAAGAGGCCAAAAGCATCGACTGGCACAAGCCGTTTACTCAGGTCCTCGATTATTCCCGTCCGCCGTTCGCCAAGTGGTTTGTTGGCGGCGAGACCAATCTTTGCTATAACGCGGTCGACCGTCATGCCGCCAAGCGCCCGAATGACCGTGCGCTGGTATTCATTTCGACCGAAACCGACCAGGAAATCGTTTATTCCTTCGCCGACCTGAAGCAGGAAGTCATGCGCATGGCGGCGGTCATGCAGAGCCTCGGCGTCGGCAAGGGCGACCGCGTTCTGGTCTACATGCCGATGATCGCCGAAGCGATGTTCGCCATGCTGGCCTGCGCACGCATCGGCGCCATCCACTCGGTGGTCTTTGGCGGTTTCGCTTCCGGGTCGCTGGCCACGCGTATCGACGATGCGACACCGAAGCTGGTGGTCTCGTCGGACGCCGGCATGCGCGCTGGCAAGGCCGTCCCCTACAAGGACCTGCTCGACGAAGCGATCTCCCTGGCCGAACACAAGCCGAGCAAAGTGCTGATGGTAGACCGGGGTCTCGACAAGGGTTTCAACAAGGTCGAAGGCCGCGACGTCGACTACGCCACACTACGCGCCCAGTTCATGGACGCCGACGTACCGGTCACCTGGCTGGAGTCCTCAGAGCCGTCATACATCCTCTACACATCCGGCACCACCGGCAAACCCAAGGGGGTGCAGCGGGATACCGGCGGCTACGCGGTGGCGCTGGCCTCGACACTGAAGTACATCTTTTGCGGCAACGAGGGCGAGACCTATTTCGCCACTTCCGACATCGGCTGGGTCGTCGGCCACTCCTACATCATTTATGGCCCGCTGATCGGCGGCATGTGCACGATCATGTACGAAGGCACGCCATTGCGGCCCGATCCTGGCATCTGGTGGCAGATCGTCGAGAAGTACAAAGTCAACGTGATGTTCTCGGCCCCGACCGCGGCGCGCGTCCTCAAGAAACATGATCCCGCGTACATGCACAAGTATGATCTGTCGAGTCTCAAGCACCTGTTCCTCGCCGGAGAACCGCTCGACCAGCCGACGCACGAGTGGATCATGGGGGAACTCGGCCTGCCGGTGATCGACAACTACTGGCAGACCGAAACCGGCTGGCCGATTCTGTCGGCAATGCCGGGAGTCGAAAAGACCGAGATCCGCTTTGGCACGCCGAGCTTCCCGGTCTATGGTTACAACCTCAGGATCTTCCGCGAGGACGGTACGATCTGCGACCCGGACGAGAAGGGGATCGTCGGCATCGTGCCACCGCTGCCACCGGGTTGCCTGTCCACCGTCTGGGGCGACGATGCGCGCTTCGTTTCCACCTACTTCTCGCTGTTCCGCGAACCGCAGGTGTACTCCTCGTTCGACTGGGGTATCAAGGACAAGGACGGATATCACTACATCCTCGGCCGCACCGACGACGTGATCAACGTTGCTGGCCACCGTCTCGGAACTCGTGAAATCGAAGAGGCCATCCAAGGGCATTCGGCAATTGCCGAAGTGGCCGTGGTCGGTGTTGCCGACCAGCTCAAGGGTCAAATGCCGATGGCCTTTGCGGTGGTGAAGAACGCCGACCACATCGCCACGCCGGAACTGGTGGCCGCGCTCGAGAAAGCGGTCATGAAGAAGGTAGACGAGAGCCTCGGCGCGATCGCTCGACCAAGCCGCGTACACTTCGTGACGGTGCTGCCGAAAACCCGCTCGGGCAAGCTGCTGCGCCGCTCGATCCAGGCACTTGCCGAAGGCCGCGATCCGGGCGACCTGACGACCATCGAGGATCCCAAGGCCCTTGAACAGTTGCAGCTTGCGCTGGGCAGCAAGACCTGATCGGAACCTGCCAGGAGATCGGCAACCAATTGCCAGAATTTGCCTGCCGCCTGCAGAGGCGGCAGGCTTTTTTATTGCAGCCGGCAACTGCCCATCAATAATACGGATCGATCAGGGCAGCCACTGTGCACGAGCCAGCCGTATCTACCCGCGCCGCCAATGGCCGGGCTTTTTGTAGCATAATCAGGTGGAAACTTTGGACCTGAGGCCTTCTTGATCAAATTTGTCGACCCCGACCGCTATCGCTCGATGAAGGCAACGGGCAAGTTGCCATCACCGAAGGGCGTTGCCTTTTCGATCATCAAGCTTTTGCAGCGGGATGATTACCGGGTCTCCGAACTGGTGCGGCTGGTTCAGTCCGATCCCGCCATCGCCGGACGCCTGCTCAAGTTTGCCAATGCCGCTGCCTTCGGCCGTACGCGGCCAATCGTCTCGTTGCAGCGTGCCATCGTCGCCCTCGGTTCTTTCCGGGTGCGTGACCTGGTGATCGGCCTCTCGGTCATGCATAGCCATGCCAGCGGACAATGCGCCGAATTTGATTACGCAGGTTTCTGGGGACATTCCCTGGCCACCGCCATCGCCTGCCAGGAACTCGCGCATTTCGTCCAGATTTCGAGTGAAGAACTGTTCACCATCGGGCTCCTGGCGCGGGTCGGCGAACTCGCCATGGCTTCGCTGTACCCCAGCGAATACGCCCTCGTGCTGCTCGCAGCCAGGGAAAGGCACAGACAGCTGGCGGACCTCGAACGGGAATCCTTCAACATGGACCACTATCAACTCGGTGCGACGATGCTCGCCGAGTGGGGCCTGCCCGAAATGCTGATTCAGGCCGCCTACCATCATGAGCAACCGGACCTCGCCGGTTTTCGTGATGGCTCACGGGTACTGACGCTCACCCACTCGCTGAATTTTGCGCGCTCGCTCTCGGAAGTCTGCATGGCCGAAGAAGAGGCGCGCTGGAGTCTCCTGCCCGGCCTGCTGACGCGCGCCGCACGCCTGGGCATCAGTGGTGATGCACTCAACGACGTGGTCGATCGGATGGTTCGCCGCTGGCGCGAATGGGGTGCGATGCTGCAGGTTCGCACCCAGGAGATGCCCCCCTTCGCCGAGATTCTTGCCGCCAGTCCACCGAGCCTGCGCGTCAGCTCGACTAGCCAGGAGCAGAACAGCAAGCTCGCTTCGCCGCGCCTGCAAGTGCAGCTGGTCGGCATTCCGCAAGCGGAACTGCCCACCCTGATCCAACAGATCGAAACCCTGGGTCATCAGCCGACACCGGTCGATCACAGCCCCGAGGGGCTCAAGCGCGCCTTGCGCCAGCCGGCCCAGATCGTGATCGCCGACATGGCCATGCCGGGGCTGAAACCGGCAGCATTCTGCCGCCTGCTGCGCCAGACCTCGGCCGGCAAGGAGAGCTACGCGCTGCTGCTGGCGTTGCCAGGAAGCGAGCGGCTGATTCTCGAAGCCATTGATGCCGGTGCCGACGACGTGCTCGTCAAACCGCTGAGCATCCAGACCCTGCGCGTCCGCCTCAATACTGCAACGCGGATGCTGCTGCTGCGCGAAGAAATCCAGCGCGAACGCCGCGGCATCATGCGCTCGACCGATGAATTTGCGGTCACCCACAAGCGCCTGCTGCAGGAAGCCCTGACCGACCCGCTGACACAGCTGCCGAACCGCCGCCACGGCCTCGATTTCCTCGCCTCGGAGTGGGCCTTTGCCCAGTCCAACGGCCTGCCGATGGCCTGCCTGCTGCTCGACATCGACCACTTCAAACGCATCAACGACACGCACGGTCATGCCGCGGGCGATGCTGTCCTGCGCCAGCTCGCAGACCTTCTCAAACGCACCTCACGTGTCGAAGATCTGGTCTTTCGCTATGGTGGCGAGGAATTTGCCGCCGTTCTGCCCAATGCCAGTGCCCGTGCCGCGGCCCAGATCGCCGACCGGATCCGCAGCGTCGTCGAGAAATACAGCTTTCTCTGGGAGAATCAAACGATTCCGGTCACCCTGAGCATCGGCGTCGCCAACCTCAATGGCGCAGAAAAAGACAGTCAGGCGCTGATCGAGAGCGCCGACGCCGCACTCTACCAGGCCAAGAAAAGCGGCCGCAACCGCGTCGTCGTCGCTGCCGGTTGACGAGAGGTCGATCGCCAACACCAGTAGCTTAGATCGCATTTTCCGAAGAGTGCCGCCCCGTGATGACGGAGGCGATGAAGTAATCGCTGCCGCCCGCTCAGAAAAGAATCACCGAACGGATGCTCTTCCCGGCATGCATCAGCTCGAAAGCCTGGTTGATGTCTTCGAGCCCCATGGTATGGGTGATGAAGGTGTCGAGCGGAATCTCGCCGCGCTGCGCACGCTCGACGTAGCCCGGTAGTTCGGTACGGCCGCGAACGCCTCCGAAGGCCGAACCGCGCCACACCCGCCCGGTCACCAACTGGAAAGGCCGCGTCGAAATCTCTTCGCCGGCGCCGGCAACACCGATGATCACCGACTCTCCCCAGCCCTTGTGGCAGCACTCGAGTGCAGCACGCATCACGTTCACGTTGCCGATGCATTCGAACGAATAGTCGACCCCTCCGTCGCAGAGGTCGACGATCACTTCCTGGATCGGTCGGTCGTAATCGGCCGGATGGATGCAGTCGGTGGCGCCGAGTTGCCGGGCAATGGCAAATTTGGCCGGGTTGGTGTCAATGGCGATGATTCGCCCCGCCTTCGCCATCACCGCACCGATCACCACTGACAGACCGATGCCCCCGAGGCCGAAGATGGCGACACTGGCCCCTGGCTCGACCCTGGCAGTATTGATCACCGCGCCGATTCCGGTGGTTACCCCGCAGCCGAGCAGGCACACTTTCTCCAAGGGCGCATCACTGGCGATCTTCGCCAGCGAGATTTCCGGTAGCACCGTGTACTCGGAGAAAGTGGAAGTGCCCATGTAATGAAAGATGGGCCTGCCGTTTCTTGAAAAGCGGCTGCTGCCATCGGGCATCAGGCCCTTGCCCTGCGTGACGCGAATGGCCTGGCAGAGGTTGGTCTTGCCCGACTTGCAGAACTTGCACACGCCGCACTCGGGTGTGTACAGCGGAATCACATGGTCGCCGACGGCCACCGAAGTCACTCCAGCACCGATGGCCTCGACGATGCCGCCCCCCTCATGCCCGAGAATGCTCGGGAAAATCCCTTCCGGGTCGGCACCTGAAAGCGTGAACGCATCGGTATGGCAGACACCGGTGGCGACGATGCGCACCAGCACCTCGCCCTGGCGCGGCGGATCGACATCGACTTCCGTGATTTCCAGGGGCATGTTTGCAGCCCAGGCAACGGCAGCGCGTGCTTTGATCATCGTTCACTCTCCTTGAACTCAGTGAAAATCCCCTGGCTTCAGACGGGCCAGGCGGAACACCTCGATCCCCTCTTCCAGCAGCGCTTCGACCTCTTCGGTGCTGGCCTCACCGCGAATCGAGCGCGCCGGCGCCTCGACATAGTGAATTCGTCTGGCCTCGTTGGCAAAGTCAGCGCCGACATCCTCGCAATCGGCGAGCAGCATTTCGCTCAATTGCCGGAAGGCGGCGAGCGCACCAACGCGCATGTCGGTCGTTAAGTCTGGTGTCGATGGCTGCTTTACAGGAACTGCCGCGGGTTCTTTGGGTAAGGTCAGATGCACCGCGGAAGGCACCCGGCGAATCTCTAGCGAAGCGCAGTGCGGGCAGGCGATCAGGCCATTGACGAGTTGACTGTCGAAATCCTCTCGCGACTGAAACCAGCCTTCGAATTGATGGTCGTGCTGGCAGGCAAGGTCAAAAATGATCATCGGGAACCAAGGCAGAAAGCACTCAGCGAAAGACAGAGGGTGGTGCCCGGAGCCGGGGTCGAACCGGCACGGCCGCCAGGCCGAGGGATTTTAAGTCCCTTGTGTCTACCTATTCCACCATCCGGGCAGCAATTTTTCAAGCAGTGACAACCATTCCGCAGACCAACGGAAGCCGGCAATCCGCGCCATTTAACAGTGCGGCGAGTCAAAATCTGTGCACCTCTTACGGGCTTTCCGAGAACATGATAGCAGACGAGAGGGTATCCTGATGGAGCTATTGCAGCAGTTGGGTGCAACTACCCGGTGAAGGCGCCCTGCAGAAAAGCAGGAAACCGCGAAGAAGATGCCGAGGCGTCCCGGGTGTATGATGTCGCCTTTAGCGTTGGCTCGATTCGGGATGCATGCTCTTACAGCGATTTGTCAGCAGCGGCCCGACTGCGCCGCCACCGCTCCATCCCGGCAATGGCCTCCGGCTGCATCTGGCAATCGCCTATCGTTCCAACCGTTAATGTTAGTTAATGTCTGCAATTCATGACTGACTCCACCTTTTAGAAAGGAATCGCGCCATGACCGAAAACTCCTCTCCCATACCACTGCGGGGTATTGTTGGTGAACCGCGCAAGGGCAAGATCGGTGTTCTGATCGAAGAACACTTCGACATGACCGAGTTTCGCCTCTTCAACGAATCGTTCCCGAAGCACGGCTATCAGGTGGTTTATCTCTCCCACTTGTGGGGCAATCCTTCCCTCACCTTTGGTTCCAATCCCGACGCTGGCTGGGTGGAAGAGCATGTGCTGGTGGAGACCGAAATCACTGCCGCGGACCCGGCGGATTACAAGGGAATCATCGTCATCGGGGCTTATGCCAGTGACCGCCTGCGTTACCAGGTCACTCCCCGCCAGGGAGAACCGAACCAGGCCCCGGCGGTAGCCTTCATCCGCCGGGCGCTCGCTGATCGCCATCTGAAGATCGGCACGATCTGCCACAGCTTGTGGCTGCTTTGCGCCGACCGCGCACTGCTGCAGGGCCGCCGGGTCACTTGCGCCCACAACATCGTCTGTGACGTCGAGAATGCTGGCGCGGAAGTGGTCTATGGTCCAGAAGGCACCGTTGATCTGGTCGTTGATGGCAACCTGATTACCGGTAAACATCCTGGGATCACCGACAAGTTCATCACCACCTTCCTGTCCGAAATCGAAAATGGGGACTGAGACTGTGCGGCTACCCCAATCTAGCGCACTTTTTCATCGGCGGTGGCCGAGACGGCTCTGACAACAGGCGGGCTCTCCCCGTCGATGGTCTCAGCGAAGGTAATGAATGATTCCGCCAATCTCGGTTGCAGAGAACTACGACCAGTATTTTTCCAGCCGGCTTTATGAGCAGCGCTACCCGCGGCCAAACCCGTCGAGCCTGGCCATCATCATCGGCGAGATCGACGCGCTGGGTAAGCGGGTTCTCGACGTCGGCTGCGGCAATGGCCGCTATGCCGAAACCCTGCTCGAAAGCACGGACGCAACGATCGTCGCCTGCGACATCAGCAAGGAGGCGATTGACGGCTTGTCTTCCCGATGTTCCGGATACGTCGCGTCAGGCCGCTTGCGTCCCTTGCTTGGCGATCCGACGGTGGTCGCCGACAGCATCGGCGAGAACGAGAAGTTCGACCTAGTGATCATGGTGTTTGGCGTACTCGGCCACATCTATCCCCGATCACTACGTCGGGCAACGCTTGCGGCCATCCACGCACTGCTCCGACCTGGAGGACGGATCGTCGTCACAGTACCCAACGCCGCGCGCCGATTTGCCAAGCAACAGGCGTCTTCGCAACACTTGGTAGCGCAGGGACATCTCGAGGCCGGCGACGTTCTTTACGAACGCACTTCCCATGACCTGGCAGTAAAGATGTACTACCACCTGTACACTCTCCAGGAGTTCGAGCAGGAACTCGAACAGCAGGGTTTCCGCCTGATCCGCCTGACTGCCGAGAGCATTCTGCCGGAGAGCGGCATCGTCAAGTCGCGCTTGCTGCGCGCGATCGACTGGTTTCTGGCAAAGATCCTGCCGCTGCGCTGCGCTTACGGTTTTCTCGCGGTGGCCGAGGTGGTCAGCGCGTCGGATCAGCACACGGATTTGCCTCACCCGTTCGCTCCCAGCCAACCGGTGTAGGCCAGAAGATGGGCCGCTGTCCGGGGTTTCTTGCCGCCTGCTTACTGGTGCTGATCGTCAGCATGGTTGGCCGGGAAGCACAGGCCGACCGGCTCGATTTGATCCAGAAGCGCGGCACCTTGATCGTCGGCGTCAAATCCGATTATCCGCCTTTCGGCATGCTGGACGCGCATGGCCGCTTGATCGGTTTCGAGCCCGATCTGGCGGCTGAACTTGCCCGCCGCCTGGGCGTCGGCCTGCAGCTGCTTGCGGTCACTTCGACCAATCGCCTGCAGAAGCTCGAGGAAGGCGCCGTTGACGTGGTCATCGCCACCCTGGGCGACAGCCCGCAGCGCAGACAGATTGCCACCCTGATCGAACCCGGTTACTACGCCAGTGGCGCGACGGCAGTCGCGCCGCCCACTCCCCGGCTGTCGAGCTGGACGGACCTGCGTGGCAAAAAAGTATGCGCCACCCAGGGAGCATACTTCAACCGGCCGATGGCCCAGCGCTTCCTGCTCGATCTGCAGATCTTCAACGGCACCCGCGACGCCCGTTTGGCACTGCGCGATGGGCGCTGCGTCGCCTGGCTGTACGATGATACCAGCTTCGCCGGTTTGCTCGCCGATCCGGAGTGGGAGAACTACGAGACGCCGCTACCGTCGATGATGATCTCGCCATGGGCCATCGCCCTGTCTGCCAAAGAGCAAGGATCCCGACTCGAGCAGAGAATCTCCGAAGCTGTCGCCGACTGGCACCGCAGCGCTTGGCTGATCGACGTGGAGAAGCGCTGGGGAATCAGGCCAAGTCAATATCTGGTGGAGATGCGCGCCCTCTGGACGAGACGCCAAGCCGACGGAAGCCTGCTTTGTGCCCGGCTGGAAAATGGCAACTGGCCAGCGGAGTGCCGCAACAAATGGCTACTGAAATCTGCTGACGTCGGTGGCATCCAGCATTTCGGTCTGCTCCTCAAAGAGCAGACCGGGCTCAATATGACCATCATTTACGACGCCTACGATCGCCTCCTATTCCTGCGCGGCCTCTGGATAACGCTGCAACTGATGGCCGCGTGCATTGCCGGTAGCCTGATCGTGGGCTGCCTCGGCGCGTTGGTGGCAGAATCGGGCTTCCCCGGCATGCGCGCCGGCGTGCAGATGTCCGCCGCCCTCGGCAGAATGACGCCACCGCTGTTGCTGATCTACCTGGTCTTTTTCGGCGTCGGTCATATCATCGTCAGTCGTTTCGGCTGGACTTTCGACGGCGCCTCGATCGTCATCGTCTGTCTCTCGACCTATACCGGCTGCGCCATCGTATCCGCCCTGCTTGAAGCCGTCTCCGTACTCAAGGAGCAGAAACCAGGTTTCCGGCTCGGCTGGCGGGAGCTGCCGCAGGCGCTACGCCTGTCCTATGCAGCAGTGGTCGCTTCGCTGGTGAACGTCGTGAAAGCGACCGGCATGGCGAGCGTCATCGCCGTACCGGAGCTCGTTTCGGCCGCCACCGCCATCGTTGCCGAACAGGGCAACCCCGAGGTGATGATGAATGTGCTGATGATCACCTACTTCCTGTTGGTGACCACCGTCGTCCAGATCTTCAACTACCTGGCACGAAGGATTCCTGAACTTGGCTGCCGCTGAAATCGCTGCCCTGTTGCTGACGTGGACACCGTTCCTGGCCGGCGGCTTCGCCTGGAACATCCTGATCTCGCTGGTGGCGATGGTCATCGGTACGCTCTTCGGAGCGCTCCTGGCATGGCTGCGCCTATCCGGGCCCACGCCGCTGGCGCACGCGAGCCTCGTCGCCACCGAACTGACACGCAACATCCCGACTTTTGTCTTCCTCTTCTACCTGGCATTCCTGATCCCGACAGAGTTCGAATTTTCCGGACGGATCTATGCCTTTCCCGTGTGGCTCAAGGCATCGCTGGCGCTCTCCGTGGCGGTCATCGGATTCGTCTCGGACAACCTGCTCGTGGCCCTGCAGCACAGGAAGCGTCACCATCATGCGGCTGCATTGCTGTTCATTCCGAGCTGGACCACTTACCTGCTGATCATCGTCATGGCATCAAGCACTGCCTCGGTGATTGGCGTCGGAGAAATCGTCTCACGCTGCAACATTGTCATCGCCGCGGTCGGCGGCAATGAAACGATGCTCTGGGTTTATACTTACGCCATCTGCTACTTCCTGGTCTTTTGCTTTCCACTCAACTGGGCAATGGGTTGCGCAAGAAGACGCTTGTTGGCCCGCGTCGGCGTGCCCGCGCCGTAAGCGGTCGGCGACTTAGGGGAAACCATTGATACAGATCATCGCAATCCTTCGCCGCCTCCTGCCGGGCATGGCCGCGGCAGTGCTGCTGGCTTCCGCTCTGCAAGGATCGGCATGGGCCGAGTCGGCTCTCGACCGCATCAGGAACACCGGCGTTCTCAACGCCGGAACCCGTGCCGATTCCATGCCGTTCGCTTACCGCTTGCAGCAGGCGGGAGACAAGGAGGCAAGGCTGGCCGGTTTCTCGGTTGACCTGATCGAACAGATCCGCAAGAAGCTCACGGAGAAGCTTGGCCGCGAAATCGAGACCCGGCTGCATATCACCACGGCCAGCGACCGCCTGGCATTGGTTGCCAGCCACACCATCGACATCGAATGCGGCATTACGACGCCCACCTGGGAGCGCCAGAAACTGGTCGATTTCTCGATCCCGTTCTTCGGCAACGGCACCCGCCTCATGGTCCTGCGCAAAACGGCCAAAGGGTTCGACGATCTGCGCGGCAAACGTATTGGTGTCGCCGCCGGCACGACGACCTCGGCCATTCTCAAACAGCACGTGCCGGATGCAATTGTGGTCGAAGTACCCGACATGGCGACCGGCTTCAAGATGTTCTCCAGTGGAGAACTCGACGGATTGTCCAACGTCGGCATCGTACTCCGTGCGCTGGTCGAGAAGAGTCCGCTCAAGAGCAAGGTCATCCTGCTGCCGCGTACCGATGCGCTGTCCTACGAATCGATGGCCTGCAGCCTGCCTCTCGACGACTCGAAATGGCGCGCCTTCGTGAATGAGGTACTGGCCGAACTCCTGGATGGTATTGACCAGTATCGGGGAGGTTATTTCGAAATCTACGACAAATGGTTCGGACCACGCGGGATCGTCTATTTCCCGCTCGACTATATAGTCGCCCAGAAACTGTCCTCCTCGATCATCTGGCTGAAGTAGGGTCGTCACGATGACGCTGCGCCGCAGGCTTTTCCTCTTTGTCAGCACCCTCATCGCCATAGGCCTGCCGAGTGCCGGCTTGGTGTTCGCCTATGTCTCCTGGCTCTCCGTGCTGGAACGAACCGAGCGCGATGGCATCCTGATCGCCCAGACCCTTGCCCAGTCCGTCACTTTCATCCAGCAGGTGCCAACTGCCCTGGAACAGATCATTGACCAGAACGTGCGCACCCAGGCAGATATCGTTGCGCAACTGACCCACCTGGCGCAGCGGCAGAAGATTTCTGCGCTGGAAATCAATCGGGCGCTGCGGACCATCGCCGTTCGCAACGGGATTCCGGAGGTCTGGGTAACCGATGCCAGCGGTCAACCGCTCTTCTGGTCGCTCGACGACATCGACGCGTCTATTGCCCTCGACTCGGGGCTGACTCTGCAACCGAAATTCAAGCCGCTACTGCAGGGGCAGCAGTACAGCCTATCCACCGAACTGATGTACCGCTCGATTGACCACAGTCAATTGTACTACGGCGCGGTAACCATGCCGGAGCGGAGCGGCGGCATGACCCTGATCGCCCATCGGCCCAACCTCGCCAACAGCAGCATTCAGAATGTCGGCCTGAAGAGGATGGTGGACAGCGTTCTGTCGGGAGCGCTGATCGACGCCATCTGGATATTCGATGAAAACCTTCAAGCATTGGCCGTCAGTTCCGTCGCCAGCAACGACGGAACTGCCACACTAAGCGATGAACAGCGCACCTTCATCGAAACGGTAATCAGTACCAGCACCCCTGCTTCCTATTTTGCAGACAAGGTGCTGTTCCGGCATGCGTTCCTGTACGTTGCTGCGCCAACCTTTGGCGCGGACGGTTTGCCAAACGGGGCAGCACTGATGCGTCTGCCGGTCAACATGGATGCGGAGCTTCATTCACTCCTGACCATCGGTGGCGGGGTGACCGTGATCATGCTGTTGCTGGGAATGGCTCTGGCCCTGCCCTTTCTCAACCGCATCGTCCGGCCGCTGGCGCGCCTGACCGTACAAACCCATCGCCTGGTTGCGCATCACTTCGACCCGGATCAGGAAATGCATGCGGAACTGCTCAAAGTGTCGGAGAACCGCAAGGATGAAGTCGGATACCTGGGGAACGCCCTGTACTCGATGGTCACCACGCTCAAAGCTCATATCGCGGACCTCAAGGCAACGACTGCCGCCAAGGAGCGGATCGAGGGCGAGATGTCTGCCGCCCGCGCCATCCAGATGGGCATGCTGCCGCACAATTTCGGGGAACCGGCACCCGGCGCCCGCTTCGACCTGCACGCCGTACTCGAACCGGCCAAAGCGGTCGGCGGCGATCTGTTCGATTTCTTTCCGCTCGACGAACACCGGCTGTTCTTTCTGATCGGGGACGTGTCGGACAAGGGGGTGGCCGCCGCGCTGTTCATGGCAGTGACCAAGACGCTGTTCGCTGTCGAGGCGAAGCGCGACTCGGCATCGGTTGGCGGCATCATGGAACGGGTCAACCACAGCCTCTGCGAGAATAATCCCGAAGGCATGTTCGTCACCGTCTTTGCCGGCATCCTCGACCTGCGGACCGGGGAGATCAGCTTTAGCGACGGCGGCCACGAACTGCCTTTCCTGTTGCGCCACGACGGCGGTGCGGCAATGATCGAGAAGAAGAAGGGGGGGCTGGTCCTGGGCTTCGTCGCTGAATCAGTCTACCGCAATGACCTCATCCAGTTGCAGCCTGGCGAAGGACTGGTGATCTACACCGACGGCGTCACCGAAGCGATGAACGGCGATCACGAGCTGTTCAACGCGACACGTCTGGGCGACAGCCTGGCCGCGATCTCGCCAGACTGTTCTGCACGCACGGTCATCGACAGGGTGATGAACTCGGTTCGTGCTTTCGTCGGCGAGCATCCGCAAAGCGATGACATTACCCTGCTGGCACTACGCTGGCACGGCCCTTCCGGCAACGGGCCTCCCGCAGCGAATTAGGGCGTGTCCTCAATTAACGGCAATCGCCGCGCCTGATTACTCCGGCTAATTGCTCGCCATCCTCTGGGGCAGATCGATAATGCGTGGCGGGTGTCCGATCCGATCGAGAAATCGCAGCAGATCGTGCGTGGCGATCGCGGTAGTGCGGTCATTTCGCAACGGGTGACAGTTGAGGACATCGCTGTCCAGCAGCCGCTGCTCAAGGACAACGCAGACGCGACCATGCACGTCGTTGATCGCGGCGAAAGGCGAGACGGCTCCCGGAACGACGCCAAGGATGCTGCCCAATTCCTCCTCGCTGGCGAACGAGAGGCGCGATGCCTGCAACAGGCTTGCGGCAACCCGCAGATCTACGCGGGTCTGTTCCAGCGCCACTAACAACCAGTACCCGGACTTCTTGTCCCTCAGGAAAAGGCTCTTGGCGTGCCCTCCCGCGAGGTCTCCGCGCAGGCGCTTGCTATCTTCCACCGTGCGCAGCGGCGGATGCTCGACGGTCGTGGTGACGATGTCCAACTCGGCAAGCATCGACATCAGATGCTGGTTATCGGCAAGAAGCATTGCGAGTCCTCATACCCTCTGGTTATCGTCGCCATGAGGCTGTTCACCCACCAGACCGGATCGAGCCAGATCATGATTTATGGGATTAAACTTATGCTGAAGAAAATGGACAAGTAGCAGTTGACCGCCTCTCAAGATTGCAGCTAACCTAGGCGCCATGGTCCGGATTGAACAACAACCGGCAGGCTCGAACAACAACCAACAAGCAATATAACCAACACCCAATATCGCGAGGAACAGTCATGAAGACGCAAGCCTATTCTTATTCGGACACGATTACCGGTTACGTCACGCAGGTTGATCGTGCAGCACGCAGCTTTACTCTCAGGACCAATAGCGGCCAGGATTTTCAAGTGTATCTCACGCCGACCACTTACGCTCGAATTGCAGAGAACCTCGAGGACAGTTACCAGGATTGCACCTCGCGCATCCGCGAAATGCTGCAACCCGGCCAGCAGGTTTACGCGTACTGCATCTTCTATCCACAAGCGGGAGAGTTGCGTGCCGAGGTCAAATCGATGGTCTTCCCGGGCGAGGGACCCGGCGTCTATCGCCACGAGGAACCCGACTGGTGGATCAAACAGATCCGTTCCATCGCCAACAGCTACCTGCGCTGGCAGTTCAACTACCCCAATCAGTCGATCGACTATCGAAATTATCGCACGATCCTGCACCTGGCCGGCGGCAAGAAAGGCGACTACCTGCAGGAAACCGACACCATTTCCCGGATGGTTTACGGCATGGCATCGGCCTACATGCTGACCGGTGAGGAAAGCTTCCTCGAGGCCGCAGAGAAAGGAACAGAGTACCTGCGTGCCCACATGCGCTTCATGGATGCGGACGAGGATCTGATCTACTGGTACCACGGGGTCCAGGTTTCCGGAGACCGCGAGCACAAGCTGCTGACCTCGGAGTTCGGCGACGACTACGACTCGCTGCCGATGTACGAGCAGATCTACGCCCTCGCCGGACCAACCCAGACCTATCGTCTCACCGGCGACCCGCGCATTCTCTACGATATCGAGAAAACGATCGAACTGTTCGACAAATACTACAAGGACAACGATCAGGGCGGCTACTTCTCGCACATCGATCCGATCGGCCTGGATCCGCGCTCGCCACTGCTCGACAAAGGCAACAATCGCGCCCGCAAAAACTGGAATTCGGTCGGCGATCACGCCCCGGCCTACCTGATCAACCTCTGGCTGGCAACCGGTGAGGACAAGTACGCCGATTTCCTGGCTGACACCGCCGATACCATCGTCAAGCACTTCCCCGACTACGAGCATTCGCCATTTGTCCAGGAGCGCTTCCATGAAGACTGGAGTCACGACAGCGCCTGGAACTGGCAGCAGGACCGTGCGGTGGTTGGCCACAATCTCAAGATTGCCTGGAACCTGATGCGAATCCACAGCATTCGTCCGAGTGCAGGTTACCTCGAACTGGCCGAGAAGATTGCCCAGTTGATGCCCAAGGTCGGTTCCGACCAGATCCGCGGCGGCTGGTACGACGTGGTCGAACGGGCACTGGCTCCGGGCGAGGAAATGCATCGTTTTGTCTGGCATGATCGCAAGGCTTGGTGGCAGCAGGAGCAGGCGATCCTCGCCTACCTGATTTTGCAGGGCTGCCTGGACAAAGCGGACTACCAGAAACACGGCCGCGAAGCAGCAGCCTTCTACAACGCCTTCTTCCTGGATCACGACGATGGCGGTGTCTATTTCAACGTTCTCGCCAATGGGCTGCCTTATCTGCTGGGTAACGAAAGGCTCAAGGGCAGCCACTCGATGAGTGCCTATCACTCCACCGAGTTGTGCTTCCTGTCGGCGACCTATATCAACCTGCTGATCAACAAGCAGCCAATGTGTTTGTACTTCAAGCCACGGCCCGACGGTTTTCCGGGCCGGATCCTGCGGGTATCTCCGGACATCCTGCCCAAGGGCAGTATCCGCCTGACCGCGGTCGAGATTGACGGCAAACCTTACTCCGCCTTCGATGCTGAAGCCCTGACGGTGCAACTACCCGATTCCCGCCAGGATGTGCGGGTCAAGGTCACCCTGACACCGGTCAAGTAGCTCCGCACCCATCGCAGCGAAGGATTCAAGCATATGTCGATCGAGGTTGAAGCTTTCCCCCGCGACGGGATGACAGTCGTGGCCGTTGCTGGCGAGATTGACGGCAGTTCCGCGCCCAGTTTGCAGAGCAAGATCCTGCCCCTGTTGCAGGAAAACGATTCGCTGATCCTGGACCTTAACCGCGTCACTTATATGTCCAGCGCCGGTCTGCGGATGCTGCTCCTGCTCTACCGCCAGGCGGCGGCGCACAATGGCCGGGTCGCTCTGGCCGGTTTGGCGGAATCGATCAGGGACACCATGGAGATTACCGGTTTTCTCAAGTTCTTTACCGTTGCAAACAGCGTCGACGCGGCGCTGACGGCCCTCAAGCAGGTGAGACATGGATAGCCGCATCGATTTCTACCCGACTCACCAGCACGAAGGCTACAAGTTCCGACTAGGGCGTGTATTTCCATTCGGCAGCACCCTGGTACCGGGCGGCGTCAACTTCGCCATCAGCTCTGGCCACGCCACCTCCTGTACCTTGGTACTCTTCGAGAAGGGTGCGCCCGAGCCTCTGGTGGAGATTCCGTTCCCGGACTCCTTCCGCATCGGCAATGCCTGGTGCATGGTGGTCTTCGATCTCGACTACGAGCGCATTGAGTATGGCTATCGCATGGACGGCCCCTGGGATCCGGTGGCAGGACATCGCTTCGATCGGAGCAAAATCCTTCTCGATCCGTACGCCAAGGCAATTAGCGGCCGCACGGTCTGGGGAAAACTACCCGACTGGAACGACTGCTACCCCCACCGTGCCCGACTGATCTTCGAGGATTTCGATTGGGAAGACGACCGCCCCCTGGAAACACCGCTCGCTGACCTGGTGATCTACGAACTGCACACGCGCAGCTTCACTGCTCATCCCTCGGCAGGCGTCAAGCACCCCGGTACCTATGCGGGAATCATGGCCAAGATCCCCTATCTGAAAGAACTGGGGGTGAACTGTGTCGAGCTGATGCCGATCTTCGAGTTCGACGAGTTCGAAAACAGCCGTCCCAACCCGCTCACCGGTGAGATGATGTACAACTACTGGGGCTACAGCACGGTCGGTTTCTTTGCTCCCAAGGCCGGCTTTGCAGCCTCCGGGCCCTTTGGCATGGAGGTGGACGAGTTCAAGAACCTGGTCAAGGAGCTTCACCGCAACGGCATCGAAGTCATTCTCGACGTGGTTTTCAACCATACCGCCGAGGGTAACGAGCAGGGTCCGACACTTTCCTTCCGGGGGATCGACAACCAGACCTATTACATGCTGACTCCCGAGGGCTACTACTATAACTTCAGCGGCTGCGGCAACACACTCAACTGTAACAGCCCGGTAGTCCGAAACATGGTTCTCGACTCCCTGCGATACTGGGCAGCGGAATATCATATCGACGGTTTCCGCTTCGATCTGGCCTCAATCCTGGGACGTGCTCCCAGCGGCGCCCCCTTACCCAACCCGCCCTTGCTCGAAAGTCTGGCGTTTGACCCCATACTGGCCAAATGCAAGCTGATCGCCGAAGCCTGGGACGCTGGCGGCCTGTATCAGGTCGGGTCGTTCCCGGCGTATGGACGGTGGGCCGAGTGGAACGGCAAGTACCGCGACGACATCCGACGCTTCCTCAAGGGAGACGAGGGAATGGTCCCGGTGATGGCCGAGCGTATCCAGGGCTCGCCTGACCTCTACGGTTGGAACCAACGCGGTCCAACTGCATCGATCAATTTCATCACCTGCCACGACGGCTTCACCCTCTACGACCTGTTCGCCTATAACGACAAGCACAACGAAGCCAACGGCGAACAGAACCGTGACGGCGGCAACGACAACCATAGCTGGAACTGTGGCGTCGAGGGCGAAACCAGCGATCCTGGGGTCAATGACCTGCGCCAGCGGATGATCAAGAACGCACTGGCAATTCTGCTGATGAGCCACGGCGTCCCGATGATCCTGATGGGTGATGAGATGGGGCGAACCCAGCGCGGCAACAACAACACCTACTGCCATGATAATGACCTGAACTGGCTCGACTGGAGATTGCACGAACGGCACGGCAATCTATTCAACTTCGCCCGCCAGATGATTGCCTTGCGCAAGGCACACCCGCTCTTGCGCGCCCGCGAGTTCTTCGGAAGCAGTCCCACTCAGGCCGACATCATCTGGCACGGCACACAAGCCTGGCGAGCCGACTGGTCGCCAGGTGCACGGACCCTGGCCTTCATGCTCCGCGAGCGGCAGGCAGGACAAGGGGGAAATGTCAGTCCGGTGCTGTACATGGCCATCAACTGTTATTGGGATGCCCTCCCCTTCGAATTACCGGAACTGCCCGCCAACTATCACTGGTATCTGTTCGCCAATACCGGCTTGCCAGCCCCCGATGACATCCGGGAGCCCGGCCAGGAAGTCAAACTGGAAGAGAATCTGCTCAGTTTTCTGGTCGGTGGGCGAGCGCTGGTGATACTGATCGGGCGCCCACGGCTGCATGACCAGACAACTTGATCATTCTTTGGAGACAGGAACATGACATTCAGTACCACAGTGGAAACCAGAGGCCGCGAGGCATGGATCACGCTCGACGGCGAACTCGACGCCGCAGTGGCCGGAGAATTCCGTACGGCAATCGAACGGCTCGCCCAGGAAAAACCCGAGAAGCTCGTGCTCTTCGTGAACAAGCTGCAATTCATGGCCAGCGCTGGCCTGCGCGTGCTGGTGTTCGCCAAGCAACGGATGGGCAGCGAGGTCAGCATACATGTCGTCGGAGCCACGGGCCCAGTCCTCAACACCTTGCAAATGAGCGGCTTCGACCAGTCGGTTTACCTTCAGGAAAGCTATCCCTGAGCCTGGCGCCCACCAGGTCATGGCAAGCCACAGCATTCCGGCCAATCTGGCAGCGCTCTCGGCAATTCGTCATCTGGTCACTGAGGCGTGCATCGAGGCAGGACTGGACGGTTCAGCGACCTATCGTCTGACCCTGGCCGTGGATGAGATCGCCACCAACATCATCACCCACGGCTACCAGGAACAAGGCATGACGGGCGACATCGTGATTTCGATTGAGAAAATGGACGATAAGCTGACCGTCATCCTCGAGGACACAGGCGTCGCTTACGACCCTCGTGCGCGCAACATGCCGACTGCAGAAGACCTCGACAAACCGTTATCGGAACGTGATATCGGCGGGCTTGGAATCTACCTTGCGCTGCAAGGCGTCGATCGCTTCGATTATCAGCGTTGCGAGCAGGTCAACCGCAACATTCTCGAAGTCGAACGGCCCCGCTGACCCCTGGCTTGTCTGGCAAAATTGCCTGCTCACCGGCACAAATAAAAGTGGTCCTAGAACAGTCTTCCGACAATCCAGCAGCGATCCGGGGGAGGAATTCAGCCCTCTGAATGTCTGAGAACTTATCTGAAACCGCTTATCAGCGGATTTCTTATCCTTTTAAAAATACTCATTTGGACGACACTCGTGGCAACATTCCTGTTCAGTGCTCTTAGCAATGGTACGACCATCACGTTTAACCCTGTCAACGATATCCTCAAGTTCGACTCATCGACGATTGCGGCCGCAAGTGTCGCTGTAAGCTCGCCAAATACATCCAGCGTGTTATTCAGCGCAGCAGGCAAAGTCGTTCGGGTGGATGGCCTTTCACTTACTCAAGTCTCTGTTACAAACGTGACATTTGCCGACGGCAGCAGGATGTTAGTCGGTGATGGCAGCGTTGCCACTTCGTCCGACGAACTAGGCACGACAATTTCTGGTACAAAGTTCGGCGATCTGGCTCTGGGATTAGGAGGTAATGACTCGATAATCGGCGGTATGGGGAGCGATGTGCTCATCGGTGGAGGTGGAAATGACACTCTGGATGGTGGACGATGGTCTATCATCGGCACTACCGACGCCATTGGGGGGCAGCCATATTTTCTGACTGGCATTTCGTCGCCTGAACTGTCGCAGGACGGGCACTATCTAGTCTGGAAGGGATTGGCGTCTGTTCAAGAGGTGGAGTTTCGCAAGGATCTTGTTACGGGACAAGTGGACTTGATACAGGCTAACGCTAACCTCCAGACTGTTTCTGTCTCGGCGGACGGTCGATTTGTCGCCATGAGTTCTTTCGCTCAGCTTGTTCCGGGTGGATCTGGAACCTCGACCGATGTCTACGTCAAGGATTTTCAAACGGGTGGGATAGTGAGGGCCTCGACGACTGCAGCCGGACTGACGGGCCGCTTCACTGTATTTGGGGCAGAGATTACCGATGACGGACGCCATGTTGGATTCCGTACCGGTTCCCCCCTCCCAGGGTTCACGGATTCACTTGGCCCAGGCTTGGACAACCAACTTGTCGTGAAGAACCTGGACACGGGTGCCATCAATGCCGTCACGGTCGATGGACTTTACGGGGGCGCAGCCTTTAGCGATTATCAAATGTCCGCCGATGCGCGTTTCGTCGCTTTCTCCAGTAGGGGCGCTCTTGTGGCGAATGATGCCGACGACTCGTTTGACGTCTATGTCAAAGACATGCAGACGGGCATTCTCACCCTTGCTTCGGTAGCGCAGAACGAATCGAACCTGAATGGCGCCTTCAATGTGGATATGAGCCCAGACGGGCGATTTGTAGCCTTCCTTAGCGGTACTGATATTCAGCAGCCCCTCAGCCTCTATTGGCGCAACATGGAGACGGCAGAAGTCCGGCTAGTGAGCCTTTCGGCGACGAACAGCCCATTTGGTGGGCTGCAGCAGAGCTCTGGGCCTGCAATCTCCGATGACGGTCGGTTCATAGTTTTTCAGGGGCTGCGGGCGGCTTCTGCAAGTTCTTTCGTAGACGATGGCATTCGAGTTTGGGATCGTGACACTGGACAGATTGCGTTAGTGTCGAAAGCAATAGATGGATCGCTTGCCAAGGGCGTGGAACCAGCGATTTCCGGTGATGGGCGATTCATCACTTTTCGGAGCGGGGCGTCAAATATTGTTTCGGGAGATGCAAATGGATCTGACGATATCTTTGTAGTCGGCAATCCGTTTTACAGCGATTCACAGCCTGGTGGAGCTGGAGATATTGACGTCGCAGTCTTCAGCGGTAAACTCACCGACTACGCGCTTACAAAAACTAACAGCGGTTATACTGTCCGGGCTCTGACCGGTACCGACGGGACAGACACGATATCAAATGTCGAACGGCTTAAATTTGCCGATGTCAGCCTTGCACTCGATATCGATGGGAACGCTGGTAAAGTAGCCAAGATACTTGGTGCCGTCTTCGGCAAGGCATCCGTATCCAACAAGGAGTATGTCGGTATAGGATTAAAGTTGCTCGACGATGGAATGACCTACGAAGCATTGGCTGGTTTGGCCATTGGCGTTACCGGGAAAACAGCGCCAGTCGACGTTGTCGACCTACTCTGGACTAATGTGGTCGGAAGTCACCCAAGCCCCGGTCAGGCTCAGCCACTTATCGATATGTTGAACAGTGGAATGACTACAGCCGCCTTGGTAGTTTTAGCCAGTGACACCGCTTTAAACCAAATAAATGTCAACTTAGTTGGCCTGCAGCACACTGGGGTAGAGTATATGTAGGAACCCCTCTGATTTAATAGCCAGATATGGATAAGCAGTTCTAAGAAAGGTCTTCCGACATTCCAGTAGCGATCCGAGGAGGAATTCAGCCCTGTGATTGCCCGAGAACTTATCTGAGACCGCTTACCGAGCAGGTTGAATGTACTATTGTCAAAATGGCCCCCTATTGAAATGAACGACAGGCCAATACTGCGATTCGCTTATCAAATTTGAAGGAGATACTCATGACACAACACAAGGCAAGCTATTACGAAAAATTATCCGCGGACTATTCCCGACCCAATCTGGTCCCCCCCGCATTGCAGGCTGAGCTTATCGAGTTCGGCGAGAGAATCGTCGCCATGAAAGAAGAGGAATTACCCACAATCGATTCCAATTATACCCTGGCACAAATTGAAAAAGAAAATAGGGAGTGGTGGCCCACCCATTGCGAGGCTTTGAGGCAAGGTCGCGGCGACATCTTGACAGGTGAATATAGAAATGATCTCGTCTATTTTTGTCAGGATGGGCCCTATCAGGGAGTGGAGCAACAGAAGGAACGCGAAAAGCATTGGTGGGCATTAATCGCCCAGCCCGGAGTCACCATGTGCTGGCCGATCGTGATGTTCTATGGGGAGCATACCTACTTTGAATGGAAGTGCGTGGATGACATTACCAATGAGACCCTTGCCAAAGGCAATGTCACCTGGGTTCGTCGTGGTCACCGGGGAGGCTGTTACCTCAAGACCGAGCAACTGACGTTCTATCGGGATGTATTTGCCGAGGAAAGGTTGCTGAAGTTGATTCAGACATAGAAAATCATGCAGCGGGGTTGATTCATGATTTGCTTGTCGCATATCATTTTTGTTTCGGTCCACCACCCGGACTTGCTGGCTACTGCTCGCGCAGTTCGGAGAATTTTCACACCAAGCAATTGAGGAGAAATAGAAATGCCGGTCATCAGTCTTGACATCATTGGAGTCAGAAGCGGAATCGCCTTTTATCCAACAGCGGCAGAAGTTGCCACTATTCAGAACAATATCACCAGTGCTCAACTAGGGGTACTGTCCTCCAATTTCCCGAATCAGTTGGGTTTCGTTAGCCATGTGGATCCTAAAACGGGGCTCAATCAATATGATATAGCGAGGCAAGCGGTCCATGATGCTTTCCCTGGTTATATCGTTGTTGCTGCAGATCAGTCAGCCTATCCGACTACCGCGTATACCGCAAACCTGAACAATGGGATCACCGTCTTGGCAGACATTCGCATTGTCGAACTGGCCTTGAATGAAACCATTCAGGATGCGATGCTCAGAAGCCTAACGACAACCATTCAATCTTCCTTGAGCACGAGTTACCCGGATCTCAGGATCAATGTCGCCTCGACGATGATCACGGGCAATGTCGACATCTCCCTCCCTGGCACATTGAATGTTGCCGGAGGGGCCGTGGATGGGGTAATCAGCGCGACGGAAAGAACTTCGGCAGATGGTACGCAGAACGCCAGTTTTCATCAGTTCCTGTGGGACCGTATTCTGACCGCAACCGATGCCAGGAATATGGATTTACATTTGCTCAACCAACTGGAGAATATTGACGGTCTCCGCGGCGGTGCGGGCAATGACATCATCGAAGGAGGCGATGTCGGTGACTTTTTGCTATCCGGCGGTGCGGGCAATGATTTTATTTTCGGTGGAGGTTATGCTGACATAGGGACCAATGTAATGGATGGCGGCGCTGGCAATGACATTCTGGTTGCTGGTGGCCATAAAACCGGCCAGTTGTCTCAATATCTGGCCAGCAACCCTTTCACGCCCAGTACGCCAATAAATGCCTTCACATCCATCACACAAAGCGTTGCCGACAATTCTGTCGGTCGATCATATAATGTTTTTGCATTTCATAACAATAGCGGAAACGATAGGATTTTCAATTTTCATGTTTCGACTGATAAAATACAGATCGACGTCGGGATTAATGGCTCCAACATTACCAACCTGAGCACTCTCATTCAGCATACAACTATTTCAGGAGACAACCTGAGCATCGACTTGGGAAATAATAATACCGTCACCCTGGTCGGGGTTGATATTGCAGGATTGAGTGCAGGAAATATCGTGTTTGTTTAACGCTCGTTGAGCGCCGTTAAAATTAAAAAGGGAAAGCGCAAAATGCACTTTCCCTTTCTGAACCTGGAGCGGGAAAAGAGTCTCGAACTCTCGACCTATACCTTGGCAAGGTATCGCTCTACCAACTGAGCTATTCCCGCGTGTGAACTTTCGCGAAAAATGTCGCGAAGCATGTCATCCGGACTGATCCATCTTGTCCCAAGCAGCAGCGGAAACAATTATCCGTAGGCTGGCGGATGCTGTCAAGCAAAAGTCGCACGCCACCTTACCACCTATCAGGTTTCGGCCCCCTGGAAGAACTTGGGCAGAGGCAGTGCGCTGACAGCGCGCCTCAACAGGAGACGGAGGCCGCGTTTGAACCAGGATAGCGCGCTGCGATAGGCTTTGCGGACGCTCCAGTGGTTTGGATCGGTCTGCTCACGGGCTTTCTTTTCAGTGGCAGTGGGGTTGCATCGGGCGTCCTCTTGGCCGGATTGAACACACCAGTACATGGCCAGCGCCATGATCAAAATCAGGCAATCGAGACGCTTGGGTGCTTCGAGCTTGGTATCCTCCAAACGAAAGCCGCGGCTCTTGAAGTCCGAGAACATGGGTTCGATGGCCCAGCGCGAGCCGTAGTCCCGGACCGCAGCCCGGTTGGGCGGACAATCCATGGCGATTATCCAGGGCTCGGGGTGTTCAGGCTCATGCAGCACCCCAATGGCCGTTGGGATACCCGCTTCGAACAGACGCGCATTCCCCTCATAGCGCTCTCGCACACCGGCGGCTAGCTCGCCGGTGGTCCCGATGTCAGCGCAACCGATATCGACCAACAGGTTCCCCTTCAGGCGCAGCCGATACTGCCAGCCCGCCGCGATGAGCCACTCGAACAGGGCCACAGAGGGGTAAAATCGATCCGCCAGCAGCATCACCGCCACGCCTTCCGACAACCCGGCCCGTACCTGCTCCAGCAGCACCTGCTGCCCGGCAAAGCCAATATTGGCCTCGCCTTCCTCGATCCGCCACACCAACGGCAGAGAGCGATCACCGCAGCGCACACTGATCGTCAGCACCGCGAAACGATCGCCCAAGTCGGTCTGATCCATCGACAGCAGAATCGTCTGCCCTCCCGCCGCCGCTTGCTCAAGCGCTCGACGACCGAAGGGTTCGAGCACCTCACCACTGTCGATCAGCCGGTTCGTCAGCAACCTACGCAGCCACTGCTCGCGCATGTCCGCACGTTCCGTCTCGAGCGGCAGCAGCGTCGACAACTCCATCGTGTTCGGCGTGCGCGCCTCGATCATCGCAGCCACCGCCAACGGCAACTTTTTCAGGATCGTCTTGCGCATCCCAGGGAGGGCCTCTTCCAGACCAAGCCGTACCTCGTCTGCTAATTTGTTCGTCTTGCCCATCGTCTCTCAATGTGTTGGCCCATAGTAGTCAGAGATTACATTAAAAGTGATGGGTGGTAAGCGCACGCCACTCCATGCCAAAGATCGAACAAGCCATGCTCCAGTGGGGCGAGGCGCGCCCGTCGTTCTGGCTATGGCAGCCATGGACATTGCAAAGCCAGTAGGCCATTGCGGCCCTCCCTCCATTCCGGAGCGCCTGCGCTGGATGCAATCGGCTCCGTCGCCGGCCACCTGTTCAGTTGCGCATTCGGCGAGCGGCAAGGCTGGGACCGGAAGCATGCGGCGGCGCAGCGGCTCAAGCCACTGGCAGCTCAACGCGTGCTGCGCAGTCGGTGACGCGACTCGGCGAGGGTGCTGCGCGCTGCAACTCGCTTCAGAGACAGGGCGGAAATCCGTGGTTTGACGACGATGTGCTCCTGGTGGAGTGGCAGCAAGAGGGCCTCTACCTGCCGCCGGGTGGCGAAGAAAAGGGAGCGTGGCCACCGGCAGTGGGGTGGTCAGACGCTACGCACTGACCAGATGTTCACGGGTGTGAGATTTCGTTGGGGCATGTCCCGCGCCAGCGCCGCGCGCTGCTATGCGCGACGGTGAACGGCGCCTCCGTCAGGGCTCTGCATTGAGATCCTGGTGGGGGCCGTAGCTGGCGCCGACGAATGCCGACAATCCACCCAGCAACTCAAGGAATGCTCCCGCAGGACTTTCACTAAGCGCAGCACTCGACCTTGGCCGGAATGATGATCAATGCCGTTGCCGTCATTAAAGCAGCGCGACTGCGCGCAAACAAAGCAGGACATGTAGCTGTCCAAAGGAAGGTAGGTTCACCCCTCTGCTTGTTTCATCTGCTCTGAGGCGAGCTGTTGATTCTTCAAGGAGGAGGTTTTGGGCGAGAGTCGATGTGTAAACGGTTACGTCCAAAGGTAAAAGAGTCAATTACACCTTCCCTGATAATGTGCCCATCCGATTGCTGTTTTCCTCCGGTTTCTCCGCTAGGATCCTCATCATCATGGCAACCATTCTGATCGTCGACGATGCCCCCGAATGTCTGGCGGTTCTCAGCAGCCTGCTGAGTCCTCTATGTCAAGTGCGCGCTGTCACTTCCGGACAACTCGCTCTGCAGGCTGCAGCCAGTTCGCCCAGGCCCGATCTGATTCTGCTCGACGTGATGATGCCGGAAATGGACGGTTATAAAGTAATCAGGCACCTGCTGTCCAATCCGGCCACGTCCGATATCCCGGTCATCTTTGTCAGCGCCCTCGAACAAACCGATGACGAGGAGCATGGTCTGGCTCTTGGCGCGGTGGACTACATTACCAAACCGATCAAACCGGCAATCGTCATCGCCCGCATCAAGGCTCACCTCGACCTGAAAGCTGCCCGCGACCTGCTGCAAGATCGAAACCGCAGCCTGGCGGAGGATATGGCCCAGCGCATGGCGGAAAATCTTCTGATCCAGGATATCAGCATCCGCGCGCTCGCCGGTCTGGCCGAGATCCGCGACCCGGAAACCGGTAATCACCTGCGCCGCACGCAGGGCTACGTGCGCACGCTGGCAATGGAACTGTGTTCGCATCCACGTTTCGCCGATTTCCTGACGCCACACCATATCGAGGTTCTCGTCAAGTCAGCCCCTTTGCATGACATTGGAAAAATCGGTATCGATGATCACATTCTGCGCAAACGAAGCAAGCTGACACCGGATGAGTGGGCCATCATGAAGACGCACAGTCAGCTTGGTTACCAGGCGCTCGAACAGGCTGCGCAGGATGCCGAATACTCGATCGACTTTCTGAGTATGGCCAAGGATATCGCACATTATCACCACGAAAAGTGGGATGGATCCGGCTACCCGGAAGGACTGTCGGGGAACCAGATTCCGATTTCTGCACGCATCATGGCGCTGGCTGACGTCTTCGATGCCTTGATCACGCAACGGGCCTATAAGAGGGCTTTTACCCTTGAACAAGCACTGCTGATCATCGACGAAGGGCGGGGAACACATTTCGACCCGGACGTGGTAAATGCCTTTTTCGCCCGTCAGGAAGAATTCATCCGCATCGCCACAAGGAATGCCAACCGCGAGACGGCAGATATGCCTATCCAGACCGCCCTGGCAATACCCTAGGTACAGCGGCTACCGCCGTGCCCGGCCGTCCGAAAACCCAGAGCGGAAGAAATTTCTGGCTGCCTGGCGACCCCCCGGCTTGATGCCTTGGCATCACGACCACGGTCAAATACATGCTGCGTCCTGCTGGTGCGGCGCACAATCGATACGGCATTTCCATTAGAATCGAGTCCTCGGTCGAACCCGACCAACAGTCTGGAGAAAGTTGCATGACCATGCAGAGCAAGCCCAACACCGACGATGTGCGCATCCGGGAGATCAAGGAACTGGTCCCTCCAGCGCACATTTTCCGTGAGTTTCCGGTCGGTGTGCGTTCAGCAACGACAACCTATGAAGCGCGCCAGGGCATCCACCGCATTCTGCACGGTGCCGACAACCGTTTATTGGTCGTCCTTGGCCCCTGCTCGATTCACGACGTCGATTCGGCCGTCGAATATGCTCATAGACTGGAGAAGGAAGCTTCCCGTTTCGCCAACGATCTTCTGATCGTGATGCGTGTGTACTTCGAAAAACCACGCACGACGGTTGGATGGAAGGGTCTGATCAACGATCCGCGTCTCGATAACAGCTTCCGGATCAATGAGGGGCTGCGCTTGGCGCGTGGTCTGCTTCTCGAAATCAACGACCTGGGCCTACCCTGTGCAACCGAGTTCCTCGATACGATCACCCCGCAATATACGGCTGACCTGATTGCCTGGGGGGCGATCGGTGCGCGTACCACTGAATCACAGGTGCATCGTGAACTGGCTTCCGGCTTGTCCTGCCCGGTAGGTTTCAAGAACGGCACCGATGGCAACATCCGCATCGCTATCGACGCCATCCGTGCAGCGCAATCACCACACCATTTTCTCTCGGTGACCAAGGCAGGTCGTTCGGCGATTGTCTCCACATGCGGCAACGAGGATTGCCACGTCATTCTGCGCGGCGGCAAGGAACCGAACTACGATGCCGCACATGTCGACGCCGCCTGCCGAGAAATCGCCGCCGCCAACCTCGCCGCACGCCTGATGATCGATGCCTCACACGCCAACAGCAACAAGCAATTCAAGCAGCAGATCGAAGTCGCCAAGGAAACCGCCCGCCAGATTGCCGCTGGCGACCAACGCATCGTCGGCGTGATGCTCGAATCACACCTTGTTGAAGGACGGCAGGATCTCGTTCCTGGTCAGCCCCTGGAATACGGCAAAAGCATTACAGATGCCTGCCTGGGATGGGAAGACTCGCTGCGGGTGCTGGAAATCCTCGCCCAAGGGGTACGCGCGCGCCGGCTGGTTGAAGCTGCGCACTAACGGCCATGATTTCTCCGCAAGCACTGCTTAACGCAGCTTGATTTCCTTGTAGATCACGTGCTTGCGAGCTTTTGGATCGTATTTCTTGATCTCCATCTTGCCGGGCATCGTGCGCTTGTTCTTGGTCGTGGTGTAAAAGTGGCCTGTACCCGCGGTCGACTCAAGCTTGATCTTGTCACGCATGGCTGCTCTCCTTGTCAGATCTCGCCGCGAGCGCGCAAGTCGGCGATCACGGCTTCGATGCCATTTTTGTCAATCGTGCGCAAACCGGCGTTGGATACGCGCAAGCGCAGCCAGCGGTTCTCGCTCTCGATCCAGAACCGGCGATACTGTAAGTTCGGAAGGAAGCGGCGCTTCGTTCTATTGTTGGCATGGGAAACATTGTTCCCTGCCATCGGGCCCTTGCCCGTAACCTGGCAAACACGCGCCATGATGTGGCTCCAATTGAATTTTGGGAAGAAAGCCCGCGATTCTAGCCCATGCAGGTGGTCGATTTCAAGCAATTTTCTGCCGAAGCCCCAAACGCTGATCACAATATCCCCACCTTTATTCTTGTGCAGGGTTTTACTAGCTCGCAAGCGCCTACAGCAATCCCCGTTCAGCGAAAGACAAGGGGGGTGACTGCTGGGCGACGATGAAATGATCGAGCACCCGCACTTCCACCAAGGCCAGCACCTGCTTGAGTTCACTGGTCAGCAGTTCATCGGCGCGTGACGGTTCGGCCACCCCGGAGGGGTGATTGTGTGCCAGCACCACTGCCGCAGCGTTGTGCCGCAGCGCCCGCTTGACGACCTCCCGCGGATAGACGCTAGTCTGCGTCAGCGTACCGCGAAACAGTTCTTCAGCAGCAATCAGGCGATTCTGTGCATCCAGCCACAAAGCAAAAAAAACTTCGTGCTCCAGGCCCGCGAGATGCAGCCGCAGGTAATCGCGCACCGCGCCGGGTGAGGCAAAGGCCATACCCTGGCGCATTTCCTCGCTGAGCGCACGCCGGGCCATTTCCAGGACTGCCTGCAACTGCGCGTACTTTGCCGGCCCCATGCCGGGCAGTGCCGAAAACTCCGCCTGGCTTGCCGAAAACATGCGGTTCAGGCCACGGAAGCGGCTAATCAGATCACGCCCCAGATCCACAGCGCTTTTTCCCTTGACGCCGACGCGCAGGAAAATTGCCAGCAATTCGGCATCCGACAAGGATGCTGCGCCATGGGCGAGCAAGCGCTCACGTGGTCGTTCATCCTCCGGCCAGTCGCTAATCGCCATCTTGTCACCCCCCAGCAATATGCTGCCATGCATTCTAACGGTGATGACTTTTCCAGGCACCCCCAATCATGAAAGTCCAGGGTGTAGAGTGGAGGAAGGTGGGCCAGCGCCGCCTGCCGCAGGCGCGGGCCGCGTGTTGCATTCAATCACCCGCTTCACGCTCCTCCTTTTGCTGCCAAAGCGAGAGCAGTCCCCGCAGCCGCCCTCTCCTTGTGAGAATCTCCTTACAGCAGTTCTTCCAGCCGCAAGCGGATGATCCGGCCCTTGACCGCCGGCAGCGCCTCGATGCCTGCAATCGCGGCATCGATGTTGCGTTCGACCGTCTTGTGCGTGAGCATGATGATGTCGGTCTGCTCCTCGCCTTCGCCGGGCTCGCGCTGGATCATCGCAACGATCGAGATGCCGTCGTCGGCAAGAATGCGCGTCACGTCGGCAAGCACCCCGGGGCGGTCTTCGACGCGCAGGCGCAGATAGTAGCTGCTGACCACCTCCGAGATCGGCAGAATCGCGAGATCGACCATGGCGTCGGGCTGGAAGGCCAGATGCGGAACGCGGTGCTCGGGGTCGGCGGTATGCATGCGCGTGACATCGACAAGATCGGCGATCACCGCCGAGGCAGTGGGTTCGGCGCCGGCGCCCTTGCCGTAGTAAAGCGTCGCGCCGACGGCGTCGCCCTTGACCAGCACCGCGTTCATCGCCCCCTCGACGTTGGCGATCAGCCTTTTGGCGGGAATCAGCGTCGGATGCACGCGCAACTCGACGCCCTCGAGGGTACGTTTGGTGATGCCGAGCAGCTTGATGCGGTAGCCTAGCTGTTCAGCGTATCGGATGTCGGCCGGGTCGAGCTGGCTGATGCCTTCGATGTGCGCCTGCTCGAAGCTCATCGAGTTACCGAAAGCAATCGCCGACATGATGCTGAGCTTGTGCGCGGCGTCCACGCCCTCGACATCGAAGGTTGGATCGGCTTCAGCGTAGCCGAGGCGCTGCGCTTCCTGGAGCACCGTGGCAAAGGACAGGCCCTTGTCGCGCATCCCGGAGAGAATGAAGTTGGTGGTGCCGTTGATGATGCCGGCGATCCACTCGATGCGGTTGGCGGTGAGACCTTCGCGCAGCGCCTTGATGATCGGGATACCGCCAGCGACGGCGGCCTCGAAAGCGACCATCACGCCTTGTTCCTGGGCTGCGGCGAAGATCTCGTTGCCGTGCCTGGCGAGCAAGGCCTTGTTGGCCGTGACCACGTGCTTGCCGTTGGCGATGGCCTGCAGGACGAGTTCCCTGGCAATGCCGTAGCCACCAATCAGTTCGACGATGATGTCCACCTCCGGGTCGCTGACCACTGCAAAGGCGTCGTCGGTCATCCGGCAGCTTCCTCCGGTGATCTGCCGAATCCGTTCACAGTCCTTGTCGGCAACAATACTGATCTGAATGGGGCGGCCGGCGCGGCGGGTGATTTCTTCAGCGTTACGCTGAAGTACGGCGTAAGTGCCGCCACCGACAGTGCCGATCCCGAGAAGTCCAACGTGGATAGGTTTCATAGCGCAGTCACGAGTGAGGGTTATGGAAAAAGCGAGCGAGGCGGCTGAGGGGCTGACAGGGACGCCTACGTTCCGGCACGCTGGCGATAAGCGGCGAGGAAGCGCGCGATGCGGGCAATCGCGTCGCGCAGATCGTCCTCATATGGCAGGAAGACGAGGCGGAAGTGATCGGGTGCCGGCCAGTTGAAGCCACTGCCCTGGACCAGCAGCACGCGCTCTTCCTGCAGCAGTTCGGCGATGAACTCCTGGTCGTTGTCGATCGGATAGATCTGCGGATCGAGGCGCGGGAACATGTACAGAGCCGCCTTGGGCTTGACACAACTGACGCCGGGTATCGCCGTGATCAGTTGGTACGCGAGGTCGCGCTGGCGATACATGCGGCCGCCCGGCGCAACCAGATCGTCGATGCTCTGATAGCCGCCGAGAGCGGTCTGGATCGCATGCTGTGCCGGCACGTTAGCGCAGAGACGCATCGAGGCGAGCATGTCGAGTCCTTCGATGTAGTCGCGCGCTGCGCGCAAGTCACCGGAAACCACCATCCAGCCGGCACGATAGCCGCAGGAACGGTAGTTCTTCGACAGGCCGTTGAAGGTCACCGTCAGCACATCCTGAGACAGTGAGGCAATCGCCGTGTGCTGGGCACCGTCGTAGAGCACCTTGTCGTACACTTCATCGGCGTAGATGATCAGGCCGTGCGTGCGTGCGAGGTCAACCAGCTCGCGCAGCACGTTGTCCGGATACAGCGCGCCGGTCGGATTGTTGGGGTTGATCACCACCAGCGCGCGCGTCTTCGGCGTGATCCTGGCGCGCAGGTCGTCGAGATCGGGCAGCCAATCGTTCGCTTCATCGCAGAGATAATGGCATGGCGTACCGCTCGACAGGCTCACAGCGGCCGTCCACAGAGGGTAATCGGGCGCCGGCACCAGCACCTCGTCGCCGGTATTGAGCAAGGCATTCATCGCCATCACGATCAGCTCGGAAACGCCATTGCCAATGTAGATGTCTTCGAGCACGACTCCCTTGATGTGCTTCTGCTGGGTGTAGTGCATGATCGCCTTGCGCGCTGAGAAAATTCCTTTCGAATCCGCATAGCCGGCCGCATTCGGCAGGTTGCGGATCATGTCGAGCTGGATTTCCTCGGGCGCTTCGAAGCCGAAAGCAGCGAGGTTGCCGATGTTCAGCTTGATGATGTGGTGGCCTTCGTCCTCCATCTGCTTGGCTTTCTGCAGCACTGCGCCACGAATGTCGTAGCAGACGTTGTCGAGTTTGCTTGATTTGAGTACCGGTCTCATGACTTCGGCCTAGAGCAGGCCATCCTTCCTGAACATGTCCTTGATGCCGCGAATGGCCTGGCGAGTACGTTCCTCGTTCTCGATCAGCGCAAAACGCACGTGGTCGTCGCCGTATTCGCCGAAACCAACACCAGGAGATACCGCCACACGCGCCTCGTTGAGCAGCTTCTTGGCAAACTCGAGCGAGCCCATCTGTTGATAGACCTCGGGAATTCTCGCCCAGATGTACATCGACGCCTTGGGAACCTCGACCATCCAGCCGGCTTCGTGCAGCCCCTTGGCAAGCACGTTGCGACGTCCCTGATAGAGTTGGCGAACCTCCTCGACACAGTCCTGAGGACCCTCAAGCGCGATCACCGAGGCAACCTGGATCGGGGTGAACGTGCCGTAGTCGTGATAGCTCTTGATACGCACCAGCGCATTGCACAGTTCCTGGTTGCCCACCATGTAGCCGACCCGCCAGCCGGCCATGTTGTAGCTCTTCGACATGGTGAAGAATTCGACGGCGACCTCACGCGCACCGGGCACCTGCATGATCGACGGCGCCTGGTAGCCGTCGAAGGTGATGTCGGCGTAAGCCAGGTCATGCACCACTAGAATATCGTGCTGCCTGGCCAGAGCCACAATGCGCTTGAAGAAATCAAGGTCCACGCAGCGCGCTGTCGGATTGCTCGGAAAGCCGAGGATCATCATTTTCGGCTTGGGAATCGACTCGCGGATGGCGCGCTGCACTTCCTCGATGAAGTCGACATCCGGCGTCATGCGTACCGAACGAATGTCGGCGCCGGCGATGATCGCCCCATAGATATGAATCGGGTAGGACGGGTTGGGCACCAAAACGGTATCGCCGCGATCCAGGGTGGCAAGCATCAGATGCGCGAGGCCTTCCTTCGAACCGATGGTCACCACGGCTTCGCTGTCCGGATCAAAACCGATCTCGTAGCGCCGCTGATACCAGTCGCAAATTGCTCGACGCAGGCGTGGAATCCCCTTGGAAATCGAATAGCCGTGCGTGTTTTCGCGCTGCGCCGCTTCGACCAGCTTGTCGGTGATGTGCTGTGGCGTCGAGCCGTCCGGGTTGCCCATGCTCATATCGATGATGTCCTCGCCACGCCGGCGGGCGGCCATCTTCAGCTCGGCGGTGATGCTGAACACGTAGGGGGGCAAACGTTTGATGCGCGAAAACTCTCTCATGATCCAGGCTCGGGAAATGTTCGGTGTCGTTGACGACCCGATCAGCATGCGGCATGAGCAGTGATTGCGCGCTGCCGCCGTCTGAACAGGCTCGGCAAAAAAGCTATAATCCTACTTTAACGTATTGCTCACCGCAATTTTCATGAAACTGCAACTCGAAAACACCTCTGGCCTGAACACCGTTACCGCTTATGGAGAAGACTACGTCAGCGTGAATGGCATCCGTCACCACTGCAATCTGGTGGTTCTGCCTGACCGCCTGCTGCCCAACTGGACGCAGGCAACCTTCGCAACGCTAAGCGTCGCCGATATCGAACTGCTCGCCGCACTGGATTCCGAAGTCGTTCTGCTGGGAACCGGCCAGCAGCTGCGCTTTCCGAGCCCTGAACTGATGCGACCCCTGCAGCGAGCGCAAAAGGGAATCGAAGTGATGGATGTTCCGGCCGCGTGTCGTACCTACAACATCCTGATTGGTGAAGGGCGCAAGGTCGCCGTCGGTCTGCTCCTTGTCTGAGCGCGTCCTGCAGTCACCATTGGCTGCCAGAATACCGTCAAGATACTCACCCATCCCGTTCCGATGAAGCGCATCGCCCTGAAAATCGACGTCGACACCTGCCGCGGCACGCTGGTCGGTGTGCCGGCATTGGTCGAGTTGTTGCAGCGGCACGATGCTGCCGGGAGTTTCTTCTTCTCGCTGGGTCCGGACTGCAGCGGGCGGGAAGCGCGCCTGGCCTCGCCAAGCCGTTACTACGATCTCCTCACCCGCCTCTACGGACTGCTTCTACCGGCACCGGATATCGGCAGGCGCGGCGCCGAGAGCATGCGGCAGGCGCGCGCTGCCGGATTTGAAGTCGCCATCCACGCCTGGCATCGCGTGCGCTGGGAAAGCCGGGTCTACACTGCCGACAATGCTTGGATCGAAGCTGAAATGGCGCAGGCCTACCGGCGTTTCGAAGCGCTTTTCGGTGAGCCGCCGCAAGCGCACGGCGCTGCCGCTTGGCGGATGAATCGCCATGCCCTGCGCCTGACGCAACGCCTGGGCTTTGCTTACGCCAGCGATTGTCGGGGGAAATTCCCGTTCATCCCGGTCATTGATGGCGAACTCGTGCACTGCCCGCAGCTTCCGACGACGCTACCCACCTTGGACGAACTGCTGCTCCCGGCAGGCGCGTCTGCGGATCGGGCCGTCGAGCAGATTCTCGATGAGACGGGCAGTACCGGCGGCGAGCACGTGTTCACTTTGCGCGCCGAACTGGAGGGGATGATATACAGCAACGCTTTCGAGCGTCTGCTCGTCGAGTGGAAGAACCAGGGTTATCAACTGCTTGCCCTGCGCGACCTGCTGACCTCGCACAGGCTCGCGACCTTGCCGCGCCACACCGTCATCTTTTCCGAAATCCCGGGTCGCGCCGGAACGTACATGCTGCAGGGCAGCGTATTCCCTGCCGCATGAATGAAAAGGGCAGCCCTGGCCGCCCTTTTCATTCAGGACACGATCCGATCAGTCGCGATCGCCGCTGAAGACCATCAGCAGGTTCAGCAGGCTGACGAAAACGTTGTAGATGTCGAGATACACCGCCAGCGTCGCCGAAATGTAATTGTCTTCGCCGCCGGTAACGATCCGGCTGATGTCATAGAGAATGTAGGCGGAGAAGACCATCACTGCGATCGCCGAGATGGTCAGTGACAGGGCCGGTATCTGAAAGAAGATGTTGGCCAAGGCCGCCAGCAGGACGACGATCATGCCGATGAACAGAAATTTGCCGAGGAAACTGAAATCCTTTTTGGTTACCGTGGCCACCCCGGCGAGCGAGAAAAAGATCACCCCCGTCCCACCCGCGGCCATGGCGATCAGCGAACCGCCGTTGCTGAAGCCGAGCGCCACCTGCAGGATGCGTGAGAGCATCAGACCCATGAAGAAGGTAAACGCGAGTAAGAGAAGCACGCCCACGCCGCTGTCCTTGGTACGCTCGATGCCCCACATGAAACCGAAGGCGATCCCGAGGAAGAGCAGGAAAGACATCATCGGGCTGCCGGACAGGAACGAGAAGCGCATCTGTACGCCAACCAGCGCGCCGATGACGGTTGGAATCATGGTCAAGGCGAGCATCATGAAGGTATTGCGCAGGACCTGGTTCTGCTGTAACGCGAGTTCGCCGCTAGCCTGGCTGGTCATCTGAAATTGGGGTTGCATGGTATTCCTCCTGGATATGGAAATGCTATTACGGGCCTAAGACTAGCCAATTAGCGAAAAAGTTTCAAGGCGCGATAGACTCCTCAATGTAAAAGTTGCGTCAGCGACTCATGTCTCTCTTCCCTTCTCGTGAGAGCGAAAGCGGGGTTTCAGGAAGCGGCGCGCCGCTGCAGCCGGCCCGCGATGTTGCGCGCGCCGTGGGAAGGGTGCGGGGGCGAGAGGGAAAATTCGCGGAGCCTGTTCTGTGCCCGTCGAGCGATTCCGGCTTGCCAGCCGGAATGCACCCGTTAAGAGAGGAAAACGGTCATGACGTCCATGATCGGATCTGCCTGGAAAAAAGTCATGACCGTTAGCGGCGTGCCGACGGCCCTGGCAGGGGTCTGCCGTGCTATCATTGGCACGTCGCGGTAGACACCGTATGGCTTTCACTCAGCAAGAGCCCAAACACTCCGTCTCTACAGCGTCGAACAGGAAGCGTGGCAGAGTGGCCGATTGCACCGGTCTTGAAAACCGGCAACGGGCAACCGTTCGTGAGTTCGAATCTCACCGCTTCCGCCAGCAGATTATCTGGTTTGAATATGAGGGAATTCGACAAGCTCAGGCCGATCGATCCGATATTTACGACCTAACCGGATCACTGTACCGGTCTGAGGGGGGAAGGTCGACAATGCGGCATCCAACCATCACGGGATACATGGGGGCTGCGGACAAACAGCTCTTCTTCTGTTTTGACGCCCCACAGGGAGCCACGACACGCCCCTTCGGTTTCGTTCTCTGCCCGCCTTTCGGGCGCGAGTATGTCTCTACCCACCGCGTCTTTCGACAGTTCGCCAGCCGCTTGGCGCGAGCCGGCTTCCCGGTGCTGCGCTTCGACTACTTTGCAACGGGCGATTCTGCCGGCGAGGACAGCGAGGGCAGCCTGGAGCAATGGCTCGAGGACGTCGCTACCGCGGTGAATACCCTCCGCGACCATACGGCCGGCATGCCGGTCTGGCTTGCCGGCCTGCGTGTCGGTGCCAGTCTGGCTGCCCTGTATGCGGCACAGCACCAGGACGTCGCTGGCCTGATCCTGTGGGATGCAGTAGTGGACGGCAAGCGCTACGTGGATAAACTGCACGAAGCGCACCAACAGCGCTTCCGCCAAACGACCGGGCAAGGTCAGCCCCTCCCGTCGACAGATGGAGTGCGCGAGATTTTCGGTGCCCTCCTTTCCCCCCGTCTGGCAAGTGGCCTGCGTGCCATCGACCTCGCCACCCTGCCGCGTGCCCCTGCTCTACAGATACTGCTGATGAGCAGCAGCCCGCAAGCCGACCCGGATGCGCTGGGCAACCGGCTCGCTGCGCTTGGCGCAAGCGTCGATCGGAAACACGTGCCGTGGCCCGAACTATGGGCCGAGGGTGCCGAAATGAACGACGTTCTGATGCCGCCGGCGCGCGTCCTGCAGGCCATGGTCGAATCGGCACAGGGAGAGCGGCGATGAACGAGCGCGTTCTCCACTTTGGCGACAGCGACGGCCTGATCGGCATTCATACCCCCAGCGCCGCACCCGGCAAACGTCCCGGCATTGTGCTGGTGAACGCCGGGGTCGTTCATCGTGCCGGTCCCAATCGCCTGTACGTGAACATTGCCCGGCAACTCGCTGCCACCGGCTACCCGGTGCTGCGCTTCGACCTCTCGGGAATTGGTGACAGCCGCCCACGCAGTGACGCGCTGAGCTTCGAGAAGAGCGCCATCGCTGAAACCTCAGCAGCAATGGCCGCGCTCGGTGCCGAGAGCGACTGCAGCGGCTTCATCCTGTGCGGGATTTGCTCGGGGGCTGACATTTCGTTTCTCACCTGCCGCGACAACCCGGCGGTGCTGGGCGCGGTGCTGATCAACGGGCGCGGCCTGCATGGCGTCACCGACGACTCTGGTGATGCGATTGATGCTGGCATCAACAGTACCCTGCGCGCCGGCGAATCGGCGCGCTACCTCTGGAAGCGCGCCCTCTTCAACCCGGCGAGCTGGCGCAAGCTGCTGAGCGGACAGAGCAATTCCATCGAGTTGCTGCGTGTCGTCGGCCGGCAATTCCTGCAACGCTTCATCGGCAGCGAGCAGGTCCCGGAAAATGCACCGGAACTGCGCGCCGCCTTCCACGGCATCCTCGACCGTGGCACCGCCCTGCTGATGGTGTACTCCGAAGATGACCCTGCCCTCCACTACATGCAACTGATGCTGGGCAAGGAAATGGAGAAGATCGCCGGCTACCCGAACTTCGCCGAGATCCGCATGCCGGGAGCCGATCACACCTTCACCACGCGCCATCACCGCGACGAACTGATCGCCGCCCTGCGCCGTTGGGCCGATGCCCACTTCGCCGCCTGAAACGCGCGCGCCGATCACTCCGGCACACATCGCCGAACTGCTCGACAAGACGCCGGTCCCGCGACTGTCAGGAGACGACCTCCATCTCTGGCTGCTGCCTTTCCCGATTGGCCACGAAGCCCTGCGGCAAACGATCGAAAGGCTCCCCGATGCCGGCGAGCGTGCCAGCGCCGCCCGCCGGGTGTTCGCAGCAGACCGGTTGCGCCAGATGCACGCTCGCGGCCTGCTGCGATACCTGCTCGGACATTACCTCGCACGCGACCCGCAAGGCCTCGACTTCATCACCAACGACTACGGCAAACCAGCGTTGAGTACGGCCGACAGGTTGCAGTTCAACGTTTCCCACTGCCAGGATCACATCCTCATCGGGCTGACCCTCCGGGTTCCGGTCGGCGTAGACCTTGAGCGCATCCGTCCCCTGCCAAACTGGTACGCGCTTGCCGCCCACTGTTGCAGCGCCCAAGAATTGAACTGGCTGGCCGGCAGGCCGGCAAACGACCAGGAGCGAGATTTCTTCCGCCTCTGGACCGCCAAGGAAGCCGTTCTCAAAGCCCTCGGTACAGGCCTCGCCAGCCCGCCCGAGCGGGTCACGATCAGTCTTCCCGATACCGACTCCGGCTTTGCCGGGGTGGCCGGCACGAGTTCGCCCTGGACGCTCTTCTCCACCTGCCCCGACGCCGACCACACCATCGCTGCGGCTATCCGGACAGTCATCAACCGTCGGCAAATCCGTTGCTTCCACGTCGCCGGCAGGCACCTTGATCAGTAGCCGGAGTTGGCAGGAATCAATGAATTTGAAGTATCCACTTCAGTGAACTAATCTGTATAAGATGAGATATTTGATTCGATCTCCCTGCTGGCGGGTGCAATGCCAGCAAAAGGTCGAGCGTAGGGGCTGGCCGGAACGGCAGCAGCGGGCGGCAAGCCTATAAGAGCAAAACAATCTACAGGGTCAGGGAGTGATCATGTCTTGCCAAGTGAACGATGCCGCCTGTTGGGAACAGGCCGCGCGGTTGCTACCCACACGTCATCATGAATGCCCCATTCCTCGCCGGACGCCGGCCCAGGAACGAATCTGGTTCCTGGAGCAAGCCTATCCTGGCCACGCCCGCCTCCGCGTCGCCAGCGGCGCGCGCATCGTCGGGCCTCTCTGCACACACGCCCTGCAGAACGCCATTGACCGGGTCTTCGCCCGTCACGACGTGCTCCGGAGCAGTTTCGGAGCACCACCACAAACACTCTCCGCCACCCGCCCTGAACTGACCGTCGACAGCCTCTCGGAAGCGCCCGGCAGCGCTGCCCAAGCACTTGCGTGCCAGCGCTGGATCGCCGTCAACGCCGGCACGCCGCAGGATCTCGGCCAGCCGCCGCTGCTTCGGGCACACCTGCTGCGCCTCGCCGATACCGAGCACCTGCTGCTGCTGTGCGCCCACCGCTACATCTGTGACGAGGAGGCCCTCGACCTGCTGCTTGGCGAGATCGCCAACAGCCTCGACGGCAGCCTGCCAGACGGCCCGTCGATACCGACCTTCGCCGATTTCGTCGCCTGGCAAGAGGCGCAGCAGACCACCCTCCTCACCCACTGGAGAGAACGCCTTGTGGGCGCGACAGAAGTGCTTGAGCTGCCGACCGACCGTGCCCGTCCAGCGATCCAGGGCCACCAGGGCGCCAGCCTGCCGCTGCCGCTGCCAGGACCGCTCGTAGACCGTTTGCGCGCGCTCGCGGCAAGGCACGCGCTGGACCTGCCAGGGGTATTCCTGGCGGCCTTTGCCGCCCTGCTGCAGCGCTACAGTGGCCAGAACGACCTGGTGATCGGACTGCGCAGCAGCTACCGGGCGCAAGCACCCTTTTCCCGGCTTGTCGGCCCGCTCGACAACATCCTCGTGCTACGCCTGCCGATTTCGGCTGACGCCGGCACCGATACCCTGCTGCAGCGCTGTGGCGAAGCCCTCGCGGATGCCCGCGCACACGCCGGACTGCCCTTCGAGCGCCTCATCGAAGCCCTGCAGCCCAGCCGCACACTGGGTTACGCACCGATCTGCCAGATGCTCTTCGACTACCGCACGGCGTCCGCCGCGACGCTGCCAGCCGGTGCCGTCACGCTGCACCCCTTCGCCGTCGATCTCGGCAGCGCCGACCATGACCTGAGCCTGCGTGTCGACGATGATGGCGATCATCTCGTCGCCCGCCTGATCTATGATCCGGCATTGTTCGACGAAACCACCCTGCAGCGAATAGCTGGCCACTATCTGAACCTGCTCGACGATCTCGCCGCCGACACCCGCAAACCAGCGGCCACGCTGCACCTGCTTGGCGACAGCGAATGGCGGCAGCTTGTCGACGAGTGGAACGCCACCGACGGCGACTACCCGGCCGATTCGTCGCTAGCGCGCCTTTTCGAGATACAGGCAGATCGCAGTCCTGACGCGCCGGCCATTCTCGGCGTCGACACGGGCCTGAGCTACCGGGAACTCGACCAACGTTCCAGCCAGCTTGCGCACCACCTGCGTCAGATCGGCGTCGGACATGAAACCCTGGTCGGCGTCTCGATGGAACGTTCCCCCGAGTTGTTCGTCTCCGTCCTGGCGATACTCAAGGCTGGTGGCTGCTACGTGCCGATCGACCCCGGCTACCCTCGTCAGCGCGTCTCCGCCATGCTCGAAGACAGCGCCGTCGCACTGCTTCTCACCAAGACACGCTGGCTGGCAGTACTGCCCCCCCACCACGCCGAGGTGCTGTGTCTCGACCGCGACTGGCCGGCAATCGCCCGCCAGGCATCCACTCGCCCGCTCAGCCCGGCTGGCGCCGCCAGCCTGTGCTACGTGGTGTTCACCTCGGGTTCGACCGGGCGACCAAAGGGCGTCCTGGTCGAGCAGCGCCAACTTCTCAACCGCCTGGCCTGGATGTGGCGGGAATATCCCTTCGTTGCCGGCGATGTCTCCGCCTGCAAGACTGCCCTCAACTTCGTCGATTCGCTGTGGGAACTGCTCGGCCCCTTGCTGCACGGCGTGCCGAGCGTGCTCATCCCGCAACAGGCGCTCCTCGACCCGCAGAACCTGGTCGCCCTGCTCGCCGAATACCGCGTCACCCGGATGATGCTGGTCCCGTCGCTGCTGCGCATGCTGCTCGACGCGCACGAAGTGAGCAATGCTCCCAACCAGCTCGCCGCCCGCCTACCGCTGTTGCGCGAATGGTGCATCGGCGGCGAACCTCTCAGCACCGAACTCGCCCGGCGCTTCGCACGGGCACTGCCGGGACGACTGCTGCTCAACCTCTACGGCCTCTCGGAAGCCTTCGATGCCTGCTTCTTCGACGCCGGCCAGCTTGCCGACAGGGATACCCTGGTACCGATCGGCCGCCCGCTGGCCAACGTTCAGGCCTATATCCTCGACGCCCACCGCCAACCGGTACCCGTCGGCGTCATTGGCGAACTCTATGTAGGCGGCGCCGGACTCGCCCGCGGCTACCTCGGCAGCCCCGAATTGAGCACCGAGAAATTCATTCCCAACCCATTCCGCAAGGAAGCCGGCGCCCGCATCTACCGCACCGGCGATCTGGCCCGCTACCGCGCCAACGGGCTCATCGATTATCTGGGCCGTAGCGACCATCAGGTCAAGATCCGCGGCTTCCGTATCGAAACCGACGACGTTGGCAGCGTCCTTTGCAGTCACCCGGACATCCTGGAAGCGGTGATCGTCGCCCGTCCCGACGCCCACGGCGAACTCGCCCTTGCCGCCTACTATGTTGCCCGCACAGCCAGCGCCCTGGCAGCCGGCACGCTGCAGCCCTGGCTGCGCGAACGCCTGCCCGAGTACATGGTGCCCAGCAGCTACACGGCGCTGGCCGCTTTGCCGCTGACACCCAGCGGCAAAGTCGACCGCCTGTCGCTGCCCGCGCCCGACAACCGTCCGCCAGCGCCGGCCGCGCCCTATCTGTCCCCGGACGACGCGACCGAGCAAGCCATTGCGGCCATCTGGCAGGCGGTGCTGATGGTCGAGCGAGTCGGCAGCACCGACAACTTCTTCGAACTGGGCGGCACCTCGCTGCGCATGGTCGAGGTCAATCGCCGCTTGTGCGAGCACCTGCATCGCGCCATCCCGGTGCTGCAGATGTACCAGTACCCGACCGTACAGAGCCTGGCGCGCTCCCTCAACGCGGCAAGCGGCCTGTCGCCAGCCAGCCCGCCAGCCATCCAGGCCGGTCGGGACCGCGCCGTGCAACGCCGGGAAATGCAGAATCGCCGCCAGACCGCCGGCAGACGATCGCCCTCCTGAGCCACGGCAGTCGCGCAGCCCCCTTGAAGCAGGACTCAAACCGGACCTTCGCATCCCAGCAGCCAGTCAGAACCGAGTCACGACCATGAACCAGCCCGCTTCCATCCCCCACCCCAACGACATTGCAATCGTCGGCATGAGTTGCCGCTTTCCCGACGCCAATGACGTTTCCGTTTTCTGGCGCAACCTGGAACAGGGCGTCGAATCGATCAGCTTCTTTTCCGAAGCCGAACTGCTCGCCGCAGGCGTCGACCCCGCTCTCCTCGCCGACCCGGCCTACGTTCGCGCCGGTGCGGTGATCAACGACATCGACTGCTTTGACGCTGCCTTTTTCGGCTACAGCCCGCGCGAGGCCAGCCTGATCGAACCGCAGCAGCGGATCTTCCTCGAATGCGCCTGGGAAGCCCTCGAACGCGCCGGCTACACCCCCGCTTCGCATGGTCGTGCCATTGGCGTTTTCGCCGGCTCGGCGATGAACGGCTACCTGATCTACCACCTCGCCACCCGCCCGGACGTGGCGCCGTCGTTGTTCGACTTCCAGATCCAGATCGGCAACGACAAGGACTACCTGACCACCCGCGTCTCCTACAAGCTCAACCTCACCGGCCCGAGCATCAACATCCAGTCCGCTTGCTCGACCTCGCTGGTAGCGGTGCATGTCGCCTGCCAGAGCCTGCTCAACGGCGAGTGCAATCTGGCGCTGGCCGGCGGCATCTCGGTAGCCATTCCGCACCGGATCGGCTACCTCTACCAGGAAGGCGGCGTCAATTCCGCCGACGGCCATTGCCGGGCCTTCGACGCTGCTGCCCGCGGCACGGTGCTCGGCAGCGGTGTCGGCGTCGTCGCGCTCAAGCGCCTCGCCGATGCTCTCGCCGACGGCGACCACATCCACGCCGTGATCAAGGGCTCGGCGGTGAACAACGACGGCAATGCCAAGGTCGGCTACACCGCCCCCAGCGTCAGCGGCCAGGCGGCCGTGGTCACCGAAGCGCTGGCCATGGCCGGACTGACGGCCGACACCATCGGTTACATCGAAACGCACGGCACCGGCACGCCAATGGGCGACCCGATCGAGATACAAGCGCTCACCCAGGCCTTTCGCGAAAGCGGCACGCGCCAGGGTAACTGCGCGATTGGCTCGGTGAAGACCAACATCGGCCACATGGACGTCGCCTCAGGCGTGGCCGGGCTGATCAAGACCGCGCTGATGCTCGAGCACCGGCGCATTCCCGCGTCGCTGCACTACCGCCGGCCGAACCCGGGAATCGACTTTGCCAGCAGCCCGTTCTACGTGAACAGCACGCTTGCCGAGTGGACACAGCCGGTCTGCCGCGCGGGTGTCAGTTCCTTCGGTCTCGGCGGAACCAATGCGCACGTGGTACTCGAGGAGGCTCCCACGCGTGCCGCCGCCAGTGCGTCGCGCGCCTGGCAGTTGATCCTCCTGTCGGCACGCACGCCCGCTGCACTCGACCGCATGACTGAACGTCTTGCCGATCATCTGCGCACAGCTCCGGTGCAGCCCCTTGCCGACATCGCCTTCACCCTGCAGACCGGCCGCGAATGCTTCGCGCACCGGCGCATGCTGGTCTGCCGCGACCACGACGGACTCGCCCAGGCGCTACTCGCGGGCGACCGCCAGCGCGGTGCCGAAGCGGTCTGCGAACGGCAGGATCGGCCCGTGGTATTCATGTTTCCCGGCCAGGGCGCCCAGTATCTGGGAATGGGGCGCGAGTTATACGACGCCGAGCCGCTGTTCCGCGCGGAAGTCGACCGCTGCGCCGAAATCCTGCTCCCCCAACTTGGCCAGGATCTGCGCCGCCTGATCTGGCCAGATCCCGAGGCCGGTGCGGCAGCGCTGCAGCAGACCTGGATCGTCCAGCCGGCGCTGTTTGTCATCGAATACGCACTGGCGCGCCTGTGGATCAGTTGGGGTGTCCGCCCGGTGGCGATGATCGGCCACAGCATCGGCGAGTACGCCGCGCTCTGCCTGGCCGATGTGATGACCCTGGCCGATGCCCTCAAGCTGGTGGCCGCGCGCGGCCGCCTGATGCAGGAAATGCCGGCCGGCAGCATGCTCGCCGTCGACCTGCCGGAAAGTGCCCTCGTCGATCTCGAAGCCCGCGGCCTGGCACTGGCCGGGGTCAACGCACCCGACCGCTGCGTGCTTTCCGGACCGACTGAGGCCATCGCCGCCTGCCAGCAACAGCTCGACGCCAGCGGCCAGCAGAGCCGCCTGCTGCATACCTCGCACGCCTTCCATTCGGCCATGATGGACCCGATCCTCGAGCGTTTCACCGCCGTGGTTGCAACGATCCCGCTACAGGCGCCGCGCCTGCCGGTGGTCTCCAACCTCAGCGGCACCTGGCTCAGCGCCGCGCAGGCCTGCGACCCGGCGTATTACGCCAGACACCTGCGGCACACCGTGCGCTTTGCCGAGGGCATCGGCTGTGCCGCCGGCAACGGCGACCCGCTGTTTCTGGAAGTCGGTCCCGGCCGCACTCTCGGCACGCTCGCCCAGCAATGCATGGCAAACTCCGACGCCCAGGGCGCGCTATGGTCGATGCGCCACCCGCAGCAGCAGGAACCCGACCAGACGATGCTGCTCGCCACCCTCGGCAAACTCTGGCTGGCCGGCGCCAGCGTCGATTGGGCCGGCTTCCATGCCAATGAAACGCGTCGCCGCGTGCCCTTGCCGGGCTACCCCTTCGAACGTCAACGCCACTGGATCGAACCCGGTCGACGGGTAGTGCAGACTGCGGCAGACGATCGCCCCTCAACACGGGCAACGCCCGGCAGGCGCCCTCTCGCCGACTGGTTCTACCTGCCTGCCTGGAAACAGTGTCCCCTCCCCGCCGGCAGCACGCCGGCCCGTGGACCGTGGCTGCTCTTCACCACCGGTGAAGGTTTCAGCGAACATCTCGCCGGACAACTACAAGCGGACGGACAGGCAGTGATCCGGGTTCTCCCCGGCACCCAGGCGGGCTGGAGTGGCGAGCGGCGCTACACCCTCGACCCGGCACGGCGCGCCGACTACGACAGCCTGCTGGCGGCATTGTCCAGCGCCGGCCAACTGCCGAAGACCGTCCTGCACGCCTGGAACCTGGCGCCGGCTGCCGGCGCCCCCGACCGGGAAAGCTTCGCCCGCGCCCAGGACCTCGGTTTCAACAGCCTGCTCTACCTGGCGCAGGCGCTGGGCGAGCGCGACTACACCGAAGCGCTCAGGATCGGCGTCCTCGGAACCGGCATCCAGGCCCTGACACCGGGCGAACAGCCCACTCCCGAACGCGCCGGCGTGCTTGCCGCCTGCATCGTCATCGCCCAGGAATACGCCAGTGTCGACAGCCGCTGCTACGACCTGCTTCCCCCGGCCGTCGGTTCCGCCGCCGAGCAGGCACTCGGCCGTCAAATCCTGCGCGAAATCGGCAGCGACGCACCGGATGCCATCGTCGCCTACCGCGACGGCGTGCGCTGGGTGCAGCACTACCAACCGCGGCATCTGGAACCCGTCAGCGGCCCGCCGGCCCGCTTGCGCCCGCAGGGCGTTTACCTGATCAGCGGCGGGCTCGGCGCAATCGGCTACGCACTCGCCGAGGAACTCGTACGCAGCGTGCAGGCGCGTCTGATCCTGACGGGTCGCAGCGCTCTGCCACCAGCCGCCGAGTGGGATACCTGGAGCGCCACGCACGGAACCGAACACCCGGACAACCAGCGCATCGCGCGCGTGCGCGCCCTCGAAAGGCTCGGCGCCGAAGTGCTCGTCGTCAGCGCCGATGTCGCCGACGACGACGCCATGACGCGCGCGCTGGCGCAGGCCAGGAGCCGCTTCGGACATATCGACGGCGTCATTCACGGCGCCGGCATCGTCGCCGAGCAGGCCTTCCTGGCCGTACAGGACACCCGGCCGGAGCACTGCGCCGAACACTTCCGCCCCAAGGTGGACGGCCTGCTGGTGCTGCACCGTCTGCTGCGCGACGACCCGCCAGATTTCTATATCCTGCTCTCGTCGATCTCGGCGGTGCTCGGTGGCCTCGGTTATGCTGCCTACGCTGCTGCCAACGCTTATCTCGACGCCTACGCTGCGCACGCATCGCGACAGTCTGGTCCAGCCTGGCTGTCCATCGGCTGGGATGCCTGGCTCTCCGCTGCCAGCACGGGCAGGCACGGCATGGGCGCGGTCGTCAATACCCTGGCGATGTCCACCGCAGAGGGGGTGGATGCCTTCCGCCGTATCCTCGCCGCCGACCTCGGCGCACAGGTGCTGGTATCCACCAGCGATCTCTCGACGCGCGTCGAGCAATGGGTCAAACGCAAGCCGCGCGCTGCCGCCACCCCGATGGCCGACGCCACACCGAGCATCACCTACGCCACTGCCATGCAGACGGCGATTGCCCGCATCTGGGAAAGCGTCCTCGGCGTCAGCCAGATTGCCGCGCAGGATAACTTCTTCGACCTGGGTGGCGATTCCCTGCTCCTGATGGACGTCATCGCCCGCCTCAAGGCCGGCTACGGAATCGTCCTCAATCCACGCGAGATCATGTTCCAGACCCTCGCTCAGCTCGCCGCCCAATGCGAGGCACGACAAGCCGCGCAACAGCCCGCCGCAGCGGCAGGCGTGGCCACGCCGGCCGCCCCCCCTGAGCCGCAGCGTAAGGGTGGCCTGTTCGGGGCCTTGAAGCGGAAGATTCGTGCCGGATAGACGAACCACCTATCGAACACCCGTCCGCCGACGCACGCATTTGGCGCGATCTGCTGCGCCCCCGAGGGCTTCCAGGCCGGGTGCAAGCACAGCGCCGCCCTGATTTCCGAGAAATCGCCCTCTTACTGCAACGCGCCCGGCGACAGTGGCTTGCCGACCAAGAGCGGATGCTTGCCGGCGGGCAAGTGGAATTCCGCGCTCGGCGCCAGACTCTGCTCACGAACAAACCCGGGGTGCCTGGCTGTTCCGCGCAGCGGCGAGTTGCTAGGCAAACCGTACGCCAGCGCAGGTGCACCGACCAGCATCGATCGTTCAACGACCCGGTTGCCGTCATAGCGACCCGGCGCTTGTGGCGTGAAGTTGCTGCGCCCGACGAGCAGGTTGTTGATCGCCCAGACCTCGGTTTCCGGCGGCATGCGATCGATCCAGATGCGCAGGAAGCGGCCATCCGGCTTGTCGTCGATCAGCGTGTTGTGCGCCAGATACAGCGCGTTGTCTGGCCAGCGCTGACCCTCGGCGCCATAGGAGATCAGTTCCGGATTGTCTGTCGTCGCACTCTGCCCGATGACGTTGCCGATCACCCAGGCCACGCCGCCATTCGGGAACTCGAGTTCGTACGATGCGCTGCCACCGGCACCGTCGACGATCAGGTTGTACATGATCGCGCTTTCGCGCGCGCGCGACTTGATCAGGTGCCCACGATAGCCTTGCTGGAAACGGCTGCCGCTGACGCTCAGACGGGCGATGGCTCCGGCGTAGAGGAGGTGGTGCAGCATACCTGCATGCTTCGGCGCTTCGCCAAACTCGCTGTCTTCAACCTCGAGGACCATGTCCCCGAAATTGCTGGTCAGGATGCCCATCTCGTTGTCGAAAAACGCGCAACGAACCACTTTCAGATGGCCTTTTTCAAAGCGTATCCCGGCGCCGTTGCCACTCGGGACGCGCGCTCCTCGGAACTCGATGTTCTCGATCGACATCTCGGCGTTGCGTACCACCCATAGTGCCTTGCCTTCCGCACTGTCACCGTCGGCAATCAGCAGCGGACGTTTGCCGGTGCCTCTGATGGTAAGCCGGTTTTGCGTCCAGACCACCGCCTGTTGCCGGTACTCACCTGAGCGGATCTCGATGGTGTCGCCGTCGCGAGCGATGCGCGCCGCTTCCTTGATGCTCGTGACCTGTTCGTGTGGGCCGACGACAATGGTCCGGCTGCTCGCCGCCGCATGCGGAGTTTTCTTTTCGGAAACCGGCTCCTGAGCAGCCGGCTTGCTGGCAGGCAGGCCATCGGTCACCGGCAAGTCACTGCTCTGACTTGTATTAGGGGGTCTGACCACCTCCAGTCGACCCTGCGCATTGCGCCGGATGCTGCCCAGTTCCTCGGGTGCCGGCGGCAGATTGTCCACCGGCATGGCGCGGGTGGTCACCCCGAGCACCACAAGGGCGGTGCACCATCTTGCGAAGCGCATCGCGTCCTGCACTGGCTGGCAGGCCCTTTGGCGGCCTGACATCTTCGGGTCTGCCGGAGGGTTGGGAATCGTCCTCTCGGGAATCAAGACAGCTCGACCTGTGCGCCCAGTTCGACGACCCGATTGGGAGGTATCTTGAAGAAGGCCGTGGCCGTATCGGCGTTGCGAAACATCCAGGTAAACAGGATCTGCCGCCATTTTGCCATTCGCGAACGCCTGGAAATCGGCATGCTGACGACCGTCTCGCGACCCAGAAAGAACGAGGTCTTCATCATCTCGAAATCCAGTCCCTGCGCTGCACAGAGTTCCAGGGCACGCGGCAGGTCAGGGTCGTCCTTGAAACCGTAGCGGACATAGACACGATGAAATCCTGCCGTCAGCCCTTCGACGCGCACACGCTCGTTTTCGGGGACATGCGGTACATCTTCGGTGGTGACATTGAGTAACACCACGCGCTCGTGCAACACCTTGTTATGATAGAGATTATGGAGCAGGGCACGCGGTACGCTCTCGGGATCGGCGGTCATGAAGATACCGGTTCCATCGACGCGCAAAGGTCCTCCGGCCGCAAGACTGGCAATGAAGTCCTTGATCGGTATCGAATCCTGCTTGAGTTTCTCATAAAGCAGTTTTCGTCCGAGCTTCCAGGTGGAAAGCAGCATGAATACCGAGACCCCAAGCGTCAGCGGGAACCAGCCGCCATCGAGAACCTTGATCACGTTGGCCGAAAAGAAGGCGAAGTCGACCACCACAAAAAACACCAGAAACAGCGCCGCGCGCGGCCAGCTCCACCGCCACAGGGCGCGGACGACGGCAAAGGCCAGGATCGTATCGATCATCATCGTCAGCGTCACGGCGATGCCGTAGGCCGAGGCCAGATTCGACGACGACCGAAAACCAAGCACAACGATGATCACCGTGATCAACAGCAACCAGTTGATGTTCGGCACGTAGATCTGGCCCTTTTCGCGTTCCGACGTGAACTTGACCCGGATACGCGGACAATAGCCAAGCTGCATGGCCTGGCTGGTCAGTGAAAAGGCCCCCGAAATCACCGCCTGCGAAGCGATCACCGTGGCTACCGTGGCCAGCACGATCAACGGGATCAGCAGGATTTCGGCCGGAACCATGTTGAAAAACGGATTCTCGATCGCTTTCGGATCGTTGAGGATCAGCGCTCCCTGACCGAGGTAGTTGAGATACAGCAGCGGGAAAACAAACGAGAACCACGCCCACTTGATGGCGCGGCGACCGAAATGGCCCATGTCGGCGTAGAGAGCCTCGCCGCCGGTAATTGCCAGCACCACCGAACCCAATGCCAGAAAGGCGAGACCCTGATGCTCGATGACAAAAACCAGTGCGTACCAGGGATTGATCGCAGCCAGCACCGCAGGATACTGAATCACGTTCCACAGGCCGAGAGAACCCAGGGTGGCGAACCAGAACATCATCACCGGGCCAAACAGCGCGCCGACGGCCGCCGTGCCATGCCGTTGAAACAGGAAAAGCCCGATCAGGATGGCAATCGTGGTCGGCAGGACGTAAGGGGTCAGCAAGGGCGTCGCCACTTCGAGCCCCTCGACCGCCGAGAGCACCGACATTGCCGGTGTGATCACGGCATCGCCGTAGAACAGTGCGGCGCCGAAAATGCCCAGCGCCGACATCAGCCAGAGAATCCGCGGCGACGCATTCGCCGTCCGCAGCGCGAGCGCGGTCAGCGCCATGATCCCGCCCTCCCCCCGGTTGTCGGCACGGGTGATGAACAGGACGTACTTCAGCGAAACCGTGACCGTCAAGGCCCAGAATACCAGCGAGAGGATACCCAGCACATTGGCTTCGGTGACCGCCAGGGGATGATGGCCGCCGAAGACTTCCTTGACGGTGTACAGCGGACTGGTGCCGATGTCGCCAAAAACGACGCCCATGGCCGCCAGTGCGGTAGCTGCCAGACCTGACTTCTCGCCGTGTGGCGCGTTTGTTGCCGTCACCGTCCCTCCCAGAACCTCAGTCGCGGGACATTGCCCGCGGTTGTGCCGTCATCGGCCGGCAAATCACTTAGGCTAGGATCGTCCCGGCAACCCTGGCGTTGCTGCGGCGCAGCACGCAGAGTTCGATTGTAGGACGAATGCGACCTCTCGACAAGGACATCACCGGAGGCGCATGGGGCACGGCCATTCACTGCCCCCTGCCTGCTGGCAAAAAAAGATTGCAAATTGTTTCCATGGTGAGAATAAGACCTCATTCAGGCGCTGCACATGTTTCAGCGGTGCTACAATCCGCACCCCTTTCTGCATCTGATCATCAGGGAGTCGAGAACATGGGCGAAGAAAGCAAAGGCAATGTCTCTGGCGCAGTCCCGATCAAGGGCATTGCCGATGTACACCTCACCGAGGTGCGCTCCCTGCTCTCTCTCCAGAAACTGGTTGAAGATCTCGTCCCGGAGCAGGACGGGCAGAACCAGGGGGAACTCGACCCGGAAATTCAGCAACAGTATCGCAAGGAACTTCGCGAGAAGCTCCGGCGGATGCCGCCGAAGGAAATCGCCTACATTCTGGAATCGCTGGACCCCAATGAGCGTTTGGTGGTCTGGGACGAAGTCAAGGAAGGCGCCGACCCGATCCTGGCGCTCCTCTCCGACGATGTCCTCGAAGAGTTGATCGATGACAGCCATTACCGCAATGAAAAAACCACGAGCACGGCCTTCGAGCTGCGTGATGGCCGCCTGCATCAGATCTCGGTCAGCGGCCCGGAGGATCTGAAGAACGTCCACCCGATCTGGGTGGATCTGGTGGCCCCGACCAAAAAAATCCGCGGCTGGATTGGCGAAATGTTCGACGTCGAGGTTCCGGACCCAGTTACCCTGACCGACCTCGAAGCGAGTGCGCGCTTCTATGTCGAGGACGACGGCGAGGTGCACCTGCACTCCGACTTCCTGCTTGATACCAAGGACGAATCGCGCAACGTTCCGGTTGCCCTGATTCTCCACAACGAAATCTTGTTTACCGTGCGTACCGAGGAACTGCCGGTGTTCCGCCTGCAGCGCGCGCGCGCTCGTACCCGGCCGGGCTACGTCACCGATGGCAAGGACGTTCTCATCGACCTTTACGCTGCAGACGTCGAGTACTCGGCCAACGCGCTGGAGGACGTCTACGGTGAGCTGGAGAAGGCCGGCACACAGGTGCTGCGGTCGCACGTGACCGACGTCGAGGCTTCGCACATCCTCGCGGCAGTTGCCGAAGCAGAAGATCTCAACGGACGGACGCGCCGCAGCGTACTCGATACCCGGCGTGCCTTGTCCTTCCTGTTGCGTGGCAAGTTGCTGTCGGACGCCCAGCAACTCGATGTGCGCGAAATTCTGCGCGACATTGAATCTCTCGACGGACACACCGCTTTCCTGTTCAACAAGATCAACTTCCTGATGGATGCCACGGACAGCGCAATCAACATCAACCAGAACAAGAAAATCGAGCGCCTGACCGTGCTCAGCGTCGTCTTCATGCCGATCAACGTTCTCGCCGGTGCCGGCGGCATGTCCGAGTTTTCAGCCATGGCGCAGGCACTCGACTGGCCGATGCCGCTCGCCTACACGGGTTTCTTTCTCGGCATGGGCGTAGTCGGATCGATCATGTTCTTCGGCCTGCGGCTCTTCGAAAGGCGACAACCCAAGCGTCCGCGTGCGGAGAACCGCAGAACCTCCTGATTAAACCCGGCACACCCGTTGTGAGGGCGGGTTCGGATCCAGCCAGCCGTAGCGAGACCCGTTGCAGCAGTCGCAGGCACCGTTGCCACCCAACGACGACGGGTCGAGATGAGCGTGCAGGCCTGCGGGCTGCCTTGACAAGGGATGGCCCGGCGGGTAGATTCGCACGCCTGCCCTGCTCACCCCCAGGGTTGGCGCCGATTTGACTTGAGCAGATTGCGGGCGCGTTAAAAATGCCGCTAAAGCGAGGCCCTCATCCAGACCCGTCGAGCTTTGCACCGACGGGTTTTCTGTTTTACAACCACAGACCAGCAAAGAAACCGGGGAATTCACCCATGCCATCCATGCAAGCTGACCGCACCGACGAACTGAAAGCCCTCCTCGAAAAGCACATTCTGGTTCTCGACGGTGCCATGGGAACGATGATCCAGCGTCAGGGCCTGCAGGAGGCGGATTATCGTGGCAGTCGCTTCGCGACGCATGCGCACGATCTCAAGGGTAACAACGACCTGTTGCTGCTGACTCGACCAGAGGTCATCCGTGCGATCCATGCCGAGTATCTGGCCGCCGGCGCCGACATCATCGAGACCAACACCTTCAACTCGACCAGCGTCTCGCAGGCCGATTACCATCTCGAAGCCCTCGTATATGAGCTGAACGTGGCCGGCGCGCAACTGGCGCGGGCGGTGTGCGATGAATTCACCGCCAGGGACCCGGCCAGGCCCCGCTTTGTCGCCGGCGTCATCGGGCCGACCTCGCGCACCGCTTCGATCTCGCCGGATGTCAATGACCCCGGCTACCGGAACACCAGCTTCGACGAACTGGTCGGCACCTACGCCGAAGCCATCCGCGGACTCTGCGATGGCGGCGCCGACCTCCTGCTGGTCGAGACTGTTTTCGACACGCTGAACGCCAAGGCAGCGCTGTTTGCCATTGAACGACACTTCGATGAGGTCGGTCGCCGCTGGCCGGTGATGATTTCCGGGACGATCACCGACGCCTCGGGACGGACTCTCTCGGGGCAGACCGCCGAAGCGTTCTGGAACTCGCTGAACCATGTCCGTCCGCTGAGCTTCGGGCTCAACTGCGCCCTCGGTGCCGGCGAGTTGCGCCAGTATGTCGAGGAATTGTCGCAACTCTGCAACTGCTTCGTTTCGGCGCACCCCAATGCTGGCCTGCCGAATGCTTTCGGCGGCTACGATGAAACACCGGCACAACTGGCCGCCGAAATCGCCGACTGGGCAAGGAAAGGTTTCGTCAATATCGTCGGTGGCTGCTGCGGCACCACGCCCGAACACATCGCGGCGATCGCCAGCCATGTTGCTGATGTCAAGCCGCGCGCCATCCCGGTGATCGAAAGGAAGCTGCGCCTGTCGGGTCTCGAGCCCTTCAACGTCGGCAAGGAGTCGCTGTTCGTCAATGTCGGCGAGCGGACCAATGTCACCGGCTCGCGTGCCTTTGCGCGCATGATTCTCGAAGGCCGCTTCGACGATGCGCTGGCGGTTGCTCGCCAGCAGGTCGAAAACGGCGCGCAGGTGATCGACATCAACATGGACGAAGCGATGCTCGATTCGCAAGCGGCCATGGATCGCTTCCTCAAGCTGATCGCCGGCGAACCGGACATCGCGCGCGTGCCGATCATGATCGACTCGTCGAAATGGGAGGTCATCGAGGCGGGTCTCCAGTGCATCCAGGGCAAGGGCATCGTCAACTCGATCTCGATGAAGGAGGGCGAGGCCGAATTCCTGCGCCAGGCCAGGCTGGCGCGCCGCTATGGTGCGGCGGTGGTGGTCATGGCTTTCGACGAAAGCGGGCAGGCCGACACCCATACGCGCAAGACCGAAATCTGCGCGCGCGCCTATCGACTGCTCACCGAACACGCGGCTTTTCCACCCGAGGACATCATCTTCGACCCGAACATCTTCGCTATCGCCACCGGCATCGAAGAGCACAACCACTACGCCGTCGACTTCATCAAAGCCTGTGCATGGATTCGCGCGCACCTGCCGGGTGCGCAGATTTCCGGAGGAGTATCCAATGTCTCCTTCTCGTTCCGCGGCAACGATCCGGTTCGCGAAGCGATCCACACCGTCTTTCTCTACCACGCGATCCAGGCCGGACTGTCGATGGGCATCGTCAACGCCGGCATGCTCGGGGTCTATGACGAACTGGACCCGGCGCTGCGCGAAAAGGTCGAGGATGTAGTCCTGAACCGCCGCCCCGATGCCGGCGAGGCGCTGGTCGAATTTGCCCAGACGGTGCGCGAAGGCAAAACCAGGGACAGCGGCCCCGACCTCGCCTGGCGCGAACTGCCGGTCGATGAGCGTCTCTCGCATGCCCTGGTCAAGGGAATTACCGATTTCGTCGTCGCCGATACCGAGGAATGCCGTGCAGCGCTGGAAGCCGAAGGCAAGCCACCACTGTCGGTCATCGAAGGCCCCTTGATGAACGGCATGAACGTCGTCGGCGACCTCTTTGGCGCCGGCAAGATGTTCCTGCCACAGGTGGTCAAGTCGGCACGCGTGATGAAACAGGCGGTCGCGCACCTGATTCCCTTCATCGAAGCCGAGAAACTGCGCACCGGCGTCCGCAGCAAGGGACGGATCGTCATCGCTACGGTCAAGGGCGACGTGCACGACATCGGCAAGAACATCGTCGCTGTGGTGCTGGGCTGCAACGGCTACGAGGTCATCGACCTCGGCGTCATGGTTTCCTGCGACAAGATCCTGCATGCTGCCAGGGAACATGCTGCACAGGCCGTCGGCCTGTCCGGCCTGATCACCCCGTCGCTCGAGGAAATGAGCCATGTCGCGGCTGAAATGGAACGTCTCGGTTTCGCCGACGCGGTCGATGGTAGCCCACCGGTACCGCTCCTGATCGGCGGGGCAACGACCAGCCGTGCGCACACGGCGATCAAGATTGCGCCGAACTACTCCGGACCGGTGGTCTATGTCCCCGATGCCTCACGCGCGGTCGGCGTCGTCACCCGCCTCCTGTCGACCGACCATGCCGCAGCTTTTCGGGATGAGATCGTTGCCGACTACACCAAGGTGCGCGCGCAGCACGCCAACAAGAAGGGCATTCAGCTGGTAACGCTGCCAACGGCGCGCAGCAATCGCTTCGTGTGGAACAACGATCCTGGCTATCGACCGACGGCGCCGAAAAAGCCGGGGCTGCACGTGCTGCGCAATGTCGACCTCGCGACCCTCGCCGATTTCATCGACTGGGGACCTTTCTTCCAGACCTGGGATCTCGCCGGCAGCTACCCGAAGATCCTGGAAGATGAGCTGGTTGGTCCGACCGCCCGGACCGTGTTCAGCGACGCGCAGGCCATGCTGGAAAGGGTCGTCAGCGAGAAATGGTTAAGTGCCAACGCCGTCTTCGGCCTCTTCCCGGCCAACGCCGTCGGTGACGACATCGAAATCTATGCCGACGAATCACGCAGCGAGAAATTGCTGAGCTGGCACAACCTGCGCCAGCAACATGAGCGCCCGGCGGGCAAGCCGCACTACTGCCTGAGCGACTATGTGGCCGAACGCGGCACGCCGGACTGGATCGGCGCCTTTGCCGTCGGCGCGGGTTTCGGCATCGAGGAAAAGCTCGCCGAATTCGCCGCCGCCCATGACGATTACCGTTCGATCCTGCTGAAGGCGATCGCCGACCGCTTGGCCGAAGCCTGTGCCGAATGGTTGCACGCAGAAGTACGGCGCGACTACTGGGGCTACGCCAGCGACGAAATGCTCGACTGCCAGGCGCTGATCCGTGAGCACTATCGCGGCATCCGGCCGGCGCCCGGCTATCCGGCCTGCCCCGATCATACCGCCAAAGGCCCGCTCTTCGAATTGCTCGATGCGCCTCGCAATGCCGGCATGGGTTTGACCGAATCCTTCGCCATGACGCCCGCGGCAGCGGTTTCCGGTTTCTATCTGGCACACCCGCAGGCGCATTATTTTGCAGTCAGCAAGATCGCCCGTGACCAGCTCGAAGACTGGGCGCAGCGTACCGGTTTCAGCGTCAGCGAGGCACAGCGCTGGCTGGCGCCGCTGCTCTGAGGTGCTCGCCTGATGAGTGACCGGCCACAGCCGGATTTCGTGACGGGTAATGTCGAACTGGCGACGCGGACAACACTGGCCTTGCCCGGCCGAGCCGCGCTTTATGCCGAGATCACCGCTGCCGCTCAACTGGCGCAACTCGCCGGTAGCGGCGGGCCACGCCGCTTCGTTCTCGGAGGGGGCAGCAACCTGGTGCTCTCTGGCGACTTTGACGGTTTGCTGCTGCACATGTCGATCGCTGGCCGGCAGTTGGTCGCCGAGGATGACGATGCCTGGTATGTGCGTGCGGGTGCCGGCGAGAACTGGCATCAACTGGTCGGCTGGACACTCGCGCAAGGCTGGCCGGGCCTCGAAAATCTGGCACTGATTCCCGGCACGGTCGGCGCAGCACCGATCCAGAACATCGGCGCCTACGGGCTGGAAATCGCCGATCGCCTCCTGTCGCTCGAAGCCTGCGACATGCAAAGCGGCAAGACGCTGCATTTCGATCGCGCAGCCTGCCGTTTTGCCTACCGCGACAGCGTCTTCAAACAACAGAGCTGGCACCTCGACGGTTCTCGGGTAATCACGCACGTGACTCTCCGCCTGCCGAAAGCCTGGCAGCCCCTGACCAGTTATCCCGACCTGGCGGCCGAGTTTGATCAACAACAGATCACCCACCCGAATGCCCGGCAAATCGCGGCGGCAGTGATCCAGGTCCGCCGCCGCAAACTGCCCGATCCGGCAGTATTGCCCAACGCCGGCAGCTTCTTCCACAACCCGCTGGTGGACACGGAAACCGGTGAGCGACTGGCCAGACGGTTTCCGGGTCTGCCGCGTTACCCGCAGGGCGATGGCCGCGTCAAGCTCGCCGCCGGCTGGTTGATCGAGCAGTGCGGCTGGAAAGGCCGCAACCTCGGCCGAGTGGGAATGTACGAAAAGCAGGCGCTGGTGCTGGTCAATCGCGGCGGCGCTTCGGGAACCGAGGTGATCGCTCTGGCTACAGCCGTGCAGACCGATGTGCGCGCGCGTTTTGGCATCGAACTGACGCCCGAGCCGGTTTTTCTCTGAACGGTCGGCAAACCGGATGCGCGCCGCCAGGATCCGTCAGAACCTTTCGCCGGGGCGCAGGAAGCGCCATTGACCGAGCGGCAGGTCGCCGAGTCTGACGGCCCCGACGCGCACGCGCTTTAGGCCGGTCACGCGCAACCCGACCAGCTCGCACATCCGCCGGATCTGTCGTTTGCGCCCCTCATGGAGGACGAAGCGAAGCTGATCGCCGTTGAGCCATGCGACCTGGGCCGGCTTCAGCTTGCGCTCATCCAGGCTGAGCCCGTGCTGCAGCAGGGCCAGGCCCCTGGCGTCGAGATGCCCTTCGACACGTACCAGATACTCCTTGTCGATCATCGAGTTCTCGCCAATCAACTGGCGCGCCACTCGCCCGTCCTGGGTCAGGACGAGCAGGCCTGTCGAATCAATGTCGAGCCGGCCTGCGGGTGCCAGTCCCTTCAGGCAGGACGGATGGAAAGCCGGCGTGTCCGGCGTGCGATACTGTGTCTCTGGTCGAATCAGGGTCACTGCCGGCTTGCAGCCAGGTTCCGGCTGTCCCGAGACATAGCCTACCGGCTTGTGCAGCAGAATCGTCAATCTGCTTTGCTGATTCGCCTGCGCCTGCCGGTCGAGGGTAATGACGGCATCCGGATGCGCGCGCGTTCCGAGTTCGCTGACCCGCCGACCATCCACGAAAACCCAGCCTCGCGCGATGTATTCATCCGCATCGCGGCGCGAGCAAAGACCGCGTTCTGCCATCAGCTTGGCAATGCGTACGCCATCAGGCGGCACCCTGCCCGCCACTTCCGGGACGGACGAGGCGGGCGATATGCTGGTGCGGGGCAACAACCCGGTCTCTGTCTTGTGCGCTGGCCCGCCGGCCACACGGGCCGCGGGCGGCTTGTACCGGGTCATGCCTGGCAATGACCGGCCGATACCCGCCTCGGCCGGCCGTGTCCCGGAGAGCGGGCCTGGCTTCTTGCGTGGCCGGTCGGCCATCCTCAGGCGATGTCGAGCAGCTCGATCTCGAATACCAGCTTCGCGTTTGGCGGTATCAATTTTCCGGCGCCACGGGCACCGTAAGCGAGATCGGCGGGAATGGTGAGCTTACGGATGCCGCCGACGCTCATCCCCGGCACGCCTTCTTCCCAGCCGGCAATGACGTGTTTCCCGTCGAGCGGAAAACGGAAGGGTTCGTTGCGATCGACGCTCGAATCGAATTTCTTGCCATCGGCCAGCCAGCCCGTGTAATGCACGATGACGTGCTGACCGGCGCTGGCGGTGGGACCGCTGCCAACAATGATCTCTTCGATCTGTAAGCCACTGGGTGTGGTGACAATAGGCATGTGATGTGAACTCCTGATCAAAAAAACCACAAGTTTAGCCCAGCATGGCATCTTGCGGCCAGTTGCATGCAGACAATTACCGCACGGACTGCATGCGGACTGCCGGCGCCCGACTCCTGCCGCGAATGTTGCCGCCTTGCCCTGGGCGGCATGCACTTGCACCCTGGCTTTCGGTTACACTCGGCAGCACCCTTTGCCGGAAATACGCCCCATGCACAGCCAGACCCGCAACGCCACCTGCCGACAGCGAGGGAGGCGCGAATCGATCAAGCCATGCCGGCAGAGCATCCGGCGACCCCCGAAGACTCCATGAGCAAAACGCCTGTCGATCGGTTGCGCCGCTTCGGCGGGATTGCCCGCCTCTATGGCGAGGATGCCTTGCAGCGCTTCGAAAACGCCCATGTTGCGGTGGTCGGCATCGGTGGCGTCGGTTCATGGGCGGTCGAAGGATTGGCACGTTCGGCGGTCGGCAGGATCACCCTGATCGATCTCGACATGATCGCCGAGTCCAACGTCAACCGTCAGGTACACGCGCTCGATGGTGAATTCGGCAAGGCCAAGGTCAGTGCCATGGCGCAACGGATCCATGCCATCAACCCGGATTGCGTGGTCAGCGAAATCGAGGATTTCGTGACGCCGGAAAACGTTGAAGCGCTGCTTGGCGGAGACTTCGATTACCTCATCGACGCCATTGATCAGGTGCGCACCAAGGCGGCGATGATCGCCTGGGCAAAACGTTGTGGAGTGCCGCTGATCACTGCCGGTGGCGCCGGTGGCCAGATCGATCCAGGATGCATCCGTATTGCCGATCTTGCTTTCACCATCCAGGATCCGTTGCTCGCCAAAGTGCGCTCGCTACTGCGCAAAGACTACGGCTTCCCTCGCGAGGCGAAGAAGAAATTCGGGGTCCCGGCGGTATTTTCCAGCGAACCCCTCCGCTACCCTGAGCGCGGCAATTCCTGCGAGCAGCCACGGACGCTGATTGGCCTGAGCTGTGCCGGCTTCGGTTCGTCGGTTTGCGTGACGGCGCCTTTCGGTCTGCTGGCCGCCGGCGAAGTACTCAAGCACCTGGCCGGCAACCCATCGCCGCTGGCGGGTGGGCCAAACTGAAAAGTATCTTCCGTGCACCACCGCGCTGCCGGTACCTGCAGATCAGCCGATCATGACCCGGTTCTTCCCCGCCTGTTTGGCCGCATACATGGCCTCGTCCGCGCGCTTGGTGACCGATCCCTGTGTATCGCCGGGCTGCAGATGGGTCACGCCGGCGCTGAAGGTGATCAGTCGTCGGTCGTTGTTGTGCAGGAAAATGCGTCGGGTCAATTCCCGCTGCAGACGGACAATGGCCGTCTGCGCATCCTCGACCGAGGTGTCCGGCAGGATGATGATGAACTCTTCGCCGCCAAATCGGGCGACCGTGTCTTGCGGCCGCATCGTCTCCCGAATCACGGTCGCCAGGTGTATCAGGGCGGCATCGCCGGCATCGTGACCGAGCGTGTCGTTGAGTTTCTTGAAATTGTCAATGTCGAGCAGGGCCACGCAGAGGATCGCCTGGCGACGCTGCGCACGTGCGACCTCCTTATCGAACGCCTCATCAAGCCCGCGACGGTTGAGGGTCCCGGTCAGCTGGTCATGACGAACCAGCATGCTCGCTCGGTCGAGTTCCAGTTCCAGTTCGCCGATTCTCGTTTCGGCTTCGCTGACGCGCTGTTTCGCGGTGCGCAGGTCGTCACGCGAGCGTTGAGCGTTGAGCTGAATGATGCGTGTCTCATGAATCACATCGGCGAGGACATCTTCGAGCTGCGAGATGTCCTCGGCCATGCTGATCCGGTGCGCACAGAGCTCGAGCTTGTCGTGATAGTCGGAGGTCGAGTCGGCGAATTCTGCCAGATGATCGACAAAGCCGGCCAGCATCTGCTTGAGGCTTTCCTTGGCTTCGTTGAGGCTGCGTTTGAGCTGGCTCTGCTTGAAGATGACTTCCTTGAGCCGACTCTCGGCATCACCAATGGCACGGATGCTCAAAGGATTGGAAACGATGTCGCGGACGATTTCAATCTGTCCCGCCAGCCACCGGTCTTCGGTAACCAGCTCGCCCACGTTCTTGATCAGCAATTGCAGTAGGTTGAGCAAACCCGCGCGCAGTTCGGTACGATCCTCTGCAAGAATCTCCAGACGGAATGCAAAGCGCTTGACTCCAGCCAGCAGGCCTTGCAGCGCGGCAGACGAAGTGGCGCTGCGGGTCTTGTGCACCAGCATGCGAGCATCGGCGGCAAGCTCCGGTTCATCCGCAAGTTGTGTCTCGATGATCACTTCGAGGGTGTACGCGAAGATGTCGCGAAGTTCACCCGACAACTCGTTCGTACGCGGCGAACTGTCTGCGCCGGCCTCAGCCTCAGCGGCGAGCGGCAAGCTGGTCTCGGTCTCTGTATTTGTGCCAGACTCGACCAGAGGGATTTCCCCATCGGCCGGTCCACTGCCCGACCACGACCTGACCAGGCCCTGCAGTCGTCCGAACAGCAGCTCACTATTGCCCGCAGCGGCTGCCAGCACTCGCTCGAGTGCTTCACGCTTGCGCGCCACGGTCAGTCCGGCGTGCTTGTTTTCCCACTGGCGCAGGAAGTCGCGGAACAACTCGCTCCAGGGCAGCTCGTGCTCATTGGCGAGCTGCTTGACCAGGTCGGCCACCCCGTCGCGAAATTCATCCCAGTTCTTGCCCTTGAATGCCTGTTCGAATCGCTTCACCAGCTTTTGCTGAACGGCAGTCTCTCTGGGCAGAGCGGTCTGTAGCGCCTGCAGCTCGCGTTTGGGGAAAGCTTCTGCGAGATTGCCGGAGGTGCCCGCAATCTCGTTATAGATGTCCCGATAGTTCTCGGGAGAGGGAGAAATGCGCCGGGCAGCCAGCAGACGAAGGGTCTCGCGAGCAATTTCCGAGGGATTCGAAAGGGATGGCATGGGGTTCTACCGGGAAAACAGTCAGGTCATTCTAACAGTGGGATCTCGATGCCAGGCTGCTTGCGCCTGGCAAGGAATCCGGAGATGATACAGCAAGCATCAAGGTCGGCTATAATTCGCTCCAGAGATGCCTATTGCCCCCGTAGCATGAAGGTCGTGCAGTTGATTTGTAATCATCAGGTGTTGGTTCGATTCCGACCGGGGGCACCAGGAAACAAGCGCTTGGGCCAATCCGACGAGATTGGCCCAAGTGCGTTCTGGGGCCGGACTTGAACGAATCGTGAACGCGCATGGAACAGAATGGGGATCTGGCGGCCCTGTCGGTCTGACGGCGGCACTGGCGACGGCCATCGAAGAAGCGGCACGTCCCGGCTGGCAGGCACGGCTGGCGCTCGGTTTCGAGCGTCGTGCAGAGGCCACGCTGCTGGTAAGGCGCGAGCATTGCGGGCCGTTGCGCGTACAGAAAGCGCTCTATCCGGAGGGTCCGGCGGTCTGTCATGCGATTGTCCTGCATCCGCCCGGGGGCATCGCCGGCGGCGACCGACTGGACATCTCGCTGGCCGCGGGAGCCGGTGCGCATGCATTGTTGACCACCCCAGGCGCCGGCAAGTGGTATCGTTCGGGAGGGCGTCCTGCGCAGCATGTGTTGAACATTAGCATTGGGCGCGCGGCCGTCATCGAGTGGCTGCCACAGGAAACGATCGTCTTCGACGGTGCCGACGCACGGATGCATACGCACGTCCAACTGGCCGCCGGTGGCATGTTCTGCGGCTGGGAGATACTCTGCCTGGGTCGCACGGCTGCCGGCGAATGCTTCAGCTACGGGCAGCTCGACCTGGCGACACGGATCGAAAGCGAAGGACGGCCGCTCTGGGTCGAGCGCGGTCGACTGTCGGGTAGCTCGGCCTGGCTCGACGCGGCTGCCGGTCTGGCCGGCAGACCGGTCAGCGCAACCCTGCTGCTTGCGGGAACGGTGGTGCAGCGAGAATGGCTCGACGCCTGTCTGGCGGTTCCGACCACCGCAAGCCTGTTGACCGGGATCACGGCACTGCCCGAGGTGCTGGTGGCGCGTTGCCTGGCGCCCTGTACCGAAGCGGCACGCGCTTGGTTGAGCGAAGTGTGGAAACGGTTGCGCCCGGCGGCGCTCGGCAAAGCAGCCATCGTGCCACGCATCTGGAGCACTTGAATCGCTTTGAGGAAGACGCATGGAACTGACCCCGAGAGAAAAGGACAAGCTGTTGATTTTCACCGCCGCTTTGCTCGCCGAACGACGCCGGGCGCGTGGCCTGAAGCTTAACTACCCGGAAGCGGTGGCCCTGATCAGCGCCGCGATCGTCGAAGGCGCCCGCGACGGCCGCACGGTCGCCGAGCTGATGAGCTACGGCACAACGCTGTTGCGTCGTGCCGACGTGATGGAAGGCGTGCCGGAAATGATCCACGATATCCAGGTCGAAGCAAGCTTCCCGGACGGCACCAAGCTGGTGACCGTACATCACCCGATCATTTGAGGAACTGAACGATGATTCCCGGAGAAATGCGGATCGAAGAAGGCGACATCGAACTCAACGCCGGTCGTGCAACGACCCGCCTGAGCGTCGCCAATACCGGCGACCGGCCGATCCAGGTCGGTTCGCATTACCACTTTGCCGAAACCAATGCCGCGCTGGTTTTCGACCGCGTCGCGGCGCGCGGTTGCCGACTCGACATTGCCGCCGGTACCGCGGTACGCTTCGAACCCGGTCAGACGCGCAGCGTACAACTGGTGGCGCTGGCCGGCGAGCGCCAAGTCCATGGCTTCAATGGCCGGGTAATGGGAAAATTGCCATGAGGATTCGGTCATGAGCGTCAAAATCTCGCGGCAGGCTTATGCCGAAATGTTCGGCCCAACCGTCGGCGATCGTGTACGTCTCGCCGACACGGAACTGTGGATCGCCGTCGAAGACGATTTCACCATCTACGGTGAGGAAGTCAAGTTCGGCGGTGGCAAGGTGATCCGTGACGGCATGGGGCAGGGTCAGAAGCCCGCCGCCGAAGTCGCCGACACGGTAATCACCAACGCGCTGATCGTCGACCACTGGGGAATCGTCAAGGCCGACATCGCCATCAAGGGCGGCCGCATCGCCGGCATCGGCAAGGCCGGCAATCCGGATATCCAGCCGGGCGTGACCATCCCTATCGGCGGCGGTACCGAGATCATTGCCGGCGAGGGAATGATCGTCACCGCCGGCGGCATCGACAGCCACATCCATTTCATCTGCCCGCAACAGATCGATGAAGCCCTGATGTCGGGGGTGACGACCATGCTTGGCGGCGGCACCGGGCCGGCCACCGGCACCTACGCCACGACCTGCACGCCGGGACCCTGGCACGTCCAACGCATGCTCGAAGCGGCCGACGCTTTCCCGATGAACCTCGGTTTCTTCGGCAAGGGCAATGTCTCGCTGCCGGAACCATTGCGCGAGCAGGTACGCGCCGGCGCCATCGGCCTCAAGCTGCACGAGGACTGGGGCACCACCCCGGCGGCGATCGACAACTGCCTGGCGGTGGCCGACGAGATGGACGTGCAGGTGGCCATCCACACTGACACGCTCAACGAATCCGGCTTCGTCGAAACGACGCTCGCCGCCTTCAAGGGGCGCACCATTCACACCTTCCATACCGAGGGCGCCGGCGGTGGGCATGCGCCCGACATCCTGCGTGCCGTCGGCGAGACCAACGTCCTGCCTTCCTCGACCAACCCGACGCGCCCGTACACCGTCAATACCGTCGATGAGCATCTCGACATGCTGATGGTGTGTCACCACCTCGACCCGGCGATCGCCGAAGACGTCGCTTTCGCCGAAAGCCGCATCCGCCGCGAGACGATCGCCGCCGAAGACATCCTGCACGACCTTGGTGCGCTGTCGATGATGTCGTCGGATTCGCAGGCGATGGGACGCGTCGGCGAAGTGATCATCCGTACCTGGCAGACAGCGCACAAGATGAAAGTCCAGCGCGGTCAGCTGCCGCCGCCGAACGGTCAGGTCGAATCCACGCACGACAACTTCCGTGTCAAGCGCTACCTCGCCAAGTACACCATCAATCCGGCAATCACGCACGGCATCAGCGATCTCGTCGGTTCGATCGAGGTCGGCAAGCTTGCCGACCTGGTGCTCTGGAAACCGGCTTTCTTCGGCGTCAAGCCATCCTTGATTCTCAAGGGCGGAATGATCGCTGCGGCTGCGATGGGTGACGCCAACGCATCGATCCCGACGCCACAGCCGGTGCACTATCGGCCGATGTTCGGAGCTTTCGGCGGTGCGCGCAAGACCTCGGTGACCTTCGTGTCGCAGGCGGCGCTTGACCATCCGGAACTCGCGGCGCTGCGACTCGCCAAGCCGCTCTTTGCCGTCCGCCGGACGCGCACGCTCGGCAAGTCCGACATGATCCATAACACCTCGACACCGAAGATCGAAGTCGATCCTGAAACCTATGCCGTGCGCGCCGACGGTGAACTGCTGGTCTGCGAGCCGGCCAGCGTGCTGCCGATGGCGCAGCGCTATTTCCTGTTCTGAACATGCTATTCACCGAATCCTTCGCTGACCGCGAGACACCTGCCAGTGACCGTCTGGTGTTGCCTTATGATGCCCGCCGCAAGAGCCGGCAGCGCGTCACCCTGGCCAGCGGCGAGGAGCTTGGCTATGTCTTTCCGTCCGGCACCGTGCTGCGCCACGGCGACCGATTGCTCACCGGCAATGGCCGCGTGGTTGCTGTCGAGGCCGCACCGGAAGCACTGCTCGAAGTCCGTGCCGGTGACCCCCTGCAGTTGATCCGCGCCGCCTACCATCTCGGCAACCGGCATGTCCCGGTACAGCTTGGCAAGTGCGGCCTGCTTATTCAGGCGGATCACGTTCTCGCCGAAATGTTGCTGGGGCTCGGTTGTGCGGTCAGCGAGGTTGAGGCGCCATTCGATCCGGAAGGGGGGGCGTATGGCTCGCATGCTCACGGCGAAGCGCACGCGGGGGGTCACGACAGTCACGATCACGGTCCGGCGCGTCCCGGCATGACGAGCGATCCGCACCCTCCCGACCACGGCCCGCATCGCTCGCCGGCAATAATTCACGAATTCAAGTGAGCCAATGAGCCTTGCGCTGTCGCGGCTACTGCAGCTCGCCAGCCCGGCACTGCCGGTGGGTGCCTACACCTATTCGCAAGGCCTCGAATGGGCAGTCGAAGCCGGCCTGGTGAAGGATCAGGCGGCTGCCCTGGAATGGATCGCGAGGCTGCTCGAGAACGGCGTCAGCCGCTTTGAAGCGCCGCTGACCGCCTGTCTGCAACGCGCCTGGATCGCCGCCGACGATTATGAAGTCAAACGCCTCAACGCCGACTTCCTGGCCAGCCGCGAGTCGTCCGAGTTGCGTGCCGAGACCGTCCAGATGGGCTATTCGCTGCGTCGCCTGCTGCACGAGCTGGACGATTTCCCACTGCCACCGGCCTTCGACTCGCTCCCCGAAGTCTCTTTTCCGGTCGGCTGGGCGCTGGCGGCTGCCTCCTGGGAAATCGCCATCGCTGATTCGCTGACCGCTTATCTATGGTCCTGGTGCGAAAACCAGACGATGGCCGCGCTCAAGACCGTGCCACTCGGCCAGGCCGCCGGGCAGCGCATCCTCCTGGCGCTGGGAAGACGCCTGCCGACGGTGGCGCAGCAGGCGCTTGAACTGCCCGAAGAACGCTGGAGCAACTTCGCTCCCGGCCTGGCTCTGGCGTCAAGCCGCCACGAAACACAGTATTCGAGACTTTTCCGATCCTGAAAGAAAGTGAATTCACATGCACCGACGTCCCGCCCTGCGCATCGGCATCGGAGGCCCGGTCGGCTCCGGCAAGACCGCACTCACCCTGGCCCTGTGCCTGGCGCTGCGCGACCGATACCTCCTCGGCGTGGTGACCAACGACATCTACACCGCCGAAGATGCGAAGTTCCTGGTACAACATGCGGCGCTGCCGCGGGAACGCATCCTCGGTGTCGAAACTGGCGGTTGCCCGCATACCGCGATTCGCGAGGATGCATCGATCAACCTCGAAGCCGTCGCCCGCCTGACGACGGCTTTCCCGGACATCGAGATCGTGTTCGTGGAATCGGGGGGTGACAACCTCGCGGCGACCTTCAGCCCGGAGCTTTCCGATCTGACGATCTACGTCATCGACGTCGCTGCCGGCGACAAAATCCCGCGCAAGGGAGGGCCAGGGATTACCAGGTCCGACCTCCTGGTGATCAACAAGACCGATCTCGCACCACTGGTCGGTGCCTCGCTGGAGGTCATGGATCGCGACAGCCGACGCATGCGCGGCGAGCGACCATTCGTCTTCAGCAATATGAAGACCGGCGAGGGCCTGTCCGAGATCATCGCCTTCATCGAGAAGCATGGGATGCTGCGTTGAACCGCAGGGGCATGGGACAAATCGGACAATCCAGGAGCCAAGCGGGCTAACAGCCATGACTTTTCGAGACACCCCTGATCATGGAAGTCATGACCGTTGCCTTCGCCCCCAGTCCCTCCTCTACCCGACAAATGGAGAAAGAGATTCGTGAGTCGCTGACGCGACTTTCAAATTAAGCGCTGTCGCTGATGCGCGGGCCGCTGGACAGGGTGTTTTGCCCGTCCGGGCCATAGAGGCCGAAGGCGCGGTGGGTTCCCAGGAGTGCCTCGAGTGCCCGTGCGTTGTATTGCATGCGCAGTTGGATCAATTCGCCATTCATGCGATTCAGTTCGCGCGCCTGACTGGCGATCGACAGCAGCAAGGTCCAGGCAGCATGGGCGCGGTCCGCCTTCGGGTGCGCCGCAAACCAGGCGGACAAGCCGGCGCGATCCGCGGTCAGGCCCTCTGCCACGAGCGCCTGGTGACGCTGCTCGGCGAGGGCAGCCAGCTTGACGGCCAGCCCGTTTTTCTGATCCACCAACTCCTGCAGATGCTCGACCTCACCTTTGGTGAGCATCTCCTGCTCAAGTTCGAGCAGGGTGACAAAGCTCCTTGCCGCGGCGACTTCGGCCTCAACCGTTGGCAGTAAATCCGCCATCGTCGCCATCAAGGCTCCGGAAATCAAACCTGCCTGGTAGAAGCCACGAGTTCGCTGGCAGAGGCGATCAACCGGTCGGCAATCGCCTCGGAATTGATCGTGAAGCGCCCTTCGGCGATTGCCTGCTTGATTTCAGAAACCCGCGCCGTGTCGAAGGTCGCAGCTTCACCTGGAGACTGTAGCTGCCCGGCAAGTTCACTGAGGTGGACTTCCGTAGCCGCGCTGGTTGCCGGCTGGCTGACGCTGGTGCGATGACGCATCTCGGTAACAGCGCTGGCTGAGGTCGAGATTGTGCTGTCGATTTTCATGGCCGTGCCCTTAAAACGGTTGTACCCAACCAGTATATCGGCGGATAACGGCTAAACTTTAACATTTATTTTCGCAATATGGAGGGGGCTTGGCACACCAGGCCGGCAAGATCAGCGACTAATACGACACCTCGACCACACCAGGACTTCGGGCCACACCACTGACGACCTGTCCGGAAGCTGTCCGCACTTGCGCAATCTGGCCTTCAGTGGCGTTGTTCAGTGCCTTTCCCTCATTACTCACCGTGAACCCTACGCCTGACGACAGCAGCTTGACGCTTTGCCCTTGCTGCACAAGCCAGGGTGCGGTCAACAGATCGCTACGGAGCGGCTGGCCCACAGCGATGCCATTCCTGACGGTTTTGCCAATGGCCTGGGCAGGGTCGGTCACAACATTGGCTGGCAGCGCGCCGAGATCGCCGCTCTGCGTGCGCAGGTCGGCACTGGCCACGACCTGGCCGGGCGTTAGCTGGCGTGCCGTCACCAGATAGTTACCCGTGATTCTGATCTGTACGGGCACATACACGGTCCACACTTTCGGGGCGAGGCAGCGTATGCCGACCATCGTTTTTCCCCAGAACCGACTTCCCGGCGGCAGAAATGGCTCGAAGGCGCTGCATGAGGTGTTTTGGGCATGCTGGTCAAGTTGACCGACGGCATAGCTGACTTTGCCTGGTAATCCTTGTGTTTGGATACGCAGAAACTCATCGAGAACGGCCGGCAAGGACGCTTGGCCGAGCACGCTGTTGCTCATGAAGGCAAGCAGCATCGCGAACCGCCCAGGCCATCGGCCGAGGTGCGGGAAAACGGGAGAAAGACGCATCTCGCCATTCTGCCTGAATCTGCCTCACTGGCGAAGGCTAAGAGGTGATGAGAACGGCCGCGCCGCGAATCTCGCCTGCCCGCAATTGCTGCAGGGCAGCATTGGCCGATTCCAGGGGAAATCGTGTCACTTCGGTGCGGACACCGGCCTTGGGCGCAATGGCAAAGAACTCCTCGCCGTCGCGGCGGGTCAGATTGGCGATCGAGCGCACGCATCGCTCTCCCCAGAGAATGGCGTAAGGGAACTCGGGAATGTTGCTCATGTGAATGCCTGCGCAAACCACCGTTCCGCCCTTGACGATGTGACGAAGCGCCTGTGGAACCAGGTCACCGACCGGCGCAAAGAGAATCGCGGCGTCCATTTCCTGCGGCGGCGCGCTGTCGGCATCACCGGCCCAGGTAGCCCCCAACTGACGAGCGAATTGCTGGCCATCCACATCGCCCGGCTTGGTGAAGGCAAATATTTCGCGGCCTTGCCAGCGGGCCACCTGCGCAATGATGTGCGCGGCCGCGCCGAAACCGTAGATGCCCAGACGACGCGCATCACCGGCGGCGACCAGCGAGCGATAGCCGATCAGTCCCGCACAGAGCAGCGGCGCCGCTTCAGCATCCGGGTACCCGTTCGGCAGTGCAAAGCAGTAGCGCTGATCAGCCAACGCGAACTCGGCGTAACCGCCGTTCAGCGTGTAGCCGGTGAACTCTGCCGCGTCGCAAAGGTTCTCGGAACCGCTCGCGCAGTAACGGCAATGACCACAGGTATGCCCCAGCCAGGGTACGCCAAGACGTTGGCCAAGCATGAAACGTTCCACCCTGGCGCCTTTCTCGACCACGACCCCGACGATTTCATGGCCCAGGACGAGCGGTAAGCTGGGGTGCTGAAGGTCGCCATCCATGACATGCAGATCCGTGCGGCAGACTCCGCAGGCCCGTACTTCGAGCAGGACCTGATCAGCCTCGGGTTTCGGCCGAGGCACCTCGGCCAGCCGCAACGGCTGGCCCTGAGCATCCAGAATCATGGCCTTCATGCGCATCCCCAGCAGTAACCCTCCCCCGGCAGAACCGGGGGGCTTTCATCGTGTGAGCCGATCAAAGCGTCCAAACAGGGTCGCTACGCGACCCTGACCCTCTTGCGCCACATCAAAAGTCGTAAAATCAACATCATAGACTCAGAGTCCGTGAATTTTTTTCACTGCCACACCACGTTCGGCACGACCAAACCGCTGACGCCCGCCCGGGCCTGATTATACGTAATCCATGTTCCGGCTGGCCGTTTTGCCTGGATCTACCCTTTTCCGCGCCTTTCTCTCGACTTCCCTAACATTTTCGGTACTGTGGATACTGTGGACCTTCCCGCCCCTATGCTGAACAGATATTTCGGCACCTTCCCACCGACTCTCAAGGACAGCCAGTACGGCAAGGAACGCCAGACGGATAGTAACAAGAAGCTGTCCCGGACCGAACAGATCAGATAGCCCAGGGTGTCGTTCGTGCCGACGTTGGCAAGGGTACCGGAGCAGTGTCGCGATCATCGGCAAATGTTTACACCATTTTTACTTCGCATTCAGGACACTGACGGCATTGCGTTCCGAGTCCGCTTGCCGCCGGCCATGAAAACCGAATTCCCCTCCCCCTGGCTCCGTGCCCCTTATCTGGTGGCCGCTGCGCTTTGTACACTGACCACGCTCGGCACGCTTCCTTTGCGCGGGCTGCTCGACCTCGCCAACATCGTGATGATCTTTCTGCTGACGGTGTTCGTCGCCGCGGTTTGGCTCGGGCGTGGTCCATCGATCATGGCGGCTTTCCTGGGTGTGGCCCTCTTCGACTTCTTCTTCGTACCGCCACACCTTTCCTTTGCCGTCGCTGACGGGCAGTATCTGGTAACTTTCGCGGTCATGCTTGCCGTCGGACTGATCTCTTCGCATCTGGCGGCATTGCTTTCGGAGCGGACGGCCGAGGCCCAGTCACGGGAACAGGAGACGCGCGTCCTTTACCAGCTCGCACGCGATCTGGGTGGCGCCCTAGCAGCCGATCAGGTCGCCGACATGACGCACCACTTCCTGGGCGCCGTTGAACTGGATGTGACGGTTCTGGTCGCCGATGCGTCGGGCCAGGGCATTTCGTTCCACGAATACGGCAGCCACCACCTGAATAATCTGGAGAAGGGCTTCGCCCGTTCGGCCTACGATCGCGGCGTCATCGTCGAGACCGACCCCCTTGCCGGCATGGGCGTAGCGATCGTCTTTCTCCCTCTCGTGGCACTGACCCGCGTTCTCGGCGTGCTGGCCCTGGTACCACGGTCGGATGACGTCGACCGGGTGCGTGCTCTGCGGCCCTTGCTGGAAGCGGTGGCTTCGCTGCTGGCGATCACGCTCGAGCGGCTGCATTATGCCGACGCCGCGCAGGTCAGCGAACTGCGGGTGTCTGCGGAGCGGCTACGCGCATCGATCCTGTCGTCCCTGTCGCACGACTTGCGGACACCGCTGACCAGTCTCGTCGGACTCGCCGACACCCTCGTTCAGAGGCAACCGGCGCTCGACGAGGGTGCCATGGAAACAGCCGCGATCATTCGCGACCAGGCGCATGCCATGCATCACCTGATGTCCAATCTGCTCGAAATGGCCCGCCTGCAGTCAGGCAGCATCACACTGAACAAGGAGTGGCAGCCCTTCGAGGAGATCATCGGATCCAGTACCCGCCTGCTGGCGGATCTTCTCGCCAGCCGCAGGCTCGACCTCCAGGTACCGCGCGATCTGCCGCTGGTCGAGTTCGATGCCGTGCTGCTGGAGCGCGTCCTGTGCAATCTGCTGGAGAACGCGGCCAAGTATTCGCCCCCGGGAGCGCGCATCGAGGTGCTGGCAAGCGTGCGCGGCGGGGCGCTGGAAGTCGCCGTCGGCAACGACGGTCCCGGTTTTCCCACGGATCGCATCGGCCAGGTTTTCGACCTGTTTGCCAGGGGCGAGCGCGAGCCGGCCGTCGCCGGTACCGGGCTGGGGCTGGCGATCTGCAAGGCCATCGTCGAGGCGCACGGCGGCAGCATCGTCGCCGAGAACCATCCCGGCGGTGCCTGCGTGCGTTTCACCCTTCCCCTCGGTACGCCTCCTGCCATGGACGAGGAGGGCACGCCATGAACGAGACGATTGCGCGCGTCATCGTCGTCGAGGACGAACCGCAAATCCGCCGCTTTGTCTGCGATTCCCTGCGCCGCGAGGGTTGCGCTGCGCTCGAGGCGGCCACGGCGCGCCAGGGACTGGACGAGCTTGCCCGTGGCAAGGCGGATCTGGTGATCCTTGATCTGGGTCTGCCCGATATGAACGGCATCGAATTCATTCGCGACATGCGTAGCTGGTCGACGGTGCCGATTCTCATCCTCTCGGCCCGCTCGGCCGAGCGCGACAAGATCGCCGCCCTCGACACGGGTGCCGATGACTATCTCTGCAAACCCTTTGGCGTCGGTGAATTGCTGGCACGCGTGCGCGCCCTGTTAAGACGCCACTGGCAAGCCGGCGAAGCCGGTCCCCTGCATCGCTTCGGCGATGTCGAGGTGGATCTGTCCCGCCGTATCGTCAGCCGGGGTAGCGTCGAGATCCACCTGACTCAAATCGAGTATCGCCTGCTGGCGGTGATGCTCGCCAACAGCGGCAAGGTACTGACCCATCGCTACCTGATCCGGGAAGTATGGGGACCAGGACACAGCGAACAGGGCCACTACCTGCGCATCTACGTTGGCCGATTACGCCAGAAGCTCGAGATGGACCCGACCCAGCCACAGCACATACTCACCGAGACTGGCGTCGGCTATCGCTTTCAATCCTGAATCCTGAAGCAAGAGGTAAGCATCATGTCTGAAAACAACGACCAGAACCGTCTGGCCAGCCTGTCACTGGCCGCCCTTGGTGTCGTGTATGGCGATATCGGCACCAGTCCCCTGTATGCGATCAAGGAGGTTTTCGGCGGCGCGCACCATCCGGTGCCGATCACCCCGGACAACGTCATCGGCATTCTCTCGCTGATCTTCTGGTCTCTGATGGTCGTCGTCAGCCTGAAGTACGTGCTCTTCATCATGCGCGCCGACAACAAGGGCGAAGGCGGCATCATGGCCTTGATGGCACTGGCCCTGCGGCCGATCGCGCCGGGCTCGTGGCAGCGCCGGCTGATCATGGTTCTTGGCCTCTTCGGGGCGGCCCTCTTCTACGGTGACGGGGTGATCACGCCAGCGATTTCCGTGCTCTCTGCGGTCGAGGGCCTGGAAGTGGCGACACCCGCCTTCAGGCCCTACGTCGTGCCGATATCCTTGGTAATCCTGGTGGGCCTTTTTGCGGTGCAGCGTCGCGGCACCGCCACCGTGGGCGCCTTCTTCGGACCGATCATGGTGCTCTGGTTCCTGACGCTGGGCACGCTCGGCCTGTTCAGCATCGCCCATGACCCGGCGGTGCTGCGCGCGCTGGGACCGTGGCACGCCGTCCGTTTCTTCGACGACAACCCGATTCTCGGTTTCTTTGCCCTCGGTGCCGCCGTGCTCGTGCTGACGGGTGGCGAAGCGCTCTATGCGGACATGGGGCACTTCGGGCACAAGCCGATCCAGTGGGCCTGGTTTGGCCTGGTGCTGCCGGCACTGGTGATCAACTATTTCGGGCAGGGCGCGCTGCTGTTGCGCGATCCGGAGGCCATTGCCAATCCGTTCTATCTGCTGGCGCCCGACTGGCTGCTCTATCCAATGGTGGTGCTGTCCACCTTGGCGACGGTGATTGCCTCGCAGGCCGTGATTTCCGGCGCCTTCTCGATTACGCAGCAGGCGATTCAGCTTGGCTTCACGCCACGCATGGAGATCAGCCACACATCGGATCAGCAGATGGGGCAAATCTACCTGGCAGGCATCAACTGGAGCTTGCTGGCAGCGGTCATCGTCCTGGTGCTCGGCTTCGGCAGTTCGTCGAACCTGGCGGCTGCCTACGGCATCGCAGTGACGGGAACGATGTTCATCACCGATCTGCTGGCCTTCGTCGTCGCGCGATACGTCTGGGGCTGGCCCGTCTGGCGCGCATTTCTCGGTGCGCTGCCTTTCGCGATCATCGATCTGGCCTATTTCTCGGCCAACTCGGTGAAGATCGCCGATGGCGGCTGGTTCCCGCTGCTCTTCGGCCTCGCCGTCTATCTGCTGCTATCTACCTGGAAGCGCGGCCGCGACCTGCTCAGCGCCCATCTGGCCATGGATGCGATGGATACGCGGAGCTTCCTGCAGGCGATTGCTGGGGCGCGACGGGTACCTGGGACAGCGATATTCCTCACGTCCAATCCCGACAACGTGCCGCACTCCCTGCTGCACAGTCTGAAGCACTACAAGGTGTTGCACGAGCGTATCGTGCTGGTCTCCGTCCATATTCTCGACGTTCCCCGGCGGGCGGACGGCAGTCGCGTGGAGGTCGTGCACCTGGCCAGCGATCTCTGGCTGGTCAAGGTTTCGTACGGTTTCATGGAGCAGCCGAACCTGCCGAACGCGCTGGCAGGATGCGCCGCCTACGGGCTCCATTTCGACCCGATGGACACCTCGTTCTTCCTCGGCCGGGAAACCCTTCTCCCCCGCCTGAATACCGACATGTGTCGCTGGCGCGGCAAGCTCTTCGTCTGGATGTTCCGCAACGGCGGCAGCGCTGCAAACTTCTTCGGTCTGCCTGCCAATCGAGTAGTCGAACTGGGCACGCAGGTCGTCATGTAGATCCAGGTTCTTCGGCAACCATCGGCGGCACACCGCGCGACAGCGAAAACATGAAACGTGCGCCGCCGCCGGCGCGATTCTCGGCATGAATCCTGCCGCCGTGCACCTCGACAAATGAGGCGCCTGCCACAATAATAATGCCCAATCAACGCGCCGGTGACGGTTCGCCCCGCCGGAACCGATTGCTGCACCGCAGAACAAAATATCCGTTCGCAGACACCAAGGAACAGTTCCTTCCGCTTCCACGCGCCACGCCGAACCGGAACAATCGGCGCGGCGGACAGACTGCCTCCACGGAGATCAAGCCATGGGCGACCAGCGCACCCCCCTTCGACAGCACGGAATGATTGCCACCAGTCCCGGATGGCGACGGCACTTCTGGTCGCGGCAGGACACGGAGGCGCCGGCGCTCGTGCAATCGCGCGATGCGGATGAGTTATGGCCCGTCGTGCTCGCCTTCTGGACCACGGCCGTGACGAACATACCCGCCTTCTGGACCATCCGCACGGGTAATCGCCGATGAGGATTTCGACGCCGCACGCCGTTCACCTCCTCCATGCCGCACCGTTCGCGACGCTGGCGACGCAGGCGATCAACTTTCCGGGCCACCCCTACGCGACGCCGGTCCCCAACGTTCCCGACGCAGCGCACTGCCCGCTCCTCCTCGTCAGCGCGCTCGCCGAGCACACCAAGAACCTGCTCGCCGACCCGAAGGTGAGCCTGTCCTATGTCGAGCCGCGCTCCACCGACGTGCAGGCCGCGGCACGCCTGACCCTGGTCGGCGATGCCGAACGGCTAGACCCGGACGACGCGCTGGTCGAGCGTTACCTGCGCTACCAGCCCGACTCGGCGCACTATCTCGAACTCGACTTCATGTTCTTCCGCGTCGTTCCGAAGCGTCTGCGTTTCATCGAGGGCATCGGGCGCATGGGCTGGATCGAGGCCGCCGACTGGTCCTTGCTGCCGGCCCTGGATGCCGACTCCGAGCGCGCGGCGCTACAGGAACTCACGGGTCGGTTGCCGGACGGCGTCACCGTGCTCGGCATCGATACGTTCGGCATCGACCTCAGGCGCGGCGAACAGCGCGCCCGCCACGCCTTTGGGGAACCTTGGGCATCGCCGGCCGTGCTGGCCGCGATGATCGCCCACTGGGCGGCCGGCCTCGCCTGATCCCTTGCGCCTCCTGCCTCCGGCACGCACCACGGGCGCCGCATCCAGCCGTCGACTTGCCACGCGAATGAACCGACGGCAGCCGGCTGCGTCCAACGCCTGTCGCGCGGGTCGGAACCCCATCCGGACGCCCCGCCGGCCCGCTGCGCGGGCCGAACGACCCCACCCGCCCGCCCCGGCCAAAGAAAGGAGCCCTGCATGATCTCCCTCACCGTCAACGGCAAGAAGCTCTCCGTCGATGCCTCGCCCGATACCCCGCTGCTCTGGGTGCTACGCGACCACCTCCACCTCACCGGCACCAAGTACGGCTGCGGCCAGGCGCTCTGCGGCGCCTGCACCGTGCATGTGGACGGCGCGCCGCAGCGTTCCTGCGCGATCCCGGTCTCGATGGTCGCGGGCCGCGCGATCACCACCATCGAATCGGCCGACCAGACCAAGGTTGGCAAGGCCGTGCAGGCGGCCTGGCAGAAGCTCGATGTCGTGCAGTGCGGCTACTGCCAATCGGGCCAGATCATGAGCGCCGTGGCGCTGCTCAGCACCAAGCGCAAGCCGACCGACGCCGACATCGACGAAGCGATGGGCGGCAACCTCTGTCGCTGCGCCACCTATCAGCGCATCCGCGCCGCCATCCACGAAGCCGCCAAGTCCCTCGCCTAGGAGCCGCGCCATGGACACGACAATCGCCACACCCCTCGCCGCAGCCGATCCCGCAACCCACGCCACGAACGCCCCGCCCGCCATCGAGAACGCCAGCCGCCGCCAGTTCGTGCAGGGCGTCACCGGACTTACGCTCGCCTTCTGCCTGCCCGCCTCTGCCACCCTCGCCGCCCCCGCCGGAGCCGGCAAGCTGGCCGCCACGGGTGGCGCAGCCGCCCCCCCCTTCGAACCCAACGCCTTCCTGCGCATCGGCGCCGACGACACGGTGACCGTGATCTCGAAGCACCTCGAGATGGGCCAGGGCACCTATACGGGCCTCGCGACCATCGTCGCCGAGGAACTCGACGCCGACTGGGCGAAGGTGCGCATCGAAGGCGCGCCGGCAGACGCCAAGCGCTACAACAACCTGTTCTGGGGTCCGGCGCAGGGAACCGGCGGCAGCACGGCGATGGCCAATTCCTGGGAACAGCTGCGCAATGCCGGCGCCGCCGGCCGCGCGATGCTGGTCCAGGCCGCCGCAAAGAAATGGAAGGTGCCGGCCGCCGAGATCACCGTGAAGGACGGCGTCGTCATGCACGCCGCATCGAAGCGCAAGGAGCGCTTCGGCGAACTGGTCGCCGATGCCGCCAAGGAGGCGGTGCCGACCGGCGTGACGCTCAAGGACCCGAAGGACTTCCGCCTGGTCGGCAAGCACGCGCCGCGCAAGGACTCGGCCGACAAGACCACCGGCCGCGCGATGTTCACCCAGGACATGCAGATGCACGGCATGCTGGTCGCGATGGTCGCCCACCCGCCGCGCTTCGGCGCCAAGGTGCAGCGCTTCGACGCGACGCGTGCGAAGGCGATCAATGGCGTCGTCGACGTCGTCGAGATCCCCTCCGGCGTCGCCGTCCTGGCGCTCGATACCTGGACCGCCAAGAAGGCGCGCGACACGCTCACCATCGAATGGAACGACACGAACGCCTTCCGCCTCGGCAGCGAGGAGATCCTCGCCCGCTACAAGGAGATGGCGAAGAAGCCCGGCCTTGTCGCCCACCAGGCCGGCGACACCGACGCCGCGTTCGCCAAGGCCGCGAAGAAGCTTTCGGCAAGCTACGACTTCCCCTACCTCGCGCACGCCGCGATGGAGCCGATGAACTGCGTCGTCGCCCGCACCGAGACCGGCTGCGAAGTCTGGAACGGCGAGCAGCTGCACACCGGCGACCAGTACGCGCTGGCTGTCGTGTTCGGCTTCAAGCCCGAGCAGGTGACGATCCACATGCTCTACGCCGGCGGCAGCTTCGGCCGCCGAGCCAACACCAAATCGGACTACGTCGTCGAGGCCGCGCAGATCGTCAAGGCCAGCGGCACGAAGGCGCCGGTCAAGCTGGTGTGGACGCGCGAGGATGACATGCGCGCCGGCTACTACCGGCCGCTCTTCCACCACGCGCTCGAAGCCGCGCTCGATGCCGAAGGCAGGCTCACCGGCTGGCGGCACCGCCTAGTCGGGCAATCGATCCTCAAGGGCTCGCCCTTCGAATCGATGATGGTCAAGAACGGCATCGACGCCGTCTCGGTCGAGGGCGCCGCCAACCTGCCCTACGCGATCCCCAACATGACCGTCGACCTGCACACGCCGGACGACATCCAGGTGCCCGTGCTGTGGTGGCGCTCGGTCGGCTCCTCGCATACCGCCTACTCGACCGAGGTCTTCCTCGACCAGGTGGCGCGCGCCGCCGGCAAGGACCCGGTCGCGATGCGCATGGACCTGCTCGACAAACACCCGCGGCACCGCGGCGTGCTCAAGCTCGCCGCCGAGAAGGCCGGCTGGGGCAAGCCGCTCGCCGCCGGCGCGCCGGGCACCCGGCGCGGCCGCGGCGTGGCCGTGCATGAATCCTTCAACAGCTACGTGGCGCAGGTGGCCGAGGTCACCGTCGATGCCGAAGGCAAGCTGAAGGTCGACCGTGTCGTCTGCGCCGTCGACTGCGGCATCGCGATCAACCCCGACAACGTGCGCGCGCAGGTCGAAGGCGCGGTCGGCTTCGCGCTCTCGGCGGCGCTGCACGGCGAGATCGAACTCAAGGACGGCCAGGTCGTCCCCGGCAATTTCGACGCCTATCCGGTGCTGCGCATTGCCGAGATGCCGAAGGTCGAAGTCCATATCGTGCCCTCGGCCGAAAAGCCCACCGGCATCGGCGAACCCGGCGTGCCGCCGCTAGCCCCGGCAGTCGCCAACGCGATCGCCGCGGCGACCGGCAAGGTTCCGACGCGCCTGCCCTTCAGTGCCGACGACCTCAAGGCCTGACGCCGTGGACAGCCAGGATCTGCAGGTCCTCGATGCCGTACGCCGCTGGTCGGCGGCGGGCCATACCCTCGCGCTGGTCACGCTGGCGCGCACCTGGGGCTCGGCGCCGCGCGCGCCCGGCGCCTGGCTGGCGCTGCGCGACGACGGCCTCGTCCAGGGTTCGGTCTCCGGCGGCTGCGTCGAGGCCGACCTGATCGAACGCATCCGCGCCGGCCGCCTCGGCGGGCCGGCGCCGACCAAGGTCGCTTACGGCGGGACGCCCGAGGAATCGGCGCGCTTCGGCCTGCCCTGCGGCGGCACGCTCGAACTGGTCATCGAGGCACGCCCCGATGTCGCGCAACTGATCGACATGGCCGACCGTATCGCTGCCGGCCGCCTCGTGCGGCGCACCGTGGACCTGGCCTCCGGCCACACGGCCATCGACGACGGCGCCCGCGGCGACGCGCTGACCTGGAACGGCACCCGCCTCTGCACGCTGCACGGTCCGCGCCGCCGCCTGCTGATCATCGGCGCCGGACAGATCTCGTACTTCCTGGCTTCGATGGCGCTGCTGATGGACTACGAAGTCACCGTCTGCGACCCGCGCGAGGAATACGCCGACGAGTGGCGCGTCGCCGGCACCACCCTGTCGCGCGAGATGCCCGACGACGTGGTGCGCGCGATGGGCCTCGACCCGCACAGCGCCGTCGTCGCGCTGACGCACGACCCCAAGCTCGACGACATGGCCCTGCTCGAAGCGCTGAAGTCGCCGGCCTTCTACGTCGGCGCCATCGGCTCGCGGATCAACAACGCGCGGCGGCGCGAGCGGCTGGCGCGCTATTTCGACCTCAGCGGGGAAGAACTCGCTGGCCTGCACGGCCCGGTCGGTCTGCCGATCGGCAGCCGCACGCCGCCCGAAATTGCGGTCGCCATCCTCGCCGAAATGACCGCGGTGATCCGTGGCGTGACCCTGGTCCGCAGCGGCACCGAGGTGCCCTCCACGAGCGGCGTCTGCGCGGCCAGCCTTGCCGGCTGACCCTGCCCGGGCCCGCTTCGTCGGCCTCCTGCTCGCCGCCGGCTACGGCCGGCGCTTCGGGGCCGACAAGCTCCTGCATCCGCTCGCCGACGGCTTGCCGGTCGCCGTCGCCGCCGCCCGCGTACTGCGCGCCGCCTGCCCGGATTCGATCGCGGTCTTGCGCCCCGACCAGACCGCGCTCGCCGAACGCCTGGCCGGCGAAGGCCTGCGCGTTGTGACCAGCGCGGTTTCGACGCTCGGCATGGGCCACAGCCTCGCCGCTGGCGTCCGTGCCAGTGCCGATGCGGCCGGCTGGATCGTCGCCCTTGCCGACATGCCCTTCATCGCCCCGGCGACCGTGCGGCAGGTGGCCGACGCGCTGCGCGATGCGGCCCGGACCGGCCATGCCCAGGCTATCGTCGCGCCGGCGCTGGGGAGCGTGCGCGGGCACCCGGTGGGTTTCATGACCGGCTGGCGCGACGCGCTATCGACCCTGCAAGGCGATGCCGGTGCCGGGCGCATCCTGAAGGCGCACCCCGAGTACCTGCGGCTGCTTGCGGTCGACGACGCGGGCATCTTGCGCGATATCGACATTCCCGGCGACCTGGGGTGAACGGCCGACGACGGTGTGGCACCAGCCCTTCCCAGGGCCAACGAATGACCCCTGTCGGCGGTTCGATCCACCGGATGGAGAGCCGAAACCCCATGGACGCATTTGTGAGCGGGTGAATCTTCCCAATCGCCAGCAATTGATCTCGGTAGGGCGAAAAATCGTCCGTCGAGTGCCCAATGGGCTGATTGTTTGTCGAAATCCCGACAGAAACACTCGTCAATCCGGTACGCTAGCGGGTTTTCCACCCCTGCCACTGCAATTTCCGGAATCAACGCCATGACCAGCTCCCCGCAAGCTCAAATTTCTGTCGAAAAGATCGGCGGCACCTCGATGTCCGCCTTCGGCGACGTGCTTCGCCACATCATGCTGTACGACAAGGATCGCATCTACGGCCGCATCTACGTCGTTTCCGCCTACTCGGGCGTAACCAACCAGCTGCTAGAACACAAGAAGACCGGCGAGCGCGGCATCTACGCGCTGTTCGCCGAGGGTGCCGACTACCACCAGGCGCTGGGCGGCCTCGCGGCCAGCCTGAAGAAGCTGAACGCCGGCTTCGCCGACCTCGGGCTGCCGCTGGCTATCGCCGATGCCTTCGTCGACGAACGCATCGCGCAGGCCAAGAAATACCTCGAGGCGATGCACCACGTACTCGCCAGCGGCTACATCAGCCGCAAGGACGTGCTGCTCGCGGCGCGCGAGGTACTCGCCTCGATCGGCGAATCGCATAGCGCCTTCAACGCCGTCGAGATCCTCAAGGCGAACGACGTCAAGGCCATCCTGCTCGACCTCGCCGGCTTCGACGACGACTACGCATGGACGATCGACGAGCGTATCCAGAAGAGCTTCCTTGGCCTCGACCTCGCCAACAACGTGATCGTCGCCACCGGCTACACCAAGGGCGTGGAAGGCATCATGCGCGAGTTCGACCGCGGCTATTCCGAGGTCACCTTCAGCAAGATCGCGGTCGAGGTGCGCCCGGCCGAGGCAGTGATCCACAAGGAGTTCCACCTCTCCTCGGCCGACCCCAACTTGGTCGGCCTCGAGAACGCGGTCATCGTCGGCGCCACCAACTACGACGTCGCCGACCAGCTGGCCGACGTCGGCATGGAGGCGATCCACCCGAAGGCCGCCAAGCCGATGGAACTGGCCGGCATCCCGATCCGCCTGAAGAACACCTTCGAGCCCGAGCATCCCGGCACGCTGATCACCAAGGACTACGTCGGCCAGCGCGCCCGCGTCGAGATGGTCACCGGCACCGACAAGGTGACGCTGGTCGAGATCCACGACCCCTCGATGGTCGGCACCGTCGGATTCGATTACGGCCTGATGGAGATCTTCTGCAAGCACGAGATCAGCTACATCCTGAAGGCCACCAACGCCAACTCGATCGCCCACCTGGTCTGGGACAGTTCGGTGACCACGGAACTGGTCGAAGAGCTCGAGGCGCGCTACCAGGTCGTCACGGTGAAGAAGAGCGCCATCGTCTGCGCGATCGGCTCCAACATCGGTATCCCGGGCGTTTTGGCGCGCGCCGCGCAGGCGATGGCGGAAGCCGGCGTCAATGTCAATTGCATATCGCAGACCTTGCGCCAGGTGAACATGCAGTTCGTGATCGAGCGCGGCGACTACAAGAAGGCGGTCATCGCCCTCAACCAGGCGCTCTGCGTTGCTCCGGGAACGGTGGTGCCGAAGGCCTGACGTTCGGCGGGCGACCGATCGCGCGCGCCCGATTCAATCGGCGTCGAGCAGCGCGCGCACTGCGCGCGTCATCTCGTCGATCGCGTACGGCTTGGTGATCAGGTGCACCGGCGTCAGCGTGGCGTCGAGTTGCTGGATCGCGTTGCCGGTATAGCCCGACGTGTACATCACCTTGAGGCCCGGACGCCGCAGGCGGGCGCGGCGGGCGATCTCCGGGCCGTTCATGCCGCCGGGCAGGACGACGTCGGTGAACAAAAGGTCGATCGTCGCGTCGGACTCGATCAGGACCATGGCGTCGCGCCCGTCGCAGGCCTGCAGGATGCGGTAGCCAAGCCCGCCGAGGACGCGGCAGGCCAGCTGCCGGACGTCCTCCTCGTCTTCGACGACGAGCAAGGTCTCGTCGCCGCCGCGGATCGGCAACTCATCCGCCGTGGCCGGTTCCGCCTCGCCGATCGACGTGGTGGCGACGACCTCGGGCAGGAAGAGCTTGATCGTCGTGCCGAAGCCTGGTTCGCTGTAGATCTTCACGTGCCCACCCGATTGCTTGACGAAGCCATAGACCATCGCGAGGCCGAGGCCGCTGCCCTTGCCGACCTCCTTGGTCGTGAAGAACGGCTCGCAGGCGCGCGCGACGACCTCGGGCGTCATGCCGCAGCCGGTATCCGACACGGCGAGCATCACATAGCGTCCGGGTTTGACATCGACCTCGTTCGCCGCATAGTGGGCGTCGAGCGTCACGGCGGCAGTTTCCAGCGTCAGGGTGCCGCCGTCGGGCATCGCGTCGCGCGCGTTGACGGCAAGGTTGAGCAGCGCGGTCTCGAGCTGGCCGGCATCGGCGATCGCGCGCGGCAGGTCCGCCGCGGGCGCGACGCCGATCGACACATGCTCGCCGAGCACGCGACGCAGCATGCCGGTCAGGTGGGCAATCATTTCGTTGCAGTCGACGGCCACCGGGGCCAGCCGCTGCTTCCTCGAAAACGCGAGCAGGGTGCGGTTGAGTTCGCTACCACGCCGCGCCGCCTTCAGGGCGGCCCCGGCCAGTTCTGTCGCGAATGGGTCCTTCGCGACATGGCGGGCCAGGATCTGCAGGCTGCCGATGACGACGGTGAGGAGGTTGTTGAAGTCGTGCGCGATGCCGCCGGTCAGCTGCCCGACGGCCTCCATCTTCTGGGCCTGGCGCAGCGCACCTTCGGCCTGCTCGCGGTCTGCCATCTCCTGGTGAAGCACACGGTTGGTCTGCTCGAGTTCGGCGGTCCGCTCGTGGACGCGCAACTCCAGTTCGTCTCGCGCCTGACGCAACGCTTCCTGGGTCCGCCGGCGCTCGGTGATGTCGCGGATCGCCGCGGAGAACAGCATGCCGCCCGGCGTGCTGAGCGGGCTCAGGCTGATCTCGACCGGCACCTCGCGACCGTCGCGGCAGCGTGCGCTGAGGTCGAGCGAGACGCCCATCGGGCGCGCCGTCGGGTGCTCGCCGAACGCCTGCCGACGCCCGACGTGCCCGGAGCGCAGGCGGTCCGGCACCAGCACCTCGATCACCTGCCCGACGAGTTCGCCACGCGAGTATCCGAACAAGCGCTCGGCCTGCGCATTGACAAGGACGATGCGGCCGGCGCCATCGATGACGACGATCGCGTCTGGCGCGGCATCGATCAGTGCGCTCGCCCAGGATGCGGTCTCCGGCGCGGGTCCCGGTGCTGATCCCTCCGGGGACAGTCGCGACATGACGGACGCCACGCAAGGCTCGGGAGGAGTATTCACGCGACCGCCGCTCAGGTTCGATCGACTTCGCGCTGAAAGGCTTCGATCACGCCGCTGAATTCGGCACGATTATTTTCACAGAGATCGCAGAGCATGCAGTGCGCCGAGACGATCGTTCGGGCAAGCTCGCGCTCGTCGGGGGTCGTTGCGGGAATCTCGTTTTCGGCGACCACTTCCGGTGCGCTGGCGACGATCGTGCAGACCTCGTCCAGGCAGACATTGCGCAGCGTCTCGACCACGTCGGCGTTCGCCGAGAAGACGATGGGCATTTCGCGACCGACAACCCGCATGCCGTTCGACAGCTTGGCGATCAAACCGATGCCCGTGCTGTCGATACTCGTCGTGGCGTTGAGATCGGCACAGATGCGCAGGGGATTGCCGTGTGCGAACATGTCGTCAATGAAGACGTCGACAGCGTGCGCCATCGTGTACCGGATATCCCCCTGGAACCGCAAGATCCAGGTACCGCCCTGGCGCGCGAAGCATACATTTCCGTCATCAGACACGGTGCAGGCATCTCCTCAATGACAGTACGGTGGCATCGTCCGGCAATTGCCGATCGCCGTCGATGCAGAGCCGGCGCGCCAGTTCGGCGGCGTCAGCGTCGATGTCGCCCGCAAGCTCGCGCAAGGCCGTCTTGCGACCGCTCAGGTCCGCTGCGTCCATGACATCGAGGACGCCGTCGGAAAAAAATCGCAGGGCGAAACGATCGGGAAGATCGATCTGCTCGTTGACGTAGCTCGCATCGGTGAACATCCCGACCGGCCGGCTGCGGCCGCCGATCTCGCTGACCGTTTTTCCGTCACAAAGCAGCGGGAACGGAAAATGCCCGCCATTGGCAAAATCAAAACGGCCGCTCGAAAGATTGACCACGCCATAAAACATCGTCAGGTACTTGCCGTGGCGCCCCTCGAAGATCTGCCGGTTGAGCGCCGCGAGCAGCGCCGCCGGGTCGAGGATCGTCGGGTCGGCATACTGGCGGAAGCTCTCCAGGTAGCGGCCCACATAGCTCTTGAGCAGCACGGTCACCACCGCCGAGGGAACGCTGTGGCCCGAGACATCGGCGATGTAGATGCCGATGCGTCCGGAATCGATCGCGAAATAATCGACGAAGTCGCCACCGAGGATGGCAGATGTCGCGAGGAAGCGGCTGCACTCGTAGCCGCCGAAGGCGGCCCGGTCGTCGGGCAGCAGAGTAAACTGGATCCGTCGTCCGGCCTCTTCGTCTTCCTCGATCCGGCGCAGCGTCTCCGCCAGCTTGGCGTTAGCGGCCTCGAGGTGCTCGCGGTAGGCGAGGTTCTCTTTGATCAACCTCGCCCGTTCGAGCGCCCGGCCCACGGCATGGTCGAGGACAGCAAAATCCTCGATCGGCTTGGTGATGAAGTCCCAGGCACCGAGCTTCAGCGCCTGGATCGCATCGCCGAGGTCGCCGGTGCCCGAGACGACGATGGCCGGAAGTCCCGGATAGTCGGCATGCAATGCCTCGATGACCCCGAGGCCGTCGAGACCGGGCATACGCAGGTCGCACAGAACCAACGCCGGGCGCTGGGCGGCACAACGCTCGACGCCGGCAAGACCGTCGCTCGCGGTCGCCGTCGCATAGCCCTGGCCGCGCAGGTGCAGCGCGAGCAGGTGGCGAATCGCCTCGTCATCGTCGATGATCAGAATTTCCGTTGCCGCCGCATCCATTCGTGACTCTGCCTAGGCTCCCCGAGTTGGCACGACACGACGGGCGTCGGTCGCTGAGTGCTTGGACCAACGCGAACGGTTGTCGTTCGCGTTGTCGAAAAACAGTGAGTATTCCGCAATCGCCCGATGCGGTCAAACGATTCAAGACCCTGAAAAATACATGGAAATGTGAGTACAGGACCGCTGGTCACCGGCACGACTGCATGGGTATCCCCGACCTCCACCGGGGACCGCGACAACCGCCCTGCGCCGCCGCGACCTCAGGCGATGCTGAAGTCGGAGCCCTTCAGGCCGGATACAGCAACCCTTGCCGTTCTATGAAGCAGACGATCTCGTCGAGGTCTTCATGTTCGTGAACACGACGGATCAATCGCCACGCATGCGTTTCGCGTGCCATCACGTCCATCGAGGCGCAGACCATGAAGCCGTGTCATCGATTGATAGAGGATCGTGAAGAACATCATGCCCTGTTCCAATGAATGAATGCCGCCGCACGGTCCGTCGTTCGCAGGATAATCCGTCCCGGCGACCGGAAGCATTGCCGTCGGGAAGGACGGTGATCGTTGGCGTCGCCGCCTTGAGAGGGAATTTGCGTGAAAAATCACCACATCCTTGCGCTCGCGTGGGTCATTCTGGTCAGCGGCTGTAGCCTGCTTTCCCGCCATGCCCTGGACGAACAATACGGTCCGGCCGATCCGAAGCGCTTTGACGCGATGCGCGCACCGTTGCCTGGACTGGCTTTTCGGCGTGACGTTCAACCTATCCTTGAGCGCCGTTGCGTCGTTTGCCACGCCTGCTACGACGCGCCTTGCCAGCAGAAACTGACTTCCTGGGAGGGGATTGCCCGCGGCAGCAGCAAGGACCGGGTCTACGCCACGCGTTTGCGGGAGGCGCAACCGACCCGGCTGTTCGCCGATGCGCAGACGGCGTCGCAGTGGCGCAACCTGGGTTTTTCGGCGGTGCTCAATGAACGCGACGCCAGTGCGAATCTGGCGGCGAGCGTCCTTTATCGCCTGCTACGGTTAAAAGCGCAGCATCCCTTGCCAGCAGGCAGTATCTTGCCGCCAAGCTTCGACTTCTCGCTCGATCGCGCCGAATCCTGTCCGCGGATCGAGGAGCTCGACGCCTTCGAACGCGAGAACCCCTTCTGGGGAATGCCGTTCGGGTTGCCCGGACTGACCACGGCCGAGATGAGCATGGTGACTCGCTGGCTGGAAGCGGGAGCACCGTTCGAAGGAATGCCACCGTTGCCCAAGCAGGTCGAGGAACAGCTAGATCAATGGGAGCGTTTCCTGAATGGCGATTCGCTCAAACAGCGCCTGGTCAGTCGCTACCTCTATGAGCATCTCTTCCTCGCCCATCTCTTTTTCGACAACGATGCGCAGCGTCATTACTTCCAGTTGGTTCGCTCGCGCACGCCGCCGGGGGTAGCGGTAGACCTGATCGCAAGCCGAAGGCCGTACGATGATCCGGGCGTCGACCGCGTGTACTACCGCTTCGTGCGGGAAAGGGAAACGGTCGTCGACAAGACGCACATGCCCTATGCACTGGGAGCGAAGCGCCTGCTGCGCTGGCGCGAACTCTTCTTCAAGCCTGACTACGCGGTCGATGAACTTCCCGGCTACGATCCGGACGCGGCGTCGAATCCGTTCACGACTTTCCGCGCGCTGCCGGTCAGAGCGCGTTATCAGTTCCTGCTCGACGAAGCCGAGTTCACGATCATGGGATTCATCAAAGGGCCCGTGTGCCGTGGGCAGGTCGCGCTCGACGTGATCCAGGACCGCTTCTGGGTCTTTTTTGTCGCCAACCATGGCGTGGCTCAAGCGCGCGACGAGTTTCTCGATCGTCAGGCCCAGTTTCTGCGCCTGCCCTCAGAGGAGGGCAGTAACGCCAGGATCATCGGCCCGTGGCGCCGGTATGCCCAGCTCGAGGAGAAGTACCTTCAGGAGAAGTCGGCTGCGCTGACGCGTTACACGCTTGACGATAATCGACCCGATCTCGACTGGATCTGGAACGGAGAAGGCGTCAACCCGAACGCGGCGCTGACCGTCTTTCGCCACTTCGATAGCGCATCCGTGGTCAAGGGCTTGCTCGGTGAGCCACCGAAGACGGCCTGGTTGATCGGCTATCCTTTGCTCGAGCGCATTCATTACCTGCTGGTCGCCGGTTTCGACGTTTACGGCAACATCGGTCATCAATTTTTGTCGCGCTTGTATATGGATTTCATGCGCATGGAAGGCGAATTCAATTTTCTTGCCTTGCTACCTCTCGACCGGCGGCGGGAAGTACGCGACTATTGGTACCGTGGTGCCGACGAGGACGTCAAGAACCATGTCTACGGCAGTTTGGCGCGTCTTGACGTCGACAGCGCGATTCCATACTTGAGCAAGGACCCGCTACCCGAGTTGTATGCCATGCTGCGCAAACACATGGCACCGGTGCTCGATCGTCGCCATGAACTGACCGGCATGGCCGATGTGGATCTGCGTCGCGACCTCGGCACCTTGGCAGCATTGCGCGGACCCGCGCTGTCGTGGCTACCGGAAGTGGTGATCCTGCGAATCGACCAGCCGGCACGAGTGCCGGCCTACTTCACTTTGTTGCGCAATACGGGACACAGCAACGTCACCAGTCTCTTGCGGGAAGGACGCAACCTGTTGCCGGCCGAGAACAGCCTGACCGTCGTCTCCGGATTCATCGGCGCCTACCCGAACGCGATCTATCGCGTCGAACGCAGCCAGGTTCCCGCACTGACGCAAGCGATCGCCGGGCTTGCCGGCGAAACCGACTATCGCGCGCTCGCCGATCGCTTTGCCGTGCGGCGAACGCACCCCGATTTCTGGCCGATCAGCGACGCATTGCAGGACGAGCACCTGCAACGCGAGCCGATCCGCGCCGGCTTGCTCGATTACGGGCGACTCGAAAATCGCTGACCTGGCAAGGCTGGCCTAACCCCGAACACTGTGCATGCTCGTTTACGGACCTAGCAAGTAACGAAAGGACAAGAAGGACTCACCAGTCCATGTCGTGCGCTACGCGCAGGGCGAGGTCTACAGCCTGCCGCTGCCGCATTCCGTCGATCACGTCGAAGCACTGGGCAAGCATGCGCTGGTCGTCGGCAGCGACGGCAAGGATCTGCACTTCACCAGCGTGCGTCTGGCGCGACTGCCGGTGACGGTGGACCGTTATACGCAGAAGAACTCGGCGCAGGGAGAGACGCGCAGCCACGGCTTCTTCTACCAACCGGAGAGCGAATTCGATGGCCTGCTCGGGTTGCCGATCATTGGCGGCGGCGACGCGGCGGCCGGCCAATTGCGCCGTGAATCGGCCTGCGTCCTGTTTCTGCGCAACCATGCGCTGTCGCTTGCTGACCTAGGAAGGCTGGACGCGCGCCCGGCGGGCAAGGAGCGCAACGATGGTTGCCGCGCCTCGTGTGTGGACTGGTACGGGAATTCGCGTCCGCTCTTCCTGCGGGGCCGGATCTTCGCGCTGATGGGCTACGAGATCGTCGAGGGCAAGCTCGACCAGCAACGTATCGTCGAAACCCGGCGCATCGACTTCTCGCCAGCTCCGCTGCTGATCAACCGCTAACCGCGAGAAAAGCACGCCGCCCGTGGGCGGCATGCAAGCGGCCATCAATGGATCGGTGACGGATCTGCAGGCGGGGCAGAACTCGAAATCCTCTTCGTGGAACTCGAGTTCACCGCGTGCAGAACCTCGCGGCGCTGTTCGCCTGCACGCAGCTCGACACCTGGGGAAGCGGAAGCGATCCTCTGTCACGCCGCCCGTTTCGCCTGGACACTGCTGCTCGCGCGGATCGATGAGGTCTTTCCGCTCGTCTGAGCACGCGGCGGCGAGAGGCGAATCATCGCCTTCATCACCGACGCCGGTGCCGTCTACGAAATCCTGACCCATCTGGGCGAACCGGCCTCGCCGCCACGGCTGATGAAAGCCCGTGCGCTCCCGCTCTGGGAGATGCAGGGCGAAACCCTGGGCGAGGACGACTGCCAGGCTCAGTCCGCGCCTGAGTACGCATCCGATCAGCGCGTTGCCTGGTAGGTGCTGGATGGAAGTAGCAGCCATGCGCAATGGCCCAGACTGAAGCAAGACGAGTGCTCATCGCCCGTCGTGGGAGGACTCATGCCTGTGGTCATCCACCCGGCCGGGCGGATGACCACAGGCACTGAGCTGGGCGGGATTCAGATCGTGCATTCGATCGCGTTCCCCGCGATCGCGTATGCCCCATCGGTGGCTGCCCGGTCGATCTGGCAAAGGAGTTGGTGGCGAGTGGGGTGTTCAACGGCTTGCCGAGCGCGCCGGCAGTTCGGCGCTTTGCCCGCACGTGCTTCGTCTGCGGCCGCTCGCCAGGCTTCCGGCGATGCGCTGCGCCGCGAACCATCGACGAAAGACATCGCGACGCGCAAATGGTGTCGCGATGTTGTGCGCGATCGCCAGAACGGCAGACCGCCCGATGGAGTTCAGCTCGGGAAGAAGCGCCGGCGACCGGCGAGCGAAGCAAGCGCAGCGCCAACCAGCAGCACCGTACCCGGCTCGGGGACGGTTCCCTCGGATTTCACGTCGTGCTTCAGCTTCAGGTTGTCAAAACCAATGCCTGCGGCGTCATCATTGAAGATCGAAATGCCCGCGATATCAAAAGTGCCGCCCTCGCGGCTGAAACCGTAAAACGCGTCAGCCAGTCCGCCGACGACGAGGTGGTCGATCAGCAATCCGTCGCGGAGGAAGAAGTCGATGGTTGCCGACCCTCCGTTTCCGCCGACCAGCTGAAAACCGAACTCCGATTGATCGGTAGAGAAGAGGATGGCGAATGACCCTTCACCGATCGCGTCGAAGTCCTGGAAACCGGAGGGACCCAGTCCGGTGAGGACTTGACTCCCGGCGTTGATGAAGACGTTCAGGTTCTGATTCGTGGCGCTGACGGCGAGTGACAGCGATGCAGTCGGAGTCCCGCTGAGAACTTCGAAGCCTCCTGACGGCGTATTCGTCTGTCCGGCGAATCGCTCGGCAAAGCTCGCGCCGCTCAAAAAAAGAATGGTGAACTGCTGGCCTACCTACGTCCGTGACGAGGAGGACGCACGCCACGCCTGGCAGCAGATGGCCGACCTGCTCGACCAGCTCAGCCGTCTCGGCCCCGGCATGCCGGTATCCGTCATCGCGCACGGCATGGGCAATTGCATCCTCGGCATGGCCTGTGGCCATCGGTTCGGCAACAGAACCGCCCACTTCGCGCTACACTTCGGCCCATGCCCTTTTTCCGCTTCACCGCTCTGTCGCTGCTGCTCCTGCTCACGGCCTGTGGCAGCGAGCAGAACGACCCCTATCCGCGCGCCGAACGCAGCCAGAACATCCTCTACTCGGCATTCACCGAGCGGCCCAAGCATCTCGACCCGGTACAATCCTACACCGAGGACGAAATCACCTTCACCGCGCAGATCTACGAGCCGCCGCTGCAATACCATTACCTGAAGCGACCGTACACGCTGATTCCCCTGACCAGCGATGCCGTGCCGACACCGCGTTATTACGACGATCGCGGTCGCGAACTGCCGGCCAGCGCGCCGGCCGAAGCCATTGCGCACAGTGTTTACGAGATTCGCCTTCGCCCCGGCATCCGCTATCAACCGCATCCGGCCTTTGCCAGCGATGCCACCGGCCAGCCCTTGTATCGGAATCTCGACCGCGAACAACTGCGCGGTATCGAGAAGATTGCCGATTTCCGCGCCACCGCCAGCCGCGAGCTGGTCGCCGATGATTACATCTACGAGATCAAACGCCTGGCGCATCCGCGCCTGCATTCGCCGATCTTCGGGATGATGGCCGAGCGCATCGTCGGCCTGCGCGAACTCGGCGACGCGCTGCAGGCAGAAGCCAGGACACTGCCACCCGACGCCTGGATCGACCTCGACCGCTTTGCGCTCAGCGGCGTCACACGGGTCGACCGCCATACCTACCGCATCACCCTGCGCGGCAAGTACCCACAGTTCGTGTACTGGCTGGCGATGCCCTTCTTCGCGCCGGTGCCGCGCGAGGTCGACCGTTTCTACCACCAGCCCGGCATGGCCGCGAAGAATCTGACGCTCGACTGGTATCCGGTCGGCACCGGCCCGTTCATGCTGACGCAGAACAATCCGAACAGCCGCATGGTCCTCGAACGCAACCCGAACTTCCACGGCGAGACCTATCCCTGCCTGGGCGACCCCGAAGACCAGGCCGACGGACTGCTGGCCGACTGCGGCAAGATGCTGCCGTTCATCGACCAGGCGGTCTTCTCGCGCGAAAAGGAGAGCATTCCCTACTGGAACAAGTTCCTGCAGGGCTATTACGACGCTTCGGGGATTTCCTCCGACAGCTTCGACCAGGCAGTTCGGCTCGGCGTCGGTGGCGACGTGCAATTGAGTGACGAGATGCGCGGCAAGGGGATTCGCCTGCTGACCAGCGTGCGCGCTTCGATCTTCTACATGGGTTTCAACATGCTCGACCCGGTCGTCGGTGGCCTGGCAGAAGCGCAGACCAAGCTGCGTCAGGCGCTGTCGATCGCCATCGATCAGGAGGAGTTCATTTCGATTTTCATGAACGGTCGGGGTATTGCCGCGAATGGCCCGCTGCCGCCGGGAATCTTCGGTCATGTCGAGGGGGAAGCGGGCATCAACCCGGTGGTCTACGACTGGATCGACGGGCAGGCGCGGCGCAAGCCCATCGACGTGGCGAAGAAACTGCTCGCCGAAGCGGGCTGGCCGAATGGTCGCCAGGCCAGCACCGGCGAGCCGCTGGTGCTGAATCTCGACACCACGGGTGGCGGCATGGGCGACAAGTCGCGACTCGACTGGCTGACGCGCCAGTTCGCCAAGCTCGACATTCAGCTCGTGGTTCGCTCGACCGATTTCAACCGCTTCCAGGAGAAGGTCCGCAAAGGGGCGGTGCAGCTCTACTACCTCGGCTGGAACGCCGATTATCCGGACCCCGAGAACTTCCTGTTCCTGCTCGCCAGTCGCGAAGGCAAGGTCGCCAAGGGCGGCGAGAACGCTTCCAACTACGCCAACCCGGCGTTCGACCAACTCTTCGAACAGATGAAGAACCTCGAGAGCGAGGGACCGCGCGGCGTCGAGAGGCTGGCGATCATCCGCCAGGCAGTGGCGCTGCTGCAGCACGATGCACCGTGGATCTACGGCTTTCACCCGACGAGTTATACGCTGAGCCATGTCTGGCTGAAGAATCGCAAACCGACCGAGGTCGGCCACAATACGCTGAAATACCAGCGCATCGATGTCGCCGAGCGGCAGCGCCTGCGGCAGGAATGGAATCGGCCGGTACTCTGGCCGCTGGCGGCAATCGCCGTTCTGCTCCTGGCCCTGCTCCTGCCGGCGGCGCTCGGCTATCGCCGCCGCGAGCGCAGTACGGCGCGCGGATGAATCCCTTGATGAGCGACCCGCTACCGCCACTTTCACGATCACCATGCTTGCCTATCTCATTCGCCGTCTGCTCTACGCGGTGCCGATCCTGATCGGCGTCAACCTGATCACCTTCGCGCTGTTCTTCGTGGTCAACACGCCCGACGACATGGCACGCATGCAGCTTGGCGTCAAGCGCGTGACGCCGGAAGCCATCGAGCGCTGGAAAGCCGAGCGCGGTTACGACAAGCCGCTGTTCATCAACCCGGCGGCGACCGGCAGCGCGGTGTTCACCGATACCATCTTCTTCGCCAAGTCGGCGCGCATGTTCGCCGCCGATTTCGGGCGCGCCGAGGACGGTCGCGACATTGCTCGGGAAATCGTCTCGCGGATGGGCCCGTCGCTGGCCATCGCCCTGCCGACCTTCATTCTCGGCCTGCTGGTGACGGTCTCGTTTGCCTTGCTGCTGACCTTCTTCCGTGCCAGCTATCTCGATTTCTGGGGTGTCGTCCTGTGCGTCGCGATGATGTCGATCTCGGGCCTCTTCTACATCATCGGCGGCCAGTATCTGGTCAGCAAGATCTGGCGACTGGTACCGATCTCGGGTTATGGCGGCGGCCTCGATGCCTGGAAGTTCCTGATCCTGCCGGTGCTGATCGGCGTCATTTCCGGCATCGGTTCCTCGACGCGCTGGTACCGCACGATCTTCCTCGAGGAAATCGCCAAGGACTATGTCCGCACCGCCCGTGCCAAGGGGCTTGCCGAAGCGGCCGTGCTCTTCCGGCATGTCCTGCAGAACGCCCTGATTCCGATCCTGACCGGCGTGGTGGTGGTGATTCCACTGCTGTTCATGGGCTCGCTGCTCACCGAATCGTTCTTTGGCATCCCCGGCCTCGGCAGCTACACCATCGACGCGATCAACGCGCAGGACTTCGCGGTCGTGCGCGCGATGGTGTTCATCGGCTCGGTGTTGTACATCGTCGGACTGATCCTCACCGATCTCTCCTACACCCTCGTCGACCCGCGGATTCGCTTCCATTGATGGCCCCTGTCCTACTCTGGTCGGATGGGCTGATCTGGCTGCTGGTGCTGGCGGCGAGCGTGCTCGGCTGGCTGTCCCGGCGTAATCCGCTATGGCGCGCCGCCTGGCGGCGGGTCGGCCGGAGCCGGTCAGGAATGGCGTCGGCAACGGTGTTGCTGGTCTTCGTCTGCATCGGCCTGCTCGATTCGCTGCACTATCGGCCGCGCCTCGAGGAAGGTGCCGGTCGCGGTGCCGGCAGCGGCAGCGAGAAAACCGCGGTCTATTCGGTCGAAGTGCTGTCGCTGCTCGACTTCCTCCTGACGCCGCTGCGTACGCGTACCGAGAAAACCTATTCGGAGCCTCTGGCGACGCGTGCGCACGCCAAGGAGTCGATCAAGGTCCGCGATGCCGACGGCCAGCTTCGGCAGAGTCGCGAATACCCGCGGCTCAAGCATGGCGGCGCGCATCTGGGTGCCGACGAGGCTCGCCGCGATGCCGACGTCGCTGAACGCGTCCTGCGCGCGCTCGGCCTGGCCATGCTCGTCTGGTGGGCGCTGGCGGCAGCGACCGCGGCACTCCTGGCGCGTCGCCAGAACTGCTCGCACCGGCAAGCATGGCGGCGCATCTGGCACAAGGAGAGCGATCTGGCCTGCAAGGCGGTCCTCGCCGCGCTCGCCGCATTGCTGCTGTGCGGCCTGCCGCTGGCGATGCTGGCCACCGATTACCATGTCTTCGGCACCGACAAGGTGGGTCAGGACGTGCTCTATCAGGTGCTCAAGAGCGTGCGCACGGCGCTGGTCATCGGCCTGGTGACGACGCTGGTGATGCTGCCGGTGGCAATCTTCCTCGGCGTCGTCGCCGGCTACTTCCGCGGCTGGGTCGATGACCTGATCCAGTACCTCTACACGACCTTGAGTTCGATTCCTGGCGTGCTGCTGATCGCTGCCGCAGTGCTGATGATGCAGGTGCTGATCGACACGCATCCGCAATGGTTCGCCACCGCCGCCGAGCGCGCCGACCTGCGTCTGCTGGCACTCTGCTTCATTCTCGGGGTGACCAGCTGGACCGGCCTGTGCCGGCTGCTGCGCGGCGAAACGCTGAAGCTGCGCGAACTCGAGTATATCCAGGCGGCGCAGGCCTTTGGTGTTTCCGACCTGCGCATCATCGCGCGCCACATCCTCCCCAACCTGATGCACATCGTGATCATCGCGCTGGTGATGGACTTTTCTAGCCTGGTGCTCGCCGAAGCGGTGCTCTCCTACGTCGGCATCGGCGTCGATCCGACGATGATCAGCTTCGGAACGATGATCAACAATGCCCGCCTGGAGCTGGCCCGCGAACCGATGGTGTGGTGGTCGCTGGCGGCAGCATTCGTTTTCATGTTCACGCTGGTGCTCGCGGCCAACCTGCTGGCCGACGCCGTGCGCGACGCTTTCGACCCCCGCCTGACGGGATCGGCATGAGTCAGGAAGCCACCGTGAACGAAGAACGCTTGCTTGAAGTGCGCGATCTCTCGATTGCTTTCGCCAGCGGGCGATCTCTGCTGGCGGCGGTCGATGGCATCGGCTTCGCGGTTGCCGCCGGCGAGACGCTGGCGCTGCTCGGCGAGTCCGGTTGCGGCAAGTCGGCCACGGCGCTGGCACTGCTGCGGCTGCTGCCGGCGGCCGGGCGGATTCTCGGCGGCGAAGTCTTATTCGCCGGCCGCGACCTGCTGCGGCTGCCGGAAGCCGACATGCGCGGCGTGCGCGGTGGCGGCATGGCGATGATCTTCCAGGAGCCGGCGACCAGCCTCAATCCGGTGTTGACCGTCGGTCGCCAGTTGGCCGAGGTGCTCGAACGCCACCTCGGGCTGGCCGGGCAGGCGATACGCTCGAGTTCGCTCGAACTGCTGACCGCGGTCGGCATTGCCGACCCCGAGCGCCGCCTCGGCGAATATCCCTTTCAGCTCTCGGGCGGCATGAAACAGCGGGTGATGATCGCGCTTGCGCTGGCCGGCCAGCCGCGCCTGTTGATCGCCGACGAACCGACGACGGCGCTCGACGTCACCATCCAGGCGCAGATTCTCGAACTGCTGCGGCGTTTGCAGGCCGAACGGGCGATGGGGATGCTGCTGATCACCCATGACCTCGGCGTCGTCGCGCAGATGGCGACCCGCGTCGGCGTCATGTACGCCGGCGAGATCGTCGAAGAGGCGCCGCGCGCGGCCTTCTTTTCATCGCCACGCCATCCCTATACGCAAAAGCTGTTCGCCGCCCTGCCCGACCTGGCGCGGCGCGGCGGCCGCCTGGAAACGATCCCTGGACAGGTGCCGCCACTGTCGGCCATGCCCGGCGGCTGCCGTTTTGCCGCGCGCTGCGCGCACGCCTGGGATCTGTGCCGCCGGGAAGCACCGCAGTGGCGGGAGGTGGGCCCGGATCATCGCGTCCGCTGCCACCTCGATGACGCACAGGGGCACGCGCGCAGCACCGGCAGCGCAGCGGCGACCGCCCGCGCGAGCGCCACCCTGGCCGCACCCGCGCTGCTCTCGGTCGCCGATTTGTGCGTCCATTTCCCGATCCGGCGCGGCATTCTGCAGCGCCCCGTCGGCTACGTTCGCGCCGTCGACGGGGTCTCGCTCGAACTGGCGCGCGGCCGTACGCTGGCGCTGGTCGGCGAATCCGGTTGTGGCAAGACGACGGTCGGCAAGGCGATCCTGCAACTGCTGCCGAGCAGCGGCGGCAGCGTGCGCTTGCTGGGACAGGAACTCGTCGGCCAGTCGCGCCGCGAGCTGCGGCCACTGCGTCGACGCCTGCAGATGATTTTCCAGGACCCCTTCGCTTCGCTGAATCCACGCATGGCCGTCGGCGAGATCATCGGCGAGGGCATGCGCGCGCTGGCAATGCCGGGAACCCACCCGCAGCGGCTGGAACGCGCGGCGGCAATCGCCACCGTCCTGCAACAGGTGGGCCTCGATCCAGCCGCCGCCGGGCGTTACCCGCACGAGTTTTCGGGCGGGCAGCGGCAGCGTATCGCGATTGCCCGCGCGCTGGCGGTACAGCCCGATCTGGTGATCTGCGACGAGCCGACCTCGGCGCTCGACGTTTCGGTGCAGGCACAGATTCTCAATCTGCTCGCCGACTTGCAGGCCGATCTCGGGCTCGCCTACCTGTTCATCACCCACAACTTCGCCGTCGTCGATCATCTGGCGCACGCCGTGGCGGTGATGTACCTGGGCCGTATCGTCGAGCAGGGAACGGTCGATGAAGTGCTGCGTTCACCGCAGCACCCTTACACGCGCGCCCTGTTGTCCGCCGTGCCGAGTCCGCGCCTGGATGCGCAGCCGCAGTTCATCCGCTTGCCGGGAGAAATCCCTTCGCCAGCCCATCCGCCAGACGGCTGCCATTTCCATCCGCGTTGCCGGCAGGCCAGCGCTACCTGCCGCGAACGCTATCCTGGGACGAGCACGCTGTCGGCCACGCATACGGTGCGCTGTCACCTGTATCGATAGCCGAGGTGCACGAAAAAAAACGCCGCCTCACGGCGGCGTTTTGCATTCTTCCGCGACAGGACGCGGCCGGGTGTCGGGCGAGCGAAGACGCGCAGTGCGTCGCCTGGGCTGCGGGCGGCAGCGCGAAACACCCTGGCCGCCCCCGTCCGATCATCGTGCCAGCAGGCGTAGCGGCCGGCAAGCGGGGTCGTCGTCGAGGGTGTTGGGCTTCGTACCTCAGCCCAACCTACGGCCTGCGTCCCCTTCATAGCTCCGCGCAAAGCAATACGCCGCCTCACGGCGGCGTATTGTCGGAAAACGGGTCACTTACAGCATGTTCTGCACGAGCTGGATGGTCAGCGTCTGTCCAGGCTTTATCTCGTGGCCCTGGATGCGGTTCCAGCGCAACAGATCATCCTTCTCGACCCGGAATTGCCTGGCGATCGAAACCAGGGTGTCGCCATGACGGATCGTGTATTGGGCCTGTCTGGCCTGTTTCTTGCTGGCAGGCCGGGAAGTGTCTGACGAATCTTCAGCCTTTTTCCCGGTCCTGGCTTCGGCCTTGGCCAGCGTCTGGCGGCTGTCAGCCTTGCCATGCCGGCTCTCGATCTCGGTGGCTTCGATTCGCGACTTGCCTGCCGGGACCTTGCTGACCGGCTCGGGTGCGGCCACCGCCAGTTTGACGCCGGCGTTCACCTGGTCGCCACGCAGCTTGTTGAGCTGCTTCAGCTCGGCCACGCTCATGTCGTAACGACTTGCCACCTGCGCCAGCGTTTCTCCCTTGCCGACGGTATGGCTGCGGGTCGCGGCAGGCGGGGCTGGTTCGGCGCGCGCTTCGGCACGTTTGCTGTCTACGGCTGCCAGGGCGGGGGGGGCACCCGCGGCGGCCGGCTTGCCATTGTGCTCGGGCGCGGCCACCGTCAGCTTGACGCCGGCGTTCACCCGGTCGCCACGCAGCTTGTTGAGCTGCTTCAGCTCGGCCACGCTCATGTCGTAACGACTTGCCACCTGCGCCAGCGTTTCTCCCTTGCCGACGGTATGGCTGCGGGTCGCGGCAGGTGGGGTCGGTTCGGCGCGTGTTTCGGCACGTTTGCCGTCCACTGCCGCCAGGACGGGAGGCGCGCCCGCGGCGGCCGGTTTGCCATTGTGCTCGGGCGCGGCCACCGCCAGTTTGACGCCGGCGTTCACCTGGTCGCCACGCAGCTTGTTGAGCTGCTTCAGCTCGGCCACGCTCATGTCGTAACGACTTGCCACCTGCGCCAGCGTTTCTCCCTTGCCGACGGTATGGCTGCGGGTCGCGGCAGGTGGGGTCGGTTCGGCGCGTGTTTCGGCACGTTTGCCGTCCACTGCCGCCAGGACGGGAGGCGCGCCCGCGGATGCCGGTTTGCCATTGTGCTCGGGCGCGGCCACCGCCAGTTTGACGCCGGTGTTCACCTGGTCAACACGCAGTTTGTTGAGCTGCTTCAGTTCGGCCACGCTCATGTCGTAACGCTGCGCCACCTTGAGCAGGGTCTCGCCTTTCTGCACCGTATGCGTGCGCGTGACTGCAACTGGCGCGGGTTCCGGCGGTGCGAGGCGCGGTGATGGCGGCGCGAGGCGCGGTGGTTCTGCCACCTGGGGTTGTTCAGGCAGCCCGGCCAGGTCGGCAGGCTCTGCGCCCTCCTGACCGGCAACCAGCAGGGTCAGTCCGGGGGCAAGTCTGATCCTGCCATTGATGCCATTGACCGCTTTGAGATTGGCGACCGTCATGCCGAAACGCGGCGCGACCTCTTCGAGCCTATCGCCTGCCCGCAGGGTATAGGCCTGCCAGGACGAAAGCGGCTTTTCGCTCTCTTCATGGGCCTCGAGATTGCTGATGAAGGTGTCGACCTTGTCGGCCGGGATCACCATCGGCGTCTCGGACTTGATGACCGGACGATTGTGTGCCGGGTTCAGCGCGACAAACTCCTTGACCGGCATTTCGGCAAGCTGCGCCGCCAGCTTGACGTCGATGTTGGCGGTCTTGGTGACCGTCGTGAAATAGGGCCGGTTGGGAACGCCGCGGATATTGAGATTGGCAAGGATGTTGGGGTTGCTGAAAACGTTCTTCAGCGCCTGCAGTTTGGGAACGTAATGCCGTGTTTCCTCGGGCATCGTCAGGCTCAGATAGTCGGTCGGCAGACCATTCGCGCGGTTCTTGTTGATCGCCTTGCCGACGGCGCCTTCGCCCCAGTTGTACGAGGCCAGCGCGAGATGCCAGTCGCCGTGCAGATCGTAGATGTACTGCAGGTAATCGAGTGCCGCCGCGGTCGAAGCAACGATGTCACGGCGTTCGTCAACCCACCAGTTCTGTTCGAGCTTGTATTGCCTGCCGGTTGCCGGAACGAACTGCCACAGGCCGGAAGCATGGCTACGCGAGTAGGCGGTCGGATTGTAGGCGCTCTCGACCATCGGCAGCAGGGCAAGCTCCATTGGCATGCCACGCTTGTCGAGTTCCTCGACGATGTGATGCAGGTAACGACTGCTGCGCTCGACCATGCGGCGCAGCGATTCGGGATGATTCAGATACCACTGCTGATGATGCAGGACCAGTGGGCTGTTGAGGTTGGGCATCGAAAAGCCCTGGCGCATACGGTGGAAGATTTCCTCTGGCTGAGCGGTCAGATCGATGGTCTCGGCAAGCGGCTTCGATGCGGGCAGCTCGATCACCGGCAAGACCCCTTCGGGGTCCAGTTGCCAAGCTGCGGTACCAGCCTGCGATAATCCGGCACTGGGTGGTGCCTGGCTGATCGAGGCAAGGCTCGTCGCTTCATCTGACGAAGCCGCCCCACAAGTAAAAGCAAAAGCAATGGCGAATGCAATTCGTGGCGTCATCCGTACATCCTTTTCTCGTTCTCGGGTGGGCGCCAGTTCATCCCCGCTGCGTGGGATCACCTGGTCGAATGGTGAAACTGCAAACGTAGAATTATAGAACAAAGAAACCGAGTGCGAATGAAAGCGTCAGCAATTCAGTCTGAGACCGGCGCTTGCCATCGGCGTCTGCTCGCCGTTGGGCTGAAGACCTTTCGGCGCACGCTCGACTGACTCGGTGCCAACAACGCGGCAGGCGTTGGCGGCAGTCGCGATCGCCAGCGGCGTTTTCACATTTCCGCGTGTCGCGGGGCATCGTCCTGTACATGCGCGAGCTGTTTGCGGCGCATCGGTCCGGCCAGCTTGAGCACCTGCCGGATCAGCTCCTTGCCGTCGGCATCGAGCCGTCGGGTCTGCCGGTAGTCGAGCAGGAAGCGCAACCGCTCGCTGCGCCGGAAGAACCACGGTGCCGGCGCATCCAGCGCAGCGAGGTCTGCCGCCCGCGCCGCGACGCCCAATTCCCGCGGATGCTGTCGGCCGCGCGGCATGTCGATGAGCGAGAGCCGCGCCAGCTCGTTGTCCGCAATCACCAGGTTTCGCCAGTACAGATCACCATGCGTAAACTGTCGCGCATGCAGCACGCGCGTGAGCCGGGCCACCTGGCGCAATAATTCGCCGCGGCCGGACCACCGTTCGGCGCCAGGCAGGCTCGGCAGCACGTCCCGGATGAACGCGTCCATGGACATTGGTTCGGCGATGCCCGTGGTGATCAGGAACGATCGCCACAACCAGCCGGCCCGTCGTTCCTCGCCGAAGGCCACGGGCGTTGCCTCGGTGAGCTGCCACTTGTGCAGCCGCTCCAGATTGCCAAACTCCCGCCGCACCTGCGAAGCACCGAAGAACGTCCCGCGAAACAAGCGGCTACGCAATTGCGCCCAGCGCGTTACCCAGGATTTCTTCAGGAACAATACCTGGCGTGCGCCCTCAACCTCGACGCGCCTCACCTCGCTGCTGCCGCTGCGGCGCACGACCGTCCCCTGCTCGCACAGGAACGCCAGTTCGAACGTGCCCAGTCCGGCGGCACGTAGCCGGGCTTCCCAGCCCGGCGCAAAATGGAGGTATTGGCTGCGGAGCACGCTGACCCCAGGGTGGCGGCGACTCAACCCGATACGCGTTCAAACACCGCCAGGTGAAGATTATTGGTCAGGTCGAGCGGAAAGTTTTTCACCAGCCTGAAACCATTGGCCTTGAAGTAGCCCATGACCTCAGCCAGCGGCGTGTTGAAGACGGACAGCTTCTTGCCCCGCCAACGGCGCAGCTTCTGTTCCAGCGCACGCAGCGTTTTCGGGTTGAAGTAGGACATCGCCACATGCTTGCGCGCGACCCGGCAGAGCTCGCCCACGACCTTGCGGCGCAACTCCTCGTTGGGGAGATGGTGAAAAAAACGGAAACAGACGATCGCATCGAAACTCGCGTCGGCCTGCGAAAGCCTCTCAATGTCCTCCTCGAATACCGGAACGTTGAGCCCTTTCGCAGCGGTGGTCTCGCGGGTGATTTGGCGCATCGGCTCCGAGTAGTCCGCCGCGCTCATCTCGTACCCGAGCTGGCTCAGCAGCACGGTCACCCGGCCGCCGCCACAGGGTACGTCGAGGACGGTGGCCGGCCTGGGGATGAGCTGGAAGGCGCGCTCGACCAGCTTCAACTCCGGCACGTTGCGCCGTGCGTCGCGGTTGGCATAGCCGCGAGCCTTGTCCTCGGTGTAATTGGTCTTGGCGCGGTAAGTCGCAGTGGGAGTTTCGTTCATGTTCGTCACCAACTTAACGGGATGATGATGCGCTCGCGACGCTTGGACACATCGCTAGGCGACGGCGACTGGCGGAGAGCGGTTCAAAAAAGAGGTTCAAAGGCATCTGGATCAGATGTTACCACCTCGGCCTGAAGCCCACCTTAACCCACGTTCGACGTGCCAAGGCTCGGTCGACATGCAACTCCTGGGACAGCCGATGAGCTGATGCGGCAAGCTCTGCTTATGCTCACCGATCAAAGAAGTTGACGATCTTGCTGATCCGCTTGCGGTCGTCGTCGGTCACCCGCGCGTGCCCTGCATAGTCAAGATAGAAGCGCAGTCGCTGCGTGCGCGATAACAGACGCCGGGCAGGCTTGTCGAGGCACGCGAGGTCCTTGGCAATGCGGTACTGCAGAACTGCGCCACGATAGAAGGCGCCACTGGGGCAATCGATCAGATACGCCGTTGGCAAGGATCCGCCATCGATCAGCAGGTTGCGCCACTTCAGATCGTTGTGCGCGAAACCGTGGTCGTGCAGGGTGCGCGCCATGTCGGCGATCTGCCGCGCGACATGGGCGACCCAGCAACGATCACGCAGGCGCGAATCGTTGGCGCGGGCTAGTTGCGCCAGATCGCAGGTGGCAGGGATCTCGTCGGTCACCACGGCACCCCGCGTGAAACCGCCAAAGCGACGCTCGAGGCCATAGGCAACCAGCGTCGCCGTCGGAATTCCCCAGTCCCGGAAAGCCTGCAGGTTTCGCCACTCAGCGCGTACTCTCGGCGAACCCAGCCAGCGCCGCAGGCCCAACCAGCGGCGCTGGAGATTTTTGCCCGTGCCACTGTAGCGCTTGACGTAATAGCGCCTGCCACCGGCACTGACGCGCAGCACGCGGCAGAGCGAATCGCTGGTGATCAACTCGCCGTCGAGCGAAAAGACACGGTCGATGTCGCCGAACAGTTCTGCCACTTCGCTTGCCGGGTGCTGCCTGTTGACCCACCAGAACCTCACCTCTTTCGTCCTCTCGCATACTTCCCGGTGGTGCCAGCAAGCCCCGTGAAACCCGGAACACCAAAGTATTTGCGAAAGCGACATCGGCCGTCAAGCGCAGACGAACGCTTCAGTTCAGGTCCGCATGAAAAATGACCCCGCCGGACTGCACGTGCGGCGGCTTCATCAAACGACAGGAACTCGCCGCATCCACCTCTTCTCCAGCTAAAGATTGAAGAAATTCGCCGGGTCACACGCCGGGAAGGCATTCGTTTCCGCATTCATCAGGCCGAAGCCTGACGTCTCGTCCATGACCTCCGCCGCTTAACAAGCCTCACGATGACGTCGAGGGGCTTCCTTCTCCGCACCTTCCTCAAAAGCTTACGGAAGCGATGGCACTTCGTGCTTGTGGACGTCATCGAAAGTCATGAAGTCATGCGAAACTAGCCCGAAGTCGTCAGAGAATGGTGCTCCCAGCCGACAGCTCCCGCCCCTGCCCCCGGAAAGATCTGCCAGGCGGGCGGCTGCAGCATGTTGCCCGACCGGCATCCGGCAGCCGGCCCTGCAAACCTGGCCCTGGCTAGCGAAAGAATTCCTCCAGCCGCACAAACACTTCATGCTCGGCGCCGTGCCGGCGCACTGCCAGGACATCCTCGAGCTTCTCGATCTGTTTGACCATCTGGTCCAGTCGTTCATCCTCGTTGACCAATAGCCAGATGCGACTGGTCACGCCGCTTCCGACCGGCATCACCAGGATGCCTTCGACGTTGTACGCTCGCCGCGAGAATAGGCCGACGACATGCGACATGACGCCAGCATGGTTATTGACATCCAGTTCGAGCACCGTGCGCGACAGTGCCTGGTGTTCCGTACCTGCAATCGAGTTCATCGTTCAGCCTCCGATCATTTCCTTGTTGGCCGCACCCGGCGGCACCATCGGCAATACCTGCTCGTGCATGGCGATGCTGGCGTGGATCAGCATCGGGCCCGAGGACGATAGTGCTCTGGCCAGCGCGGCCGTGGGATCGCTCTCCCGGTCGAGATCGATGGCGGGCACGCCGAACCCCTCGGCAACCCGGACGAAGTCGGGCATGCCCTTGAACTGGGAAGCGTAGATGCGCTCACCGTAAAACAGTGTCTGCTGCTGGAAGACCAGCCCCAGCGAGGCGTTGTTCATCAGCACGATCTTGACGTTGACGTCTTCCTCGGCGGCAGTGACCAGTTCCTGGATGTTCATCAGAATGCTGCCGTCGCCAGTGAAACAGACCACGGTGCGTTGCGGCTCGGCCAGCGCTGCGCCAATCGCCGCCGGCATGCCGAAGCCCATCGTGCCGAGCCCGCCGGAGGTCAGCCATTGCCGGGGTCGGCGCAGCGGATACGCTTGCGCGACCCACATCTGGTGCTGACCGACGTCGGTGGTGATCGTCGCCTGGTCATCGAGGCAATCGGCGACGGCACGGATCAGGCCGTAAGGGGTGCGCGGGTCATCGATACCCGGCATGCGCAGCGGATGCTCGGCCTTGAGGTTGGCCACGCACGCCAGCCAATCCGCACGTGCCGGCGTCTCGATCGCCGGCAGCAGCATCGCCAGGGCCGCGCCGACGTCGCCGGCGATGCCGATGTGTGCGGTCTTGATCTTGTCGAGTTCGGAAGGGTCGATGTCGATATGGATGATCTTCGCCTGCGGGCAGAAACCGGCCACCTTGCCGGTTGCCCGGTCGTCGAAGCGGGCGCCAACGGCAATCAGCAGATCACACTCGTCGAGCGCGAGGTTGGTACAGCGCGCGCCGTGCATGCCGAGCATGCCGAGCGACAAGGGATGATCGACCGGCATCGCGCCGAGCGCCATCAGGGTCATGACCGTTGGCAGGGAGGCTTTTTCGGCGAGCGCCACGGCCGCGCCAGAAGCGCCCGAATGCACGACGCCGCCGCCGAGGTAGAGGATCGGCCTGGCGGCCGCATTGATCATCGCCGCCGCCGCCTCGATCAATTCGGCGGCCGGCGCCGGCACACGGTCGGCACGGCCCGGCTCGGGCCACTCGTCAACCTCGACGAGCTGATTCTGCACGTCCTTGGGAATATCGACCAGTACCGGCCCGGGACGCCCCGACGCAGCGATGCAGAAGGCGCGAGGAATGATGCTCAGCAGTTCGTCGGCCGAACCGACCAGGAAGTTGTGTTTGGTAATCGGGATGCTCAGGCCATAGGTATCGACTTCCTGAAAGGCATCGGTGCCGATCATCGGCTTGGGGACCTGCCCGGTGATCGCCACCAGGGGAATCGAATCCAGTTTGGCATCGGCAATCGCGGTCAGCAGATTGGTGGCGCCGGGGCCGGACGACGCCATGCAGACTGCCGGTACGCCGGTGGCGCGCGCCATCCCCTGGGCCATGAAACCGCCGCCCTGCTCGTGCCGGGCGAGGACGTGGTGGAGTAGCGCCGATTTCGACAGGGCATCGTAAATCGGCAGGATGGCGCCGCCGGGAATGCCGGTCAGCGTTCGGACGCCCTGGCGTTCGAGCAGGCGGACGACGACCTGGGCGCCGGTGAGGGTTTCGGGGGGGTGTTGGGACAAGGGAATCTCCTCAAAATGAACGGCCGCCTGCGGCATCGCCAGGCCTTACCGTGAAAGTCGCTTCGGCGACTCACGAAACTCCCGAAACTCCCTTCTCCCGCGTGCGGGAGAAGGGTCGGGGTGAGAAACGGTCATGACTGCGGGTCCGGAAATGCAAAACCCCCGCTCGGTTCGCACCGGCGGGGGTTTCTGGAATATTCTGTGCTTCGATTTATCTCCTTCCGACCCTCGACGGTGTGTCAGGTTCTACACCTAGCACGCGTACGACCAGCACGGCGATCGAAACACCGCCCACGGCAAAACCCGCAACCTGGGCCACAGCCAGTCGAGCAGGATTGTCGGAACGGCGCATTGTCGTCAGCCAGCCTCAAGTTCAAGAAGCCCAATTAGAACCGAGTGCCGCGGGAAATGCAAGCGCTCAACAGCAGGCCAGATCGACGGCGTTGTGAATCATGAGCTGGTCCACCCACGCCTTGGCGTAAACCGTGCTATAGCTATTCGCACAGGCAGCCACTTCAAGGGTCAGCGTCACCGTACGGTTGGCAAAACGCTCCAGATCGATCGCCGCCTGGCGCAGCCACTCGGTTTCCTGGTGGACCATGCCGATGGCGGTGACCTCGTCAACCACCTGGCCATCAATCAGCACCCGGAAACTCGCGCTGGTGTAATCGTTGACCCCGGCGTTGAGATCCAGACGCCGCACGTAGCTTAGCTCAGGCTGAGAACCCAGTTTGATCCGCCGAGAAATCGACTGCGCCCGCGCGCCAAGGGCACCGTGGTCTCCTGACGAGGCATGGCCGTAGAGCATCGACCCCCCCCTAAAGGCGCGCGGATCATCAAGCAGCAGTTCCCATCCCGCCCCTTCCCAGCCAGATGCTTTCAGCATCGCTTCGGGAGCTGCTGACGCCGACCGCTGCGAGATGCCCTTCAATACACCGGCAGCCTCCAGCGCCGTCGAGATGATTCCCGGAACGTCGATGCCAAGCGGCGCCTTGCTGTCCGACCGGCGATTGCTGGTACCCGGCTTGAGCAGACCCGCCGCTTCCAGCGAGGCCGAAATGATGCCATGCACGTCGAGACCGAATGGCCGGCTGGTTCCGGAACGCTGCTCCTGCGTACCGGAGGCGTAGTCCTCCGGCCCGGTTTTCTGCGTGGCGTCCTCTTTGCAGGTACGCTGACCAAAATCGTCGATCGTGTGGGTACTCCCGGCAGTCGACGCACGGGCAGATCGCCCTGCTTCCTGCCCCGCCGTGGCCGGGTCACGCGCACTTGCCGGACGCTCGGCAAGGAGTCCCCAGAAGTCGGCAATCCGATGCGTCGAAGAAATTCCGACGGCGTTGAAGAACGGGGCTGCCGTGCCGCACTGATGAGGCTCGGCACCCGGATCCAGGGCAGCACCATGTGTCATGCCGGTGACCGTATAGGACTCGATCAGTTCTTCGCCACCGGGTCCCTGCCAGACCCGGCGCGGGTAGCCATCGACCATCATCTGCATCGTCGGCTGCAGGTCGAGGCCGTGGATGTCCGCCCATTGCTTGATGGTTTCTTCGGCGTTGACCGGCTTGACGGCAGTGTCGGCGTCACCATGCCAGACCGATACCTTCGGCCATGGTCCCGGGTGCGGCGATGCCGCCCGCACCAGTTCACCCCACTCCCTGGGTGAACGCGAACGTCCCTGGAAGATGCTTTCGAGGCCCTCCCGCAAGCCCTTGGCGGTACGGTAGGGCACGCCGGCAATCACCGCGCCGCCCGCGAACACCTCCGGATAGGTCGCCAGCATCACGTTGGTCATCGCCCCGCCAGACGAGGTACCGGTGACATAGACCCGGTCGCGATCGAGGCCATAATCGCTGAGCATCCGATCGACCATCTGTTTGATCGACAAGGGTTCACCTTTTTCGCGATCATGGTCTTCCGGCTTGAACCAGTTGAAACAACGGAGTGGATTGTTGTTCCAGTTCTGCTGCGGGAACAAGACCGCAAAGCCGTAACGGTCGGCCAGGGTGGACCAGCCACTTCCCTTGTTGTACGAAGCAGCACTCTGCGTACAGCCATGCAGTACGACCACCAGCGGCGCGTTCGCCGGCAAGCGTTCGGGAACATGGCAGTACATCCGCAATTCGCCGGGATTCGACCCGAATGCGGTAACTTCGAGCAAACGATTCTCTTGCGCGTCCACCTGCTCCGACCAGGCCTGCACCGCGGTCAGCGCCGACAGGAGTTTCTCCCAGCGACTTCCATGCGGCGTCTTCGCCGCGAGTTCTGCCATCTTCTTGATGGCGGCCACTTTATGGCCCAGTTTGTTCAACATTGGTGTACTCCTGTCTTCGGACAAGGTGGTCAACAGACCGATCTCGATCAATTTCCGGACCGGCAAGAAAACGGTGTGAAGGAGGCCCGGATCGACCACTCCACCACGTTGGGGATCAAGCCAGGCCGGCGGAGCAGCGTCCGGGGCCAGGCCATAGGTATGACTGATCACGGCGCGCCGGCCTTGCCAGCAAGCACTGAATTGCAGCGATGCGACCGGGCAGCCGCGGTTGATCCGGATGCCAAACAGCTCGCTGGCAACGATCGCTCGCGTCTCCTCGGCGCAAGATAGTTCCAGCAGACCAGCCAGCGCCTCACCAAAAGAAAGTCCATCCAGACGGATCAAGAATTCGGAACGCTGCCCGGCTTCTGCAGTGACCATTGCCGGACCGAAGAGCACTCGCGGCGCGTTGCCGCACGCTGCGGACGCGTTCGGCCGCAGATCGGCATAACAACGAATGGCCTCAAGAGTCTGCGACTGTTGTGGTGCCGCCATGGCCCCGATCAGCAATTGCGCCGCATATTGTGGGCTCGCCGGTGGCGAGCCGCGCCCTCGCGGGCCAGGAGCGACCAGCCCCCCGGTGACCATCAACGTGACGCGGAAGCGCAGATCGCGCCGCGACTCGCCGAGAATGTCGGCGAGTCGTTCGCTGAATTCATAACGTGCCAGTCCATTTACCATGTAGCAACGATAGCACGCTTGGTACAATAATGCACCAAATTATTTAGTAAGTGACAAGAATTAATTTTTTATAAATTCTGTTGCTTTTAGATTGCCTGCCGTAGCGGGTGGGGTGCGCAGCCGCAAGCAGGACAAGCTCGCTGATTCCGGTTCGCAGCCAAAATCTTCACGCCCACCCTCAAAGGCGCGAAGATTGTAAGATTCGCGAATGCTCGCCTGCTCACCACCCGAACCGGGTTTCGGTCTCGCCCAGAAATCTACGGAGCACAAAGAATGATCGATCTGTACACTGCTGCCACTCCCAACGGGCACAAGATCTCGATTGCCCTTGAGGAACTCGCCCTGCCCTACACGATGCACACGCTGAACCTGTCAAATAAAGAACAAAAACAACCATGGTTTCTGGCCATCAATCCGAACGGTCGCATTCCCGCAATCGTTGACCGTGCTGCAGACGATTTCGTGGTCTTCGAATCCGGCGCCATCCTGCTCTACCTGGCGGAAAAAACCGGCCGTCTAATACCCGACGACAGCAAAGGCAGATCACGGGTCGTGCAGTGGCTGATGTTCCAGATGGGCGGGATCGGACCGATGATGGGCCAGGCCAACGTCTTCTTCCGTTACTTTCCGGAAAAGATCGCCGCTGCTATCGATCGCTATCAGGGTGAATGCAGGCGACTTTTCCGGGTGCTCGACAGTCATCTCGAGGAGCACGAGTTCCTCGCCGGCGACTACTCGATCGCCGACATCGCCAACTGGGCCTGGGTACGTACGCATCGCTGGTCAGGCGTGGACATCGATGACCTGCCGCAGCTACGACGCTGGCTCGAACAGATCCGCGCCCGCCCGGCGGTGCAGAAAGGCATCAATATGCCGCCGTCGGCGATTGATCGCGACGCCAACGACGAGCAGGCGCGGCAATTCGCCGCTGAAGCGCGCCGGATGGTTGAAATGGGTCAGTCGCGCCGGAGCGGTGTCTGAAACAATGGGCTGCGACCACCACCATGATCCAGGGCATCATTGCTGCCGATGGCTGCCGATGGCCCTCATCTCCTGGTCGAGCTCGACCGCTGCCACACCGCGAACGGTTTTCAGCGTACCGATGGCAGCGCGCGCAACGCTGCCGGAAATGATGCCCACCGTTGGCAAGACGCCTGAAACCTTCATCCCGGCGAGCATCAGGGCATCCGCCACCGTCTGAATCGATTCCAGATGCTGGTCATCAATCGTGATGATCACGGCGTCAAGCAGATCCTCGTTCATGTCGCCTCCCTTCCTTCCAACCATCGGTAATGCACCGACTTGCGGCCAATGCGCACAGACTGACACAAGGAGGCAATCGTCGGCAAGTCAACCGCATCGGCCGCCGACGATCGCGCTTGTTTCCTCATGGCCGTCTGACAAACAATGCGCAGGGGTGAAAGAGGATCCTTGCGTCGCGTGCAGAGAGATCCCCTCTGCTGGTCAGGCCATGACAACTCTCCCGGGAGCCGCTTACATGCGATGCGAAGCGAACTTGCTGCTTGGCACATCAGGGAACCGGGGACTGCACCAGGCCGCTGCCAACGTCACTCGTCGGCAGCGGCAGACGAACCGCTCGTGAGGTGAGCACCTGCCATAGCGCAGCGCCACGGTTGGCCGCCGACATCTGTGCCCACAGGGCCGCAACTCCGGCTACGTGCGGCGTCGCCATGCTGGTACCATTCCAGCTTGCATATCGTGTCGGCAGCTTGGTTGATGAATAGACCGCAACCCCCGGAGCGACCAGATCTACATTGGCGCCCGAAGCCGGTCCCGATCCGCACGAGAACGATGCCAGCCGGAGCCCATTATCCACGGCGCCGACGGCCATGATTGAAGGGCTGTTGGCGGGCTGCCCAACGGTGCCTGTAGACCGGTGGTTGCCAGCCGCAGCGACGATCAGGCATTTCTTCTGGAGCGCGCGACGACCCACGGTTTCGTAAGCGGTAGAGGGGGTCGTGGTGGTATTCCCGAGCGACATCGAGATGACCTGACAGCCGCTATTGATCGCCCACTCCATGCCCGCGATGATGCCCGCACTCGACCCGCTCCCTGCATTGCTCAAGACCTTGCCAGCGTAAATGGCTGCTTTCCAGGCAATTCCGTAGCGCCGGCCGCTGGCATCCTTGTATCCACAGGCGGTCCCAATGCAGTGGGTTCCGTGTCCGTGCCCGTCCTGGACGGCTTCCCCCGAAACGAAGGACTTCGTGATGATCCGCCGCCCTCGGAAATCAGGATGCTGCAGGTCCATGCCGGTATCGAGCACCGCCACTTTCATGGCGCTGCCCGTACGCGACGAGTGGATCGCGCGTGTCGCTTTCAGACCCCAGGTCGATAATGCATCGTCAGCAAACGTTGCCATGGCGCCCAATCGCTCCTCGGCGGCCACCGCCATGGCTTTTTGGTAGAGGTTGTCGACGGCATCCCGATAACCCTCCAGGTAAGCACCAGACAACGAACCGCTCTCGCCGATGGCGTAGAACATGCGCTCTGGTTCGATATCGAGAATCGCACCGTCGCCGTCTTCTGCCTGTGCCGCCATCAGGCTGTTCAGGGCATCGGGATCAAGGGTGACCAGCGCAATTCCCAATGTGGGAAAGACTGCTCCGCCTGCTTTCGCCACCTGCTCCATATCGATCGCCGAATCGGCGAAATCGGCTGCACTCGGCAGGCCAGCGACTGCAGCCCGCTTCTCGATCGCCCCCAGACCTTTGGAAACATCGTCTTCACGAAAAGTGATCAGATAACGCCCGGTCGTCTGCTCAGACTCGTTCGCACTGGCAGCCGAAAATGTCGCTTGCTGTGACATGACTTTCTCCTTTCGATGGATGGATAAGGAAGCTCTCGACCGCTCCCGATCGGCGGCTCATCGCGGACTTGACCAGCCTCCGGATCGGCTCGATAAAGAACACTCAAAATAATGCTTTAAAAGAGATTAGTTCACAGATTGACAAACTTCAAGGAAGCATCGGCCCCTGCCACTCTGTCTGAAGGGTGATCATCGGAAATGGGGATCTGCTTGCTGGCCAGCAACGTACGAGGTCGCCAGACATGCCGTGGTGATCACGTCAGCGGTGACTGGCATGCCGATAGACAGTTATAATCACAGCTCCCGCAACCAGTAGAGAGATCACGCAAATGGGCCTAGATCGCGTACCGCCCGGCAAGGCACTCCCCAACGATTTCAATGTCGTCATCGAGATTCCGATGCATTCCGATCCAGTGAAATACGAGGTGGACAAGGAGAGCGGCGCGGTCTTCGTCGATCGTTTCATGTCCACCGCCATGCACTACCCGTGCAACTATGGCTACATCCCGCACACCATTGCCGGCGACGGTGATCCGGTCGATGTGCTGGTGGTGAGCCAGTTTGCGCTGCCCCCCGGTGTGGTCGTGCGCTGCCGCCCGATCGGCATGCTGGCAATGGAAGACGAGGCCGGACCGGATGCCAAGCTGCTGGCTGTCCCGGTTGATAGTCTGACGTCGATGTATCGTGACATCGAATCCCCACGCGACTTTCCGCAGGTCATTCTTGACCAGATCGCGCACTTTTTTGCCCATTACAAGGATCTTGAACCTGGCAAATTTGTCAAGGTCGCAGGTTGGCTGGGCAGTGACGAAGCCAAGAAGGAAATCATCGAGGGGGTCAGGGCCTACGCGAACGCCAAAGAGAAGCCGGCATTCTGAACCTCTCTGAACGATTCCACTGCGCACGCTGAAGGAGCGCGCGCGCCCTTTTCGCGGGTACTGGCTCTCATGTCCCTGAAAATTGCGATTGCCCAGATCAATGTCACCGTGGGTGACTTTGCCGGAAACCGTGCACGCATCCTGGATTTTGCCGAACGCGCCCGGCGACAGGGAGCTGACCTGCTGCTGACACCGGAATTGGCGCTCTGCGGTTACCCGCCCGAGGATCTGCTGCTGCGCGACGACTTCTGCGCAACCTGCGATCGCGAGCTGGCTACCCTGGCTGCCAGCCTGCCTGGCATCGCGGTGCTCGTGGGACACCCGGAGAAACGCGGACTACGCTGCTACAATGCGGCGACGCTGATCAACGACGGCAGGCGGGTCGCCACCTATTACAAGCAGCGACTACCGAGCTACGAGGTGTTCGACGAGGAGCGCTATTTCGAATCCGGCGACGACCCCTGTGTTCTAACGATCAAGGGCGTTCGCTGCGGGGTGAATATCTGCGCCGATGTCTGGGAAGCCGGTGCGGCCGATCTGGCCCGCCAGGCTGGCGCCGAGGTCCTGCTGGTCCTCAACGCCTCGCCTTACCACATCGGCAAACGAGAGCGGCGCACCGAAGTCCTGCGTCAGCGCACCGCCAGCACCGGCCTGCCGGTGGTGTACGCGAATCTGGCCGGCGGACAGGACGAACTGGTCTTTGACGGAGGCTCATTCGTACTGGACTCACAAGGTGCGCTCTGCTGCCAGTGGGCACAGTTCGAGGAGACGCTGGGCATCGTTGACTTCGTCGATGGCCAGCCGCAACCGGGCACCATCGTTCCGGCGCCGTGCCTCGAAGCCGAGATCTATCAGGCCCTGCTCCTCGGAGTCCGCGATTACCTCGGCAAGAACGGCTTTCCCGGCGCCATCATCGGCCTGTCGGGTGGCATCGACTCGGCGCTGACCCTGTGCATCGCGGTCGACGCACTGGGTGCCGACAAGGTCCGTGCGGTGATGATGCCTTCTCCATACACGGCCGAGATCAGCCTCTCGGACTCGCGCGAGATGGTCCGTCTGCTTGGTGTACGCTACGACGAAATCGCCATCGAACCTGCGATGCAGACGCTCGGCAGCATGCTCGACAAGCAGTTTGCCGGTCTGCCGGCCGATACCACCGAAGAAAACCTGCAGGCCAGGATTCGCGGCATGATCCTGATGGCGATCTCGAACAAGACCGGTTCGCTGGTACTGACCACCGGCAACAAGTCGGAAATGGCGGTCGGTTACTGCACACTCTATGGCGACATGGCCGGGGGCTTCGCGGTGATCAAGGACATCGCTAAGACACTGGTTTACCGTCTCGCGCGCTGGCGCAATACCGTCGCCTACGCCATTCCCGAACGGATCATCAACCGCCCGCCATCGGCCGAGTTGAAACCCGACCAGACCGACCAGGATAGTCTGCCACCTTACGAAGTGCTCGACGCCATCGTCGAGGCATACATGGAGAAGGATCTCAGCCCTCGTGAAATCATTGCCCGCGGTCATGCCGAAGCCGATGTGCGCCGCGTCGTGCATCTGCTCAAGATCAGCGAATACAAGCGACGGCAGTCGCCGGTCGGCATCCGCGTCACGCAGCGCGGTTTCGGGAAGGATTGGCGCTATCCGATCACCAACCGCTACCGCGACCTCTACTGATGGCGATCGCAAGTCTTACTGATCACTTGCGGACGCCTGATTTCTGATACGATTTCCTTACGATCTTCCCTGGAGCAGAGGCCATGAAAAAAATTGAAGCGATCATCAAACCATTCAAGCTCGACGAAGTCCGCGAGGCTCTATCGGAAATTGGCGTCACCGGCCTCACCGTCACCGAAGTCAAGGGCTTTGGCCGCCAGAAGGGCCACACCGAACTCTATCGCGGAGCGGAATACGTGGTCGATTTCCTGCCCAAGGTAAAGATCGAGATTGTCGTTTCCGACAGCGCGGCCGACAACGCCATCGACGCCATCGTCAAGGCCGCGCGTACCGGCAAGATTGGTGACGGCAAGATCTTCGTCAGCACCGTCGAACAGGTCGTGCGCATCCGCACCGGCGAACTCGACGATTCGGCGATATAAGGCGCTATTCCAGAAACCACAATAGTTTTCCGCAACTGTTCAGGACGCTAGCGACAACATCGCCAGCGGCCTCAGAAAGCGGCGATGCCGGTTTGCGCCCGGCCAAGGATCAAGGCGTGTACATCATGGGTGCCTTCGTAGGTATTGACCACTTCGAGGTTCACCAGGTGCCGGATGACGCAGTACTCGTCCGAGATGCCGTTGCCGCCGAGCATGTCGCGCGCCATGCGAGCGATGTCGAGTGCCTTGCCGCAGGAGTTGCGCTTCATGATCGAGGTGATCTCGGGCGTCGCCGTGCCTTCTTCCTTCATCCGCCCGAGGCGCAGGCAACCCTGCAGAGCCAGCGTGATTTCGCTCTGCATGTCGACAAGCTTCTTCTGGACCAACTGGTTGGCGGCCAGTGGGCGGCCGAACTGCCTGCGATCGAGCGTGTACTGGCGCGCCGTGTGCCAGCAAAACTCGGCGGCGCCGAGCGCACCCCAGGCGATGCCGTAGCGTGCCGAATCGAGGCAGGCGAATGGTCCCCTGAGCCCCCGCACTTCCGGAAAGGCGTTCTCTGCCGGTACGAAGACCTCGTCCATCACGACCTCGCCGGTAATCGACGTGCGCAGACCGACCTTGCCATGGATGGGCGGCGTCGACAGGCCCGGCATGCCTTTCTCGAGGACGAAGCCGCGAATTGCGCCGGCGTCGTCCTTGGCCCAGATGATGAACACATCAGCAATCGGCGAGTTGGTGATCCAGGTCTTGTTGCCCGAGATTCGGTAGCCGCCGTCCACCGCACGCGCCCGGGTCTCCATGCTGCCCGGGTCGGAACCGTGGTTGGGCTCGGTCAGTCCGAAGCAGCCGATTGATTCACCGCGCGCCAGCCGGGGAAGGTACCTCTGCTTCTGCTGCTCGCTCCCGAACTCGTGGATCGGCAGCATCACCAGCGAAGACTGCACGCTCATCATCGAGCGAAAACCCGAATCGACACGCTCGACCTCGCGCGCGACGAGGCCGTAGCTCACATAGTTAAGCCCGGCACCCCCGTACTCGGGCGGAATCGTCATGCCGAGCAGTCCCATCTCGCCCATTTCCAGATAGATCGACGGATCGGTTCGTTCGAGGCGAAAGGATTCGAGAACGCGCGGCAGCAATTTACCCTGGCAGTAGTCGCGCGCCGCATCGCGCAACAGTCGTTCGTCTTCGCTCAGTTGTGCTTCGAGCAACAAGGGGTCTTGCCAGCAGAATTTCGCTTTCGATGGCTTGGCCATGTGCTTCCTTTCTGTTCTTACCGTGAACCCACCTTGGGCAAATCCCTGGCGACCATGGCACAGTCATCCGCACAGAGCGGACACAGTCAATGGTAGTGAACACAGGCCTAGATCATGCCTGCATTCTATCGGAGATGACAGGGTAGCGCCCGGATCATGGCCAGATCCTGCCCACCCTTAATGATGATCGCATGGACCGTTTCCCTTCCCTGCCGGGCGATGCCAGTGCGCACGCCGGGTAGTTCTTGCGCCAGGGCTGCTTGCATTGCCGGTTTTCGTTCGTATAATCCCTGAATCTACCAGGTCATACGACATGGCAAGCATTCAGGGGGTGGCATGAAGGGTTTCTTGAATCTGCTGGCGAAAGCAAAGCTTATCGAGCTGTCGGAAGATGAGCGTCTGGCGGCGTCAGCGGAGCCACCGCAGGAGGCTCTGGCGGCCAGGCCCGAGACGCGTGCCGAGGCGCCTGTATTGCCCCGGCTGTGCGAGCAAGCCTCCGAGGAACCGAAGACCATGCCAGCCGCCAGTGCGCTGCCCTCGCTCGCGGAGGCCTGCCCGGACCTGGATGGCGATGCCCTGGAAGGCCATGCCTTCGAAGACATTTTCGCGGCTGCCCAAGTGCCTGCCTCGCCATATCCGGCCGAAAAGCTGCTGCGCCTTCTCGACGGCCTGCGCGCCATGGATGCGGGAACCCGCAAGATGGCGGTGCTGGCGATGGATGCGGCCGATGACAACTGGCAGATCAGCGATTGCCTGAGCGACGCCGATCTCAAGATCGCCGCGCTGGAAGATCACAAGCGGCAATTGGCCGCGCAGTTGCAGGAGCGCGAGCGGCAGTCCACCGAACTCGTCGATCAGATCAGGCGGGTCCTCGACGAGGGAACGGCAGCGATCCGTAAACAGATCACCGAACTCGAACAGTTGCTGGAACGTGAAGTGACCCGTGCGGCGCAGGAAACAACCAGCGTCGAAGCGGGCCTGCGCGTAGCGCGGGAGTCCGCTGCGCGCGAGACGCGCCGCGTCGATGCCGAAATTGATCGCCTGCGTGAAATCCCGACGATTTTCAGGGCGCCCGGCGCCGCCCACTGACATTCCCAGCAAGGAGAACAACACATGGCTCAACTGACACCGCTGGCCAAGGGACTGATCACCGTCGTCGTTCTTGGCGTTGCCGGTTCTCTGGCCTGGAACTTCGGGCTCAAGGAGCGTTTCACCAGTGGCGAGGCGGCGCCTGCGAAGCCGACGGCGGCAGCGCCCGCGCCCACGCCAACGCCTGGAGCGACCACCAGCAAGTCGACGCCGCCGGCCAGGGTAACGACGGCCGAAGACCGGAACGCGCCACTCGGCAGCGCCGCCAACCCCCTCAAGGTCAGCCTGGTCAGTTTTCACGGCTATGCCCCGGCGCTGGTCGCCAATGGCAACGACCTGAATACCCAGCCGGGTTCGCTTTACGGCAGGGAAGGAATCCATGTCCGCTTCGTGATCCAGGACGACATTCCGACGCTGGCCACCATCTTTGAATCCGGCGCCGCGCAGTGCGCCTGGCGAACCTCGGATTTCTGGGCGCAGGAACAACCTAACCTGCGCAACGCCGGCCTCGATGGCAAGGCGGTGATGATCGTTGACAACACCCAGGGCGGAGATGCGGTCATCGCTCGCGATGCGGCGGTCAAGGCGGTCGAAGACCTGGCCGGTCGGTCGGTCGCGCTGCTGCAGTTCACACCCTCGCACGGCATGCTGATCGACGCCATCGACAATTCATCGCTGACCGCGCGCAAAAAGGACAGCATCAAAATGGTGTTCATCAACGCCGAGGAAGGCACTGCCGGCGTGCGCGCGGCGCTCGAGTCCGGTGCTGTCGACGCGGCTGTGCTATGGGACCCTGATCTGGCTCTTGCCCTGCGCAACGTCAAGGGAGCGCATGTCGTCTATTCGACCCGAACGGCGACCAACCTGATCTTTGACGTGATGGTCTGCGACGCGCGTCTGCTGGCCAGGCCGGAAGGACAGGCGGTGGTGCAGAAATTCGTTGCCGGCTGGATGGCGGGCGTGCAGACGGCACGAGCCAACCCTGACAACGCTGTCGAAGCGCTGGTCAGGACACAGGAGTTCTTCAAGTTGCTGGCCGACAAGGAAGGCCGGCCGTTCGTCAAGGCCCTGTTTTCCAACCTGGTCTGGACCGACGTCGAGGACAACGCGCGCATTCTCGGACTAGCCGGCGGGACCAATCATTACGAGCGGGTCTACAAGCGCTTCGACGAGATCTATCGCAAGGCGGGGGCGCTGGCCAATCCCAAATCACCGGTGATCGCGCCGCAGGACAGCTTCGACTATCGCTACATCAAGGCCCTGCTCGGGCAGAACAAGGCGGCGGCAGAGGCCGCAGCCAGGCCACAGACGACATTCACCCAGGCAGCACAGAAGGAAGCGACACAGCAGGAGGCGATGGTAACCAAGCCGGTGACCGTGGGTTTCGCCTCGGGGAGCGCAGAATTGACCAAGCGCGCGCAAAAAACGGTCGACACCGAGATGGTGCCGTTCATCGAGAACAACGGCAAGGCATACTTCGAGGTCAGCGGCAATTCGGATGCGACCGGTGCCCGCGAGCTCAATCTTCGCCTGTCGGCTGCGCGCGCGCGGTCGTTGACTATCTGGTGACACAATGGGAATTTCCGCGCGAGCGTTTCAAGATCGTTGGCAACGGCCCGGATCGGCCGTTGTGCGTCGAGGCCAACGCCGCCAATGAAGGGCTCTCGATCGAGGAATGCCGGGCGCTGAACCGGACGACGCGGGTCGCCGTTTTCGGCGGCCGCTGACCCGCATGGCCAGGCGCGCATGAGCGAATTCTGGAACCCCTACGCGCCGCTCGATGGCCGACAGCGGCAATGGCTCGGCGTCGGCTCGGTGCTGACGCTGTTGCTGGTATGGGGCCTGCTGGCGGTCTCTGGACTGGTCAGCTCGACCAAACTGCCGGCGCCCTGGGAGGTGGTCACGGCACTGTCTTATCTGAGCTGGCACGAGGGCGACAGCCTGTTGCTCACCGCGACGCTGTGGTCGGTCGGCCGCTTGCTCGTCGCGGGGGCGCTGGTGATCGCCATCGGCATTCCGATCGGCATCGGCATGGGCGCCGCACCGCGCGTGAACGCCGCCCTGTCACCGCTGGTCGATCCCTTCCGTTCGGCGCCGGTGGTGGCTCTGCTGCCGATCCTGGTGATGTGGCTGGGCATCGGCGAGACGATGAAGATTGCCTTCCTGTTCATCGGCGCCGTGGTCTATCTGATTCCAATGGTCCGTGACGCGATCCAGGCGGTACCGCAGAGCTACTGGATCGGCGCCCGCGACCTTGGCGCGACGCCCTGGGAATGCATCCACCGTGCGGTGATTCCGATGGCCATGCCGCGCATCGCCGATGCCGTGATCGTCGCCTTCTCGGTGATGTGGACCTACATCACCGTCGCCGAATACGTCAATGCACGCCAGGGCCTCGGGCAGTTGATCCAGAATGCCCGGCGCTTCAGCGCCTGGGATCAGGTCTTTGCCGGCATCATCGTGATCATCGCGCTGGCGCTGGCCACCTATCAGTTCATGGTCTGGCTGAAGCGCCGTCTGTATCCCTGGGAAACGCAGCAGTGACCGTGGCCAAGCCAGCGGCAGCCAGGCCGCCGTCGGTGGTCGTCCGGGACCTCGTGCAGGAATATCCGGCGCCCGGCGGCGGCGTGACGCGGGTCATCGACCAAATCTCGCTGAGCTTCGATCAACCGGGCATCAGTATGCTGCTCGGACCCTCGGGCTGCGGCAAGAGCACCCTGCTGCACATGCTCGGCGGGGTGCGGCCGATGGGTATCGAAACGCCGACGGCGGGCAAGGTCCTGATCGATGGGGTCGAGTGCAACGGCCCGCACGACGATGCGGTGATGGTCTTTCAGCGCTACGCCAATCGGCCGGATCTGACGGTGTTCGACAACGTCGCCTTCCCGTTCCGGCTCCATCTCTGGAAAGCACGGGTACCGGAAGCCGAGTGGCGTCAGCGCGTGGCCGACATCCTCAAGGCGGTCGGACTCGCGGACAAGCTCAAGCTGCGGCCGGCGCAGCTCTCCGGCGGCCAGAACCAGCGCGTTGCGCTGGCGCGCGCACTCGTCCTGCGGCCGCGCATCCTGCTGATGGACGAGCCTTTCGGGGCGCTCGACGCGCAGACGCGCGAGGAAATGCAGCAATTGTTGATCGAGTTGTATCAGTCCTGGCCGTGCCTGGTAGTCTTCGTGACGCACGATGTCACCGAAGCGCTGGTACTCGGCGACCGCGTCATCGTCCTGTCCGCACAGCCGGCGCGCGTTGCCGATGATTTCGTGATCAGCGAAGCACGGCCGCGCTCGGCCACCTGGCAGCGCTCGCGCGAGGCGCAGGCGCTCGAAGAGCGCATTCTCAGGCAACTGCACCAGGCCAGTCCCGGCCGGGGCCAGGTGCGGGTGACGGTGTAGCCATGGCCGAGGCGAAACCCTCCTACGTCCGGGAGGTTCTGACCAGTCAGACCAATCTCTACGCCTTTCTCGGTTCGCTGGCAGTCGGAGCATTGCTCTCGATCCCCTTCGGTTTCGCGGTCGGTGCGGTGCCGCTGATCGCTTTTGCCGCCGGCGACATCCTCGCCGCGCTGCACATCCCGTCCTTGCCGACCTTTCGGGAAAAGGTCGATCGGCGCTGGCGGGCGAACGTCCGTCAGACCTCGCGCGAGCAGTTGATGACCGAAATTCAGAAGCGCTCGGGCAAGCGTCCGCTTCCCGAACCCACCTTGCGTACCTATCAGCGCATGTATGAACGCGTACAGTCGCTCTATCAGCGAGCCGACAGCGGTCATGGCCGGCTCGCCTGGCGTGATGTCGAACAGCTCGACGAGGTGACGCTCGAATACCTGGCGATGTGGCTGGCGCTCCTGGTCATGAACGACCGCGCCGAGTCGGTCAATCTGCGCGAGGTCGAACAGCAGGTGGCGGCGCTGGACAGGGAACTCGCCACCCCCCGTCCCGGCACCGACCTGCGGCAGTTGCAGAAGGCACGCACCGATTACCTGGCGATCATCGAGCGGCACCACCGCATGCTCAGTCGCCGGCGGGCGATCGAGGCGGCGATGCTGTCGATGCCTGACCAGCTCGACGAGATTTATCAGACGATCATGACGCTGCCGGTCAGCGAAGACGTCGGCACGCGGCTCGAAGAGGCGATCGGCAAGCTGCGCCTGCAGGAAGACATCGAGGCAGATCTCGCGAACGATCTCGCCGAAGCCTTGCCGGGCGTGGCGATGCCGACCTCGACTGCGGCGGCGGCACGGCAGCGGCACCTGGTCGCGGTCGGCGGTCGCAGGCGCGTCGGTTAATGTAAAAGTCGCGTCAGCGACTCACGAAAGGAAGAAAGCGATGGCTGACATCAATTTTGTCGGACGCCTGTCCAACCTCTGGTCGGGCTTTGTTTCGCTGTGGATCACCGATGTGGAAAAGCGTCATCCCGAGATCGCTTACCAGAATGCCATCGACTCGATGATCGAGAAATACGGCAGGCTGAAGAGCGCCACCGCTGCGATCATGCGTCGGCGAGAGGAGATCTCGGCACGACTGGAGAAAGAGCGCAGCGAACTCGCGGCGATCTCGGCCGACCTCAACGCCGCGCTCGCCACTGGCCAGGACGAACTCGGCATCGTGCTGATCCAGAAAAAGAACGCCCTCGAGGCCAGCACCAAGGTGCTCGACCAGGAAATGGAACAGGCCAGCACTGACGCACAAGAGGCAAAGGATTCGCTGATCCAGGTCAAGGCCGAAATTCAGAAGCTCAAGGATGAGAAGGATCGCATGCTGGCGCAGATGCACAGCGCGCAGGCGCGGCTGAAGATTCAGAACCAGCTCGACGGCCTGTCGGTCGATGCCGAAGTGCGGGCGCTCGACAACGTCCGCGAACACATCAGGAATACCGTTGCCGAAGCCAAGATGGGCAGCGAGCTGCGCGATTCCGATCTCGACGTCAAGCTCGCGCGGCTGCGGCAGAGCAGCGGTGCAATCACCGCCCGCCAGCAGCTCGAGGAAATGAAACGCGCGCGCAGCGTTCAGACCGATACCACCGGCAAGTCGATGTGATGCGCGATGTGATGCGCAAGGTGATACACACGGCCATGCGCGACCGCAGGCGCTGCCCTGCCCGCGTCCCGGCATGAGCCCCGGCAGCGACGGCCGGCCAGCCCTGCCCGCCTGGGCCGAGACGCTACGCCAGAAATACCTGGCCGGCGAAGCCTCGGTATTCGTTCTCTACCGCAACGTTTTCGACCGTTATCGGGTCGGCGAACGCTATTACACGCTGTTGCCCTTCCTCAGCGAAGTGCTGCTCAAGGACAACAAGCAGCACATCTACGAACTCAGCATCGACCTTGGCGTACGCGTCATTCAGGGCGGCAGCGCTGAAGAGAAGGCAGAACTCTACCGCCATCTTGAAGGCAAGGGACTCAACGGCATCTTCGAGTCGCTCGAACGGCAGATGCGCGGGCAAGGCTCCAGCGCGCTCCTGATTCCCTACGCTGGAACCCTTTTCCCTGCCGCCGAACTGCACCAGCTCTCGCTCGAGGAGCGCGGTGCGTTCACGGCCCTGCATCGCTGGTCGCTGGATGAACAGTTTGCCAATCGCGACAACGTCGTCATCCTGGTCAGCGAATCGCTGGCCGACCTGAGCCCGGCGCTGCTGACGCATCCACGCGTGTTGGCGATCGCGCTGCCGATGCCCGATCGGGCCGATCGGCATGCGGCGATCCGGCACTACTCACCAGGCATGCCGGCAGCCGAGGCCGAGCTACTCGCCGACCACACCGCCGGCCTGCGCCTGATTCAACTGGCCAGCATCGTCGCCAGCGAAGCGCCGCAAGGGATGAGCCAGACGCAGCGGCGGACGCTGATTGCCAGCCTGCTGCAGGGTAGCCCGCAAGCCGCCGAGCGTGCCGAAAAACTGGCCGCGATCACCGCCGGCATGACGCCCGCCGAAATCCGCCAGATCGTCGACCCAACGCGCGCGCTGCCCGAAAGCGGCGATCCTGCGGGCGAAATGATGGCCTTGGTACGCCAGCGCAAACGCGAATTGATCGAAAAGGAATGCGCCGGCCTGATCGAATTCATCGATCCACGGCATGGCCTGGAAAGCGTCGGCGGCAATGAACCGATCAAGAGCGAATTGCTTGACATCGCGCGCCTGATCCAGGGCGGCGAGCGCGCACGCGCACCGATGGGCCTGCTCGCAGTGGGGCCGATGGGCTCCGGCAAAACCTTCGTGATCAAGGCCTTTCTCAAGGAGGCGGGACTTTCCGGAATCGCCCTGAAAAACTTCCGATCGAAATGGGTCGGATCGACGGAGGCCAACCTCGACCGCGTTTTGGCAACCGTCAAGGCGATGGGACCGATCGCGCTGCTCATCGACGAAGGCGACCGCAGCTTCGGCCGGCAAGGTGACGATGCCGACGGCGGCACCAGTTCGCGGGTCATTGCCCGACTCAAGGAATTCATGTCCGATCCCGAGAATCGCGGCCAGGTCCTGTTCATCCTGCTGACCAACCGCCCCGACAAGCTGGATACCGACATCAAGCGCCCCGGCCGCCTCGACCGTAAAATCCCCTTTTTCTACGCCGAGACCGCGGCCGAACGTGCCGCCGTCATGGGCGCCGTTTTCGAGCGCTACCGGGTGCCCGTCGATTTCCCGGAAGCGCACCTGCTGGCCGCCTGCGAGGGGCTCGAAGGCTATTCCAATGCCGACCTGGAAGCCCTTGCCCTGCTCGCCGCCGAGTTCGCCGAGCGAGCGCAGCGGATCGATTCGCCCCTTCCTTCGCCCCCCGATGCGCGCGTACGAACCGGCGCCGCGGCTACCCCGGCCGTCAGCCGGGAGGTCCTCGCGCGCGCCATCGAGGACTTCATGCCACCGCAGGAAACGGCCATGGTGGGCTACATGGAAATGCTCGCGGTGGCCGAAACCTCGCGGCGCTCGCTGTTGCCGCAACGCTTCCGGTCGCTGTCCGCGCGCGAGGTGCAGGAACGACTCGCCGAACTGCGGCGTCAGATCCAACCTTGAAGGAGTTCGTATGTTCCCCCTGCTCGAAAACGTATCCCTCGATGCCGGCCAGAGCATCGCCGCGACCCGCCTGCTGTTGCGCATCGCGCATGTCGATGGCGTCAGGACCGCCGAGGAAGTGGCCCTGATTCGCTGGTTCCATGACAGCGGTTGCGACGACCGCGTCGACTGGCCGGCATTCGACAGCCTGCAAGCGACCGGACAGACGGGTGAATTCGCCGGCATCTTCAGCGAGGCGGCGGAGCGCGACCTGGTGATTGCCACCTGTCTGATGGTCGCCTATGCCGACGGCGCGCTGACTACCGATGAACTGGCAGCAGTGCGCGGCGTGGCCGAGGAAATCGGCATGCCGCCAGCGCGCGTGGATGAACTGCTGGCGCTGGTCAAGGACTACATCCTCTCGCAACTGGCCAGCCTGCCCGACGCTGGCTCGGTGGCGGTCGTGGCGCGCGAACTCGGCTGAAGTTTGGCGGAGAGCTTGCGCCTTGCGCCAGTTCACGGGGGAACGCAGGGAACATTCCGAATCGGGTTCCGTCATGCGGTGTTTCCGCAAAAGGCAGTGATATTCATGCTGTGACTTGCCTGCAGCGGCGTTATGGCGTCTAATCGACCTGTATCCCGGCACGGCTGATCGGTGGTTGCAGGTACTGCGGCGATGTGCCGCCGCCATCCGGAGCGTACGGACAGAAGGAGAAATGCGCGATGTTTTCGCCCGAATGGTGGCACTGGATGGTCCTCGGACTGAGCCTGACGATGGCCGAAATGGCCATCCCAGCATTTTTTCTGGTCTGGTTCGGCATCGCGGCAGCAGCCGTCGGCGTCATCCTGCTGGCCGTGCCTGAGCTCTCCTTGGCCAGCCAGTTCCTGCTCTGGGCGGCGCTCTCGGCAATGCTGGTCGGTCTCTGGTTTCGCTATCTCAAGCCGCGCACAAGGACCGCTGTCGGCACCTCGGCTGCCAACGTGGGCGGTGAAGTCGGCATCCTGGTCTCTGGAGTCACCCCGGAAACCCGCGCTCAGGTGCGTTTTCAGAAACCGATTCTCGGCGCCGACGTGTGGGAGTGTTACGCCGATACGGCGATCGGGGCGGGTGAGCGGGTTCGCATCGTCGCGGTTGAAGGCAGTTACATCAAAGTGGAGCAAGCAAGATGACCGGCATGACCATATTTTCGATCGTTTTCCTCATTTTTGTCGCGGTTACCGTCGCCAATGGCGTTCGTATCGTTCCGCAAGGCGAGGAGTGGATCGTGCAGCGCCTCGGCAAGTACCACAGCACGCTGCTGCCAGGACTGCGCTTCATCATTCCCTACATCGATATCGTCTCCTACAAGGTCACCACCAAGGACATCATTCTCGATGTCCAGGAGCAGGAGGTGATCACGCGCGACAATGCGGTGATTGTGGTCAACGCCATCGCCTTCATCAAGGTCACCGACCCGGTGAAAGCCGTCTATGGCGTTCAGGATTACTCTGAAGCGATCCGCAACATGATCATGACCACCCTACGCTCGATCGTCGGGGAAATGGAACTCGACCAGGCACTGTCGTCGCGGGATACCATCAAGGCGCGTCTCAAAGCCGGCGTTGCCGACGAAGCGCTGGACTGGGGACTGACCGTCAAATCGGTCGAAATCCAGGACATCAAACCCTCGCAGTCGATGCAGCGCGCGATGGAAATGCAGGCCTCGGCCGAGCGGGAACGCAAGGCGATGGTCACCCGTGCCGAAGGCGAGAAGCAGTCGATGATCCTCACCGCCGAAGCACGCCTGGAATCCGCCAAACGCGATGCCGCAGCGCAGGTGACCCTTGCCGAAGCATCCTCGCAGGCGATCACGAAGGTGAATCGTGCTTTTGGCGACAACGAACTGCCGATGCTCTACCTGCTCGGCGAGAAATACATCACCAGTCTCAGCAAGATCGCTGAATCCGACAACGCCAAGGTCGTCCTCCTGCCTGCCGACATTCAGAGCACTTTGCGCGGACTTTTTCAGCGAGTAACCAAGAACGGTCAGTGACTTCTGGCCAGTCATCTATCTCTGTTTCCTTCACCGAAAATGGAGGACCATGAACGCAGGCTGGATCATTTTTGGCCTCTGCATCGTTTTCGTTCTCGGTGCCGCGCTGCCGCTCATCCACGATCGTCGTGCCAACAAGGATGCCCCCCTGCCGCGCAAGGAAACGCTGCGCGACTGGCGTAACGAAAAGTAGTGCCACCGTCGGCCAGACCAGGTTTAAGAAGCTGTCCATGAACCAAGCCGGCCAGCCGCCGGAGCATCCGGTGAGCAGCAGCGGCGGACCCTGGTTTCGGCAGTACCCAGGCGCCACTCGTCATCCTTGGAAAGGTGACGTGACCACCCGAGCCGGGCAAAGGTCCGTTCAATGATCCAGCGCTTGAGCAAGGCCACAAAATGATGCGCCTCGGTACAGCAGAGTCTGGAGTTTCTGGACAGCTTCTTTGAGGGAAGCCGATCAGTGTGCCTTGAACACCTCGTCGAGTCCGGCGGCATCCAGCAGGTCGAGGCCCCCGGTCTCCAGTTGCTCGGAGGTTGCCTGCCCAAGGCGCTCGTTCACCCAGTTGGGCAAGGGGCCAAAACGACGTTCGAGCAGCTTCAGCAACAAGGCGCTTTCACCTTCCTTTCGGTCTTCCTTTCGGCCTTGCTGCAAACCTTCCTGCAAACCCTCCTCTTTCCACTGTTGGGTCCATCCTGCAACGGTTTCGGCAAGCATGGTGTCGATCTCCTGTAGTTCGTTCACTTCGGGTACCTCCTGTCCGGGCATCAGCCGTCGGAGGACGATGCGGTTGATCCAGACCACGAAGGCACGTCTGAGGCTGGCAGAGGCCGGTCCTGGTAGGGACTTCAGCGATTGCGATACGGCGCGCCGGACATCCGCCGGGACGGCGCTCCGTTCGAGGCGAATGATGTTGACGACCGGGTTTTGCGGGTCGCTCAGATCCGCTTCACTCACCGCGGCTTCTTCCAGCAGGAAGTAGCGCTGGGCCGGATGATAGCGCTTGAGGCTGCCGGGCAGCCACTCGATGAGTTCGCTGACGTCACGCGCGGCCGTCCAGCGACTGCGCCCATGGTAGAGGAGCAGGGGAAAGACGGCCGGGAGTTTCTGGCCGGGCCGAACTTCGCCGCTCTTGATCCGGTCCGGAAAGAGCAAGCCCGTGTAGACCAGGATCCGCAGGGCCATCCAGGGGTCTACGGTGCTCTGGAATTCGAGCAGCAGGTACACGTAGAGCCACTCACCCCGCCGGCGGACACGCCAGATCAGGTCGTCCACGCGGTCTCGCAGATCGTCGGTGACATAGCTGCCGCCCACTTTTTCCAGCGCGCTGAAGTCCAGAGGTCTTCGACCCAGTCTTCGCCGACAAAACCCCGCAGCAGATCCTCCACGACCTGGGCGCGCGAGAACAGGAGCTTGCAAGCCGAGTCGTGTGCCGAGGGGGGTCGAATTGGTGGGCATGGTCAAATCTGATCAGCGGTAAGACGAGGACCAGTTCGTTCGTGGCAAGTGTCGGGATATTTTACACACACGCTTCCCACTGATCTGAAAAATTCTCTCAACTATTTGAAAAAAAATGATTAATATTTTCTGGCACGGTTTCTGCTTATTGATTGGCAGCGAAACCTCGCTATTGATTGAACCTGGGGGGTACGCGCACTAATCTCAATCTGCATTGTTGAAAGGAACACACCATGAGTCAAGTCACCAAAAGCACCCAGGGGAGCCGTCTGCCATCCCAGGTGCGCAAGATCGGAGCAGCCATTGCGTTGAGCTTCGGTCTGGCCGCGTCGGCTGGAGCGGCAACGATCAACAGCGGCCTTACCAACGGCTTGCTGAACACGCTGGAGGATCAGGACCGTGAAGCCTATATTGATGCAAATCTCGACGGTCTGATCAGTATCGGCGACGTGTTCATCGGCGTCGTCCGTATCGACAATTTCCTGCCCTCGGGAGCGCCCTCGAACAACCAAGTCTATGGGATCATCTCCAACCAGATTACCAGTTTTACCCCGAACGGCGGGCGCCAGTATGTGCACCTGGGAGAAACCACGGTAGCTGGCTACACGATGGCCGACCTCACGGGGAACGCCAACTGCGTCGGCGCGCTGGTCTGCGTCTATGACCGTGCAGTACCCTTCTCCCAGAATCTCATCAACGCCCCCACGGGACCGGGAATGCTGGATATGATCAGCATGGTGACGTCCGAGGGAACGCTTCGTGTAGCGACCGGCCTTGGGACTGCCGGAGATACGTATCTGACCGCAGACGTGGTTGCTGCTTTTGGGGTGGGCTCCTCGAACGCCGCCTTTACCTTGGCTCCCACTTCGGTGCAATTCGGTAATTTCGGCGGCGGCCTGGATGTTCTGTATAACAACACCAACTTCGTTTACACAGACAGTGTGCTGACCCTGGACACGTTGACCGGGTTCCACACTACCCAGGTCGGCATTTCCAACGGCGCCTTCCGCGGGATGGTCGGAGATGGGAATGAAGGTAAATTCGGGAATGTGGCTGGCGCACCCCAGTGCACCAATCTTTCTGGTGCCCACGTGACCTGCGGCTTTGTGACCGATGCCGACTTCTTCGTCCGTCCTCAACGGGTACCGGAACCGGGTTCGCTCGCGCTGCTCGGCGCGGGCCTGGTCGGCCTGGTCGGTCTGCGCCGCCGCTCGACGAAGGCGTGAGGGTAAACCCCTTCGACTGCCCTGCCCGGTAGCAATCAAAACGGCCTCCTTCGGGAGGCCGTTTTTTCTTCCTGCGGCCACCCGTCGGGCGGCCTCGCCGTCGCTAGTCGCGCCCTGCTTTCAGCCCATCGTAGCGCCCGGGCGCAATGATGGCGCCCGGATCAAACGCCCGCTTCAACCGTTCGACCGCGTCGCAGGAACCCGCTTCCCGTTGCGATGCTAGCAACCGCATCCCGCGCACCGAGGCACGATACAAGGGGTAGCCCAGTTCGAACAGCCGATGCACCCCGGCCTCATAACACTCGATTCCCCGCCGGGTCTCCGCTTCATCCTCCGCATCGTATTCGATCGTGTAGACAGCCGCCAGCGCACGCTCGTTGATCATGTTGACGGTGACATGGCAGTCGAAGTCGAAGCGCCCGAAAAGCGCGTCCATCTCCTGGTTGAGCTGGGCGAGATCCTCCCGTCGGAAGGGGATGATCGGCGCCATCCACATGATGCCGATCCGCTCCCGCGCGAGATCGGTATCGTCGGAGAAGTCCGCCGGCACGCCCGCCTGGTGGCGCCAATAGCAACCCCGGAGGAAGGCGCCGGTGGGTTGGCCGCTGTGCATGCCGGCAAGCGCCGCCCCGATCCGGATCTTCTTTTCCAGTCCGTGGAAAGGCGCGAGATGACCGAAGTGGCGTGCGAACCACTGCCCCGCCGCCAGGATACGGGGCGGGAGAAAGATCACCTTGGCGTTCACCCCGGCCAGGGCCGCCTTGAGCAGTTTCTTGTGCAGTGCCACCTGCCGTGAACTTCCGTAGAACGCCCCTGACATCGACCACGCACCGATACCCGCTTTTTTCCGCAGCAGTGCCCTCACTTCCGGAGTCAGGCGCGCGTGTCCGGGTAATCGGTCGCGCGGGAACGGGGCGTCGGAGGCCAATGCCCGGAGGTCATTGCCGATGTGCGGAACGCTCTGCAGAATCCGGTTCAGCCGGAGTTTCTGCAACTGCGGAATGGCGTCGAGGAGGTCCTTGTCTTCTGCAAAGAGCACGATGTACGGACAGAAAGACTCCGGGATCGGCTGCAGCCATAGCCCGAGCCGGGTGACGATGCCGAAGTTCGACTGGGTGAAGAGTCCGTCGAGGTAAGGACCGATGCCGTACGGGTACAGATGCGTGGTCCTGGCCTGCGGGTACTGCCCGAAGCCGGTACGCAGCACATCTCCCGTGCCGAGGACGACCTCCATTCCCGAGATCGTCTGGAAGCGGTTGCCGTAGGGACTGTGCCCGAAGCCGCGCTCGACGATGTTGCCGATCAGGCTCGAATTCGGTCCCGCGCCCGTGCAATCGATCCAGAACGGCACGTTTTGCTCGGCCAGGTGGCGGGCAAGCTGCCGCTGGGTCACACCGGGCTCGATGACCGCGTAACCCAGTTCGCTGTCGACCTGCACGATCCGGTTCAGCCGGCCGAGGTCGACAATGACCTGCCCGTCGTATACCGCGCAGGCATCGCCGTAGCCCCAGTTCTGGCCGGTGCTGATCGGATAGAGCGGGGTTCTGCAGCGGCGTGCGATGCTCACGACTTCCACGACCTCGTCCCGCGTTCCCGGTTTCAGGATGGCGGCAGGGCGCCGGCTGAACGACGAGGTGCTGCGGGCATAATGGTCCCGCGTCCCGGCATCGGACAGGACATTGGCCTCGCCAAGCAGCTCCCGCCACTCGCGAAGCGCAGCGGACAGGTCGCTGCGCGGATCGAAGGCACTGACGAGGGGACTGGCGGTGTCGTCAGCCACGTGACTTTCGGTTCATCGATGAAAGGCCAGGAGGGTAGGAAAACCAGCCATGGAGCTGTAGGTCATGGAGCAGGAAGTATATGAGCCGCGATCAAGCGGCGTCAATCGGAGTGTATAATTCCCAAGGTGCTGACCGACGCTTTCCTGGCTGCCCGAAACATCGCCCGACAACGACGGCGCTCCGCGTTTGCGCTCGCGGCCATCGCCTTCGGGGTGGCCGCCCTGATCGTCGCGAACGGTTTCATCGACTGGATCATGTTCAAGCATCGGGAAACCACCATTACTTCCCAGTATGGCCATATTCAGGTGACCCGAAAGGGGTACTTCGAAGAGGGAACGGCGGACCCGTTTGGCTACCTCCTGCCAAAAAGTTCGCCCGTACAGAACACCATCGAACGACTCCCCGAACTGCGTGTTCTCGGCAGACGACTGGCGTTCAGCGGCCTGGTGAGCAAAGGCGACGAAACCATCTCTTTCATTGCCGAGGGAGTCGAACCGGACAAGGAGCAGGTCCTGAGCAGTTCACTACGGATTCCCAAGGGCGCCAACCTGTCGGCCAATGACCCGAACGGAATCATCCTCGGCCTGGGCCTCGCCGCCAACCTGGGTATCGACATCGGGGATACGGTCGTCCTGATGGCGAATACGGCCACAGGGAGCATCAATGCGGTCGAGTGCCGGGTACGAGGTTTTTTTGCGACGATGTCGAAAGCGTACGACGATGTCGCGCTGAGGGTACCGCTGGCGACCGCACAAAAACTGCTGAAAGTCGATGGTGCCCACACCTGGGCATTGTTGCTGGCGGAGACCGAGCAGGCAGGTCTCACCTTGAGGACCCTGCGCCAGCGCTTTGCGAACGAGAATCTGGTATTTACCGAATGGATCGAACTGGCCGATTTCCATGTCAAGGCGGTGTCCCTCCTCGCCAAACAGGCGGGTGTGATGAGAGTCATCATCGCCGTGATCATCGTGTTGAGCATTTTCAACACCATGATGATGAGCGTCATGGAGCGGACGGGCGAGATCGGCACCATCATGGCTCTCGGACTGACCCGTCGCGACCTCCTGCGCATGATCGTCGTGGAGGGTGCTGTGCTCGGTATCGTCGGCGGTCTCCTGGGTCTGGCATTGGGAACCCTGCTGGCCTGGGTGATCTCCTACATCGGCATCCCCATGCCTCCGCCACCAGGACAGTCCTGGGGATTCATGGGTGAGGTCATGGTCACCGGCCGGCTTGCCGTCGAGGCATTTCTGCTGGCAGTGGGATCGACGCTGATCGCCAGCATCATTCCGGCACGAACCGCTTCGGGGATGGTCATCGTCGACGCGTTGCGCTTCAACCGCTGAACTATTCCCACAAAATCAGGACCAGGCAGTGATCAAACTTGCTCTCCGTAATCTTCTCGGGCACAAGCTGCGTACGGGAATGACGTTCGGTGCAGTCCTTTTCGGCGTCATCAGCCTCGTTCTTTCCGGCGGATTCATCGAGGACATGTTCATTCAGCTGCGCGAGGCAGTGATTCACTCGCAGTTCGGTCACCTCCAGATCAACGCGCAGGGGTTCTTCGAAAAAGGCGCACGGGCGCCGGACAGATTCATGATCGACGATCCTGAGCCGCTGCGACGGCAGATCGCCAGGCTGCCGCAGGTGGCTGACGTCATGGCCAGGGTCAGCTTCTCGGGCCTGCTCAGCGCCGGTCGTACCGACCGTTCAATCATCGGCGAAGGCATCGAGCCGAACCGGGAGAGTAAACTGGGCACGTTCATCCGCATCGAATCGGGGCGCGCGCTCAACGATCAGGACCAGTACAAGATCATCGTTGGAAAGGGCCTGGCCGACGCGTTCAAGGTGGGAGTCGGGGACCGGGTGATCGTTCTGGTGAGCACTTCGGGCGGAGCCTTGAACACGCTCGAGTTCGAAGTCGTCGGAACGTTCAGGAGCTTTTCCCGGGATTACGACGGGCGTGCGGTCCGCATTCCCCTGGCCGATGCCCAGGAACTCCTCAATGCCCGAGGCATCAATACCCTGGTCGTCTCGCTCAAGGATTCCCTCGATACGGTGCGGGTCGCCGGGCTGCTCGCGCGGCAACTCGACGCCGAGAAGTTCGAAATCAAGAAATGGAACGAGTTGACCGATTTCTACGACAAGACCGTCACCCTCTACGACCGGCAGTTCGGCGTGCTGCGCCTGATCGTCCTGATCATGGTCTTGCTCGGCGTCGCCAACAGCGTCAACATGAGCGCTTTCGAGCGCGTCGGAGAATTCGGCACCATGATGGCGCTGGGCAATCGCCGGATCGACGTATTCCGGCTGGTGATCACCGAGAACGTTCTGATCGGGGTGATCGGCAGCAGCACGGGCTTGCTGATCGGCGTCGTCCTGGCCTGGGTGATCTCGGCCATCGGCATTCCCATGCCCCCCCCGCCAAGCAGCGAGGTCGGCTACATGGCGCAGATCCAGGTCGTACCGCAAGAACTCGTGCTTGCCTTCACCATCGGCCTGGTCGCCACCGTGAGCGCCTCGATCTTCCCGGCACGGCGCGTGACCCGCATTCCGGTCGTGGACGCGCTGCGCCAGAACGTCTGACCAGGCTCAAGCACCCTCGACTTTCACACTAAGCCTCGAGTCCCACCTCCTGAAAGGTCAGGCCAAGCTTGCCCAGCACTTTGGTCACCGTACGTTGCAGGAATACCTTGTTGCGAGCACCGAACTCGGCCATCTCGAAGGCGTTGCGCCAATAAACCGGATCGTTTTCCCGGAACCGGATCATCTCGGCGAACTCCGGTTCGAAACTGCAATAGCCGATCGTCTTGATGTCGATGGCGGTCATGATCGACAGCACCTGATTATTGGTCAGGATGGGTGAGGAATCACGTTCCGGCATCAGGCTTTCCCGCTCGAGTTCGCCCAGAATGGCCGCCTTGTCGGGACGCCAGGCAACGAAGGGAAGCACGTAATGCGGAACACGATCGGGGTCCTTGCCGGTGCCGTCCCAGAACAGTTTCTGGTCTTCCTCGGTAAAAATGTCGGCAATCTTGAAACCCGACCGGCGCTCCATGCGGTCAGTCAGGGTGCGCGAACACATGTCCTCGAACGGCATGACATAATACGAATGGAATTGCATGATCAGTTCCTGTGCGAAATCGACACCCGCCAGGACCAGGGGAATATTCATGTCGTAGGCGAAATAGAAGCCCAGCATCTGATTCAGGGTACCATCGAGCCGGTCGACCGTCTGATAGCTGCCCTTCATTTCGACATTCTTCAGCGTATAGCAGTAAAGCGTCTTGTAAACCGACGAACGCGGCTTGTAGACGATATGGTCGAGGTCCATTTTGGCAGCCACTTCCTTGCAACGATCCAGCGACAACTTGGAATAGAAGCCGTTGTCCCAGGTCATCAGCAGAACGCGGAGGCCGGGGTATTCCTTGCGCAGGCGCGACAGCATATACACGCTATCCTTGCCGCCACTGAACAGAACCAACGCGTCATAACGGTCGCGGCCCTTGCCCTGATGACTTCTCAGCAACTGGTCCAGTTCCTTGCGCTGATGTTCGACGTATTTCTTCTGCCAGAGGGTCTCCTCGTCGTTGGCGCGCAACTTGTTGTGCTCGTGGCACAGGTTACAGACACCATCGGTCAGCGTGACATAGGGCACGCGTGAGGAAATGACGCATTGGCTGCAACGTGCCGCGATCGAGTGCTTGAACAGGCCGCGCAATTTTGGCCAGATGTTCTGTGCAACGAAATCGAACTGGCGCAGGTCATTGAGGATTTGTTGGTCGATATCCTTGGCCATGGGGTCACTCCGAAAGAATGAGTTGTGGGACGAGAGCGAGGTCAGACGGTCTTGACAGCCGAAGTCGGCAGGATAACCCGTTCATGGACACGGATATGGTTCTGGCCAAATTTTTGGCCATCCAGGGCGTCTACCGCCAATTTTGGATCGGACGTTTCCAAATCGACATAGGCATAAGGCTCATGGGTCGGATTCACCCAGTCCGCATGCAGATCAACCGACACGACCCGACCATAGGGGCTGAACAGATTGCGGATAAACGCTTCATCTGCTCGAAAGGGAAGGCTGCTGATGAAAATGGTTGCCATATCCAACTCCCATGCAATCTCGCTGAAATCGACTTTGCCTGCCATCGGGATCCATGGCCCCGGCGTACAAGACCTGTAGTATGAACACCCGCCCACCTGCACAGCCAGGGCGTAGAACGACCGCCCATGGAATGATTGGATGTAGCGCGGACCCAGTCCCCCTCGTTGATTCGTCTTCCAAGGGAGGCGGATTTCAGTCTACCAGTTTTTCGTCTCTATGTCGTTTGGCTGCGATTGGTCGAAGTCCTTTGTGACTCTTGTCAGGATGGCATCGGCAGGCAGCCCCCATGTTTTCCGCTGCACGGAGGCACGGCCCAGCGGTTGTGAATAAATCTACTGCGCGACCGATCTGCTGCGTTGCCCAGTCGCTCACTCCTCGCCTATCCACTTGATATGTCTCGTCGTTCGCTCCCTCGCGCCTTGCCTCTCGGCCTGCTCGCGACGATTTCTTCACAACCTCTCAGGCGATCACCCCTCCCCCGAGACAAACGCGACTTTCATAGACCACCACCGACTGCCCCGGCGTGATCGCCCACTGCGGCTCGGCGAAGCGGATCAGGCAGGCGTCGGCGCCGACCCGCTCAATCTCGCAGGCGGCATCGGCCTGCCGGTAGCGTGTCTTAGCGGTATACACCCAGTGTGTATGCGGTGCTTCACCGGCCACCCAGGACAAATCCCAGGCGCTCACTTCGTCGGCCAGCAACGCTGGATGGTCATGCCCCTGCACGACATAGAGGATGTTTTCGGCCACATCCTTGCGGGCCACGAACCAGGCATCATGGTCGCCGTGGTCGCCGCTCTTGCCCCCCCTGACACCGCCGATGTGCAAACCCTTGCGCTGACCGATCGTGTGGTAGGCCACCCCGTCGTGTTCGCCAAGCACCCGGTTGTCGTCGAGGCAACGGATCTCGCCCTGGCTTTTGGGCAGATAACGCATCAGGAAATCCTTGAACGGCCGCTCACCGATAAAACAGATACCGGTAGAATCCTTCTTCAGCGCGACATGCAGACCGGCCGCCTCGGCAATCTTGCGAACGTCCCGCTTGTACAGGCCGGCCAGGGGGAACAACGTCTTCGCCAGTTGCTGCTGATTGAGCCGGTACAGGAAATAGCTCTGGTCCTTGGTCCCATCCTCGGCCTTGAGCAACTGCCAGGCGCCCTGGAACTCGCGCACGCCGGCGTAATGGCCGGTGGCGATACGCTGCGCACCAATCTTCAGCGCGTACTCGAGAAAAGCGCTGAACTTGATCTCCGGGTTGCACAACACGTCCGGATTCGGCGTGCGGCCCGCCTGGTATTCCTTCAGAAAGTGCGCAAACACGCGTTCCTTGTATTCGCTCGCGAAGTTCAGCACTTCGACCTCGATGCCGAGCGTATCGGCAACGCTGATCACATCGATCAGGTCCTGGCGCGAAGCGCAATATTCGTCGCCATCGTCATCCTCCCAGTTCTTCATGAACAGGCCGACCACATGCCATCCCTGCTGCTTGAGCAGCCAGGCGGCAACCGACGAATCAACGCCACCGGACAAGCCAACGACGACAGTATTTCCCTTGTTCATCTTCGTACCCTGTCAATGTGAAAGTCGCGTCAGCGACTCACGAATCTCCCCTCCCCACTTGGGGAGAGGGGTCGGGGGAGAGGGAAACGGTCATGACTTTCATGATCGGGGGTGCCTGGAAAAGTCATGACCGTTAGACCGTTAGTGTTCGACTGGCGGATCATCACCAGGGCCGCCGGCGACCACCGCCACCCCCCCACTCTCTTCCAGACCCTGGCCGTCGAGCCAGTCCGGCAGCGCCATCACCACTGCCGGGCGACCGTTGTCGCGAAACCAGCTATCCACGACATAACGCGCTGGCTCCGCGGTCGAAGCAGGTTCTGTCGCCAGCTGATCGAGTTCCTCGATCTGCGCCGAATAATGGAATTCGAACAGATAGAGCACCCGTCGCGCCGGCTCGAGAACGCGGTGGAAAGACAGCCAGCGATGACTTTCCAGCAGCCGCAGCAGGCGCGTCGTCGTCGTCGAGTGATCGATGCAGTCCATCCGCCCGAAGACGCCATCATCGGCAAAGTTGCCCCCGCGATCCGCCGAAATCGGTGTCTGTTCGCCCGCCCAGCCCAGCATCCAGCCAATTGCCAGCGACAAGCTGGCGCGCTCCTCGGTGGCATTGCGGGCAACGCCGAGCAGGTCGCGCACCTGCATCAGCTGTCCGGCGCTGAAGTTCACGTCGGCCTCGGCCACACACCCATAGTTGTAGCAGACGCTCAACGAATCCGCCGACACCGCCGAAGCCAGGCCCAGCAGGATCAATGGCATCAGCCAGCGCACGTGTACTGGTGCAACAGTTCGAGCGGATAGCGCCGGCCGATCAGCCAGTCCTCGATGCACAGGAGAACCATCGGACTGCGGTGCTGCGCCTGGCGTTCCCGGATTTCATCGAGCGTCAGCCAGTGTGCCGCCAGGATACCTTCGTCGAGTGCTCGTCGGGAATCGTGTGCGGTGATCTCGCCACCGAAGGCAAAACGCAGATAGTTCACGTCCCTGGTTTCGTTACGGTAGTTGTAGACCCCGATCAGGAACTGCGGCGCCAGGGTATAAGCCGTTTCCTCAAGGGTCTCGCGGACCACCGCATCGATCAGCGACTCGCCGCATTCCAGGTGGCCCGCCGGCTGGTTGTAACAGACTCCGTATTCGGTTTCCTCCTCGACGAGCAGGAAGCGGCCATCACGTTCGAGTACCGCAGCGACGGTGACGTTGGGTTTCCAGACCATGGCAGAAGCCTTGCAGGGCAGTAAAGACGCCATTTTACCGCCAACCGGGGAGCGAAATCGGCTAGAATTTCCCCTTCAGGATTTCCGGCAAATGGAGAGCACATCATGTCGATGGCGGATCGCGACGGCTTCATCTGGTACGACGGCAAACTGGTGCCATGGCGCCAGGCCACAACGCATGTGCTGACGCATACCCTACATTACGGCATGGGGGTTTTTGAAGGCATCCGCGCCTACAAGGCCGAAAAGGGCACCGCCATCTTCCGTCTCAAGGAACATACCGACCGTTTGTTCAACTCGGCCTATATCTTCCAGATGAAGATGCCTTACGACAAGGAAACCCTGCTCGAAGCACAGAAGGAAGTGGTGCGCGCCAACCAGCTCGACTCCTGCTACCTGCGGCCGATCGTCTTCTATGGCTCCGAGGCGATGGGCATCGCGGCCACTGCAGTCAGTACGCACGTAGCCATCGCTGCCTGGCCGTGGGGTGCCTACCTCGGTGCCGAGGGAATGGAAAAGGGCATTCGTGTCAAGACCTCGTCGTTCACCCGCCACCATGTGAATATCAACATGTGCCGCTCGAAGTCTGTCGGGACCTACACCAACTCGATCCTTGCCCACCAGGAGGTGGCGCACGATGGTTACGACGAAGCCCTGCTGCTCGACGTCGACGGCTATGTGGCCGAGGGTGCCGGCGAGAATGTGTTCATCGTCAAGAAGGACAAACTGTATACCCCGGATCTGACCTCCTGCCTCGAAGGCATCACGCGCGCCTCGGTCCTGCAGCTCGCCGAAGAGCTGGGCATCCCGGTCATCGAAAAACGGATCACCCGCGACGAGGTGTATTGCGCCGACGAGGCCTTCTTTACCGGCACGGCTGCCGAGGTGACGCCGATCCGCGAACTCGACAATCGTCAGATCGGTGCTGGCCACCGCGGCCCGATCACCACCCGCATCCAGAGTCTCTTCTTCGACTGCGTGAATGGCCGCATGCCAGCGCATGCAGACTGGCTCGCCTACGTTTAACGGTCATGACTTTTCCAGGTACCCCCGATCTTGAAAGTCATGACCGTTTCCCTCTCCCTCGACCCCTCCCCCGCAAGTGGGTAGGGGAGATTCGTGAGTCGCTGACGCGACTTTCAAATCAACCTTGCAAAGTTGCCATCATGTCTCAGAAAACCCTGCAGAACCCCATCGAGGTCACCGCCCAGGAACTCCCCTTGCACTGCCCGGGCAAGGATGCACCACTGTGGGCAAGGCATCCGCGCGTCTATCTCGACATCACGCATAGCGGCGAGGTCGTTTGTCCCTACTGCAGCGCACACTATGTCCTCAGGGGAGAGCGGCCGAAAGCGCACCATTGATCGGCCGCTGCATAGCTGCTCATGAAAGCACTCATCGTCGCCCCATCCTGGATTGGCGACACGGTGCTGTCGCAGCCGCTGTTCATGCGCCTGCATGAGCGAAACCCCGGCCTGCAGATCGACGCTCTGGCACCCCGCTGGGTTGCGCCGGTTCTCGAACGGATGCCCGAGATCACGCGACTCATCGATAGCCCCTTCGCACACGGCGATCTCTCTCTGAAAGCGCGGCACCGACTGGCTCACCAATTGGCGAAGTGCGGCTACCAGCGTGCCTACATTCTGCCGAATTCGATCAAATCGGCACTGATTCCGTTTTTTGCCGATATTCCCGAGCGCATCGGTTTCGTGGGGGAAAGCCGCTACGGGCTGATCAATCGCCGACACACGCTGAACAAGGCGCAACTGCCGCTGATGGTCGAACGCTTCGCGCAACTTGCCGAAGCGCCCGGAACCGCACTACCAAGACCGCTACCGCGGCCACGCCTGCAGTCCGACAGTTTGCAACGCGCCGCCACACTGGCGTCGCTTGGCATCGCACTGCCTGAAAAGCTGGCCATATTCTGCCCCGGTGCCGAATATGGCCCGGCCAAGCGCTGGCCGGCAAAGCATTTCGCCGCCGTCGCCAATGTGCTGGCAGATCAGGGCTACGCGGTCTGGCTACTCGGTTCACAGAAAGACCGGGCGATCGCCGACCAGATCATCAACCGTACCGACCTGACCAGGCGGCCCCACAACCTCTGTGGTGCCACCACCCTGACCCAGGCCATCGATCTGCTGGCTGCCGCAGAGTTTGTCGTCTGCAACGATTCGGGCCTGATGCACCTTGCCGCCGCCCTTGATCGACCGCTGGTTGCCCTCTATGGCTCCTCATCACCCGGCTTCACCCCACCGCTTTCGGTTCGAGCGAAGGTCATCAGCCTGCATCTCGACTGCAGCCCCTGCTTCCAGCGCAGTTGTCCACTGGGCCATCTCGACTGCCTGAACAAGCTCGACCCGCAGCGTGTTCTCGATGCCTGCCTGAGCAAGGCCCTGGCATGATCACCATTTTTGCCACCCCGGAGGACGTCGAAACAGCCTTCTACGAGGCCATTGCACGTGCCGACCTGGTCGCCCTGATGAGTGTCTGGGCCGATGATGAAGAAATCGTCTGCATTCACCCGACCGGCCAGCGCCTGACCGGTGCCGATGCGATCCGCGAAAGCTGGCGCAGCATTTTCGCCAATAACCCGCGCCTGATGGTGCGCCTGTCGCGCGGCATTCGCTGGAACGGCATGCTCCTGTCGGTGCACAATGTCGTCGAAACGCTCTACATCGGTGAAGAGCGCAAACCGCACGGGCCGATGCTGGCGACCAATGTTTTCCAGCGCGGTGCCAATGGCTGGCGCCTGCTTTCGCACCACTCATCGACCGCAGCCGACCGGAACCTGGCGAACAGCGACAGCGCCGACGAAGGCAGCACGAAAACGCCGCGGACACTGCATTGAGTTCCTACCGTGCGCCAGGCTGGCTACCAGGCGGCCACGCCCAGACCCTCTACCCCCTGCTGATCCGACCCACCCCCCTGCCCTACCACCGGCAACGCTGGGAGACGCCGGATGGCGACTTCATCGACCTCGACTGGAACCTGGTGCCATCCTCCACCCTGGATGGTCGCCCCTTGCTGGTGCTTTTTCATGGTCTGGAAGGCAGTTCCGGCAGTCACTACGCAAGCACCCTGATGCACGCCGTCACGGGCATTGGCTGGGCAGGCGTGGTGGTGAATTTCCGGGGATGTTCGGGCGAAAGCAATCGCCTGCCGCGCGCCTACCACTCCGGCGACAGCGACGAGATCGACTGGATCCTGCGGCGTCTGCAAGCATCTTTTCCAGGTTACCCACGCTACGCGGTTGGCGTTTCGCTGGGCGGCAACGCCCTGCTGAAATGGCTCGGCGAACGCGAGAAGGCTGCCACCGATACCCTGCGGGCGGCGGCCGCGATCAGTGCACCGCTCGACCTCGCCGCTTGCGGTCACGCCCTGGCCAGCGGATTCAACCGCCTCTACACCCGGCACTTCCTGTACACCCTCAAGCGTCATGCAGCTGACAAACTGCGCCGCTATCCTGGCCTGTTTGACGAACGGCGGATGCGCGCGGCCCGCAACCTCCATGAATTCGACGAGATCGTCACGGCGCCGCTGCACGGTTTTGCCGGTGCCGACGACTATTGGCGAAGGGCATCGAGCAAACCCTGGCTACCCGGCATCCGGCTGCCAACGCTGCTGCTCAATGCCCAGAATGACCCCTTCCTGCCGGCACAGACGCTCCCCACTGTCCACCAGGTCGCGGCCAGTGTGCAGATTGAATTCCCGCGTCAGGGGGGCCATGTGGGTTTTGTCACCGGTCCCCTGCCGGGACGGCTCGACTGGCTGCCACAGCGCATTCTTGACTATTTTCAGCATGAGGTTTGACATGCCTACTCCCCTGCCCGCCGAAATCTTCAAGGCCTACGACATTCGCGGTATCGTCGGCAAGACCCTGACCGCGGACATTGTCCGGCGCATCGGCCATGGCCTCGGTTCCCTGGCCGTCGAGCGTGGCCAACGCGCGATTGCGGTGGGCCGTGATGGACGCCTGTCCGGACCGGAACTATCGGCGGCACTGATGGAAGGCATCCGCATGGCCGGCATCGACAGCATCGACGTCGGCTGCGTGCCGACGCCGGTGGTCTACTTCGCGGCGCATGAACTCGGTTGCCAGAGCTGCGTGGCCGTCACCGGCAGCCATAATCCGCCCGATTATAATGGTCTGAAAATGGTCATCGGCGGTGAAACCCTGGCCGGCGAAACCATTCAGGAGATCCGGCAACGCGTCGACGCCGGCCGGCTCCACCACGCGGCTGGCCAGTCCCGCAGCGCCGACGTTCGTCCTGCCTACCTCGCGCGCATCACCAGCGACGTTCGCCTGGCACGCCCGCTGAAGATCGTCATCGACTGCGGCAACGGCGTCGCTGGAGGCATCGCCCCGCAGCTCTTTCGCGCACTCGGATGTGAGCTGGTCGAACTGTTCTGTGAGGTGGATGGGCATTTCCCGAACCACCACCCCGATCCGTCGAAACCCGAGAACCTTCGGGACCTCATCGAAGCGCTCGGCCGCAGCGGCGCCGAACTTGGACTCGCTTTCGACGGCGATGGTGACCGCCTCGGCGTCGTCACCTGCGATGGCGAGATCATCTACCCCGATCGCCAACTGATGCTCTTTGCCGCCGACGTGCTCGGCCGCTGTCCAGGACAGGCGATCATCTATGATGTCAAATGCACGCGCCGGCTGGCGCCATGGATTCGCCAGCATGGCGGCGAACCGCTGATGTGGAAAACCGGACACGCGCTGGTCAAAGCCAAACTCAAGGAAACCGGTGCGCCGCTGGCCGGCGAAATGAGCGGCCACATGTTCTTCAAGGAACGCTGGTTCGGCTTCGACGATGGCCTCTACGCGGGTGCCCGACTGCTCGAGATCCTCGCCCGCGCAGTCGATGCCAACACCGTGCTGAAGGCGCTGCCCGACAGCAGCTCAACGCCGGAACTGAACATCGCCATGCAGGAAGGCGAGCCCCTGGCGCTGATCGACGAACTGCGGCGACAGGCACACTTCGAGGGGGCACGCGAGATCATCACCATCGATGGCCTGCGCGTCGAGTACGCGGATGGCTTCGGACTGGCGCGGCCGTCGAATACCACACCGGTGGTCGTGCTCCGTTTCGAAGCCGACGACAAAGAAGCTTTGGAACGTATTCAGGGTGATTTCCGCCGCGTCCTCAATACCACCCGCCCCGGCCTGGTGCTGCCGTTCTGACGCGCAAGCCCCGATGACAGACCATCAATCGCTCAAGAACGCCTTTCTGTTCCGGCAGCCGATTCTCAACCGGCAGCAGGAACTCGCCGGCTACCAGCTATCGTTCGGAAGCAGCGCCGCGATGACCGCGCCCCCCGCCGGTGCGGCTGCCGCGCTATGCGCTGCCTATTCCGAACTGGGCATGCAGAGTGCGCTCGGTCACAGTTGTGCATTCATTGGCATCGACACCGAATTTCTGCAACAGGAGGCGATCGAATTGCTGCCGCCGGCCGGCGTGGTCCTCGAACTGTTGCTCGACGGCGCCGCCGACAGGGCAACACTGACGCGTTGCCAGAGCCTGCGCGCACGCGGCTATACGCTGGCACTGCCCGACTACCGAGGCATCGACGACCGCAGTCGACCGCTGTTGCCGATGGTCGGAGTCATCAAGATCGATGTTGACGCTGCCGACGCCAGCCAACTCCGGGATCTCGCCGGCTCGCTGCGCAAGCTGCCGATCACGCTGCTGGCGCAGGGTGTGGGCAGCAGCGAGCAGATGGAGCATTGTCGCAGCCTCGGCTTTGAACTATTTCAGGGTCGCTACTTCGCGCAGGCCGAAATCGTCAGTGGTCGCCGCCTCTCGGCCTCGCAGGCGGCACTGATTCAACTGGTCAACCTCGTCGGGCGTGATGTCGAGACCGCGCTGATCGAGGATGCCTTCAAGCACGAGCCCGCGCTGACGCTCAACCTGCTGCGGGTGGTCAACACGGTCGGATGTCGAGGTAGCCGCCTCGCGCAGCCGGTGACCTCGCTGCGGCATGCGATTACCCTGTTCGGACGCCGCCAGTTGCAGCGCTGGCTGTCGCTGCTGCTGCTGGCCCCCCCCGGCCAGGCGGCCGACCCTTCCCGCTCACCCCTGCTGCAAGTGGCCGCCCTGCGCGGCCGGATGATGGAATTGTTGATCGAGCCTGGTCTGCAAGGCAATCACCGACACTTGAGCGAACTGGCTTTCATCACCGGCATCCTGTCGATGATGCCGGTTGCGCTCGGTCTGCCGATCGAGGAAATCCTCGAACAGATTGCCGTCGAACGTGACGTTCGCAACGCGCTCTGCGAGCATGGCGGTCTGCTCGGAAACATCCTGGCCCTGCTCGAAAGCTTCGACAACGACGATGCACCGGGCTGTGACCGGCTGCTGTCAACCCTGCCCGGCCACTTCGACCATCAAACCCTGAATACCTGCCTGAGCATCGCGCTGCGCTGGTTGAACGGCGGCAGCGATACCGTGCGCGGTCACGATTGAATCTTCTGGAAGGTTTGGAAGTTCAGGGTCAATAGGGACTGTAGCGCCTTGGCGTGGATGGTGTGGGTATCTTGCAAGCAGCGTTCGATGGCCGTCGTGAAGGAATGGAAGTCGGGGTAGTACTTGGCGTAGAGGCACTGCTTTTTGACGAACTTCCACAAACGCTCGATGAGGTTCAAATTTGGGGAGTAGGTGGGTAAAAAGAGCAACTCGATCTTCAGTTTCTCGGCGCAGGTTTTCACCAACGCACAACGCTGATAGCGGGCGTTGTCCAGGACGACCGTCATAGGCAGCGTGGGCCGTAGGGTAACCAGTTTCTCCAGCAAAGCACAGACGCTGAGCGAATTGATGTAGGTGGAATTGACGACGGTGACGACCTCTTTGGTGACGGCGTCGAGCGCACCCAGTACGTTGAAGCGCTGCCGGCCCGAGGGCGCCTTGATCCAGACCCGAGCAAGGCACCACACCACCGACAGGAAGGCGCCCAAGACAAAGTGTGCCGCGTCTACGAAGAACACGGCACGTTGGCCCGCTTGGGCTTCTGCCAAACGCGGTTCAAGTTCTTTTTTTTAAAGGCTTCCTGGACCTCGGGATCCGCCTTGGCCGGCAGGGTGCCGGTCTTCAGGCGTCTCATCCCGCACTTCTCTCGCAGGAAAAGCCGCACCTGAGTCGGCGAGCGGCTCAAACCCGTGAGCTTTCTGATCGCATCCACGGCCTCATGGATCGAAGCCGGCGGATGGGTGAGAAAATAAGCCCCGATCGTCTCCTGATGCGCCACCAGTTCGCTCTGCGGCCGACGGAAATGCAGTTCCTTCAGCCCGGCGACGCCGCCCTCCACATACTGCTGGAGGTAGGTGCGAAGCGTCTTGCCGCTCACGCCCGCGAGCCGCGCGATATCTTGATGCGCAAGCCCCTGGCTTTTCAGCCACAGCGCTTCCATCTTGCGTCGCACGTGGGGATGCGGATGGTGAAATCGCTCGTGCTCTAAGGCGTCCGCCTCCGCCGGGGTAAAGGTCAGTCTCAGCATCGCAGCCTGTCCCTACAGAAAGCAATGCTCGAATTCTACAGCCCATTACACCAGACAGTTAAAGTCGTTTGTTACCTATTTCAGTAGAGTAGCTCATCCGACCCCTCGCCGAGCCAGCCAGTCGCTGACCGCCAGGCCAGTCCCAAAGTCCCAGGCCTTGAGCTTTTCTGGGGCGATCAGCCGGATCTCGGCAAGTTCCTCGTTCAGCCGGATCTCGCCTTCAGCGAGTACATGGTAGGCAATGATCACTTCGTGTTTGCGCGCAAACGGATAGACGCCAATCAGCGTCACCGCCGTGGCGTCGAGGCCGAGTTCTTCCTTGACCTCGCGCGCAACGCCGGCGGCCGGCGCTTCGTCGCGCTCGAGAAAACCCGTGATCAGGCCGAAAGCGCCGGCCGTCCAGGCGTGGTTGCGCGCCAGCACGATCTGCTCCCGGTATTCGACCAGCGCCGCCAGCACCGGTGCCGGATTGTCCCAATGAACGAAACCGCAGTCGGCACGGCAATGGCTCCGCGGCAGACCGCCGACCGCACGCATCTCCAGTCCGGCACCGCAGAGCGGACAGAAACGCCAGGAGCTCAAGCGGACTCCGCCGCCAACTCGCGGATGTCGGCGAGCAGACGATCGACGGTCTCCGGCGCGGTATCCCAGCCACACATGAAACGCGCGCCGCCGGCGGCGATGAAGTTGTAGAACAACCAGCCGCGCGCGCGCAGGCCGGCCTCGATACGGCCGGGCAGGCGCACAAAGACACCGTTGGCCTGCACCGGGAACAGCGCCGGCAGGCCGGTGCCTTCAGCCAGACCGGCCGCCAGACGCCGCGCCATCGCATTGGCGTGCGCGGCGTGCCGCAACCAGGCACCGTTTTCGAGGATGCCGAGCCAGGGAGCGGAAAGGAAGCGCATCTTCGACGCCAGTTGGCCGGCCTGTTTGCAGCGATAGGAAAAATCGTCCGACAGCTTTCGGTCGAAAAAGACGACGGCCTCGCCGACCGGCAGGCCCATCTTGGTGCCGCCGAAGCACAGCACATCGACGCCGGCCCGCCAGCTCACTTCCGCCGGACTCAGACCGAGACCGGCGACGGCATTGGCAAAGCGGGCGCCGTCCATGTGCACGCGCAGGCCATGCGCGCGTGCCGTATCGGCGATCGCCCGCAGTTCGTCGGGACGATACACGGTGCCGACCTCGGTTGCCTGTGTCAGGGTCACCACCTTCGGCTTGGGATAGTGGATGTCACTGCGCCGGGTCACGACTTCGACAATCGCCTCCGGCGTCAGCTTGCCCTGCTCGCCGGCTACCGCCAACAGCGTGGCGCCATTGGAGAAGAACTGCGGCGCCCCACATTCGTCGGTGTCAACATGCGCCAGTTGATGGCAGATCACGCTGTGGTAAGGCTGGCACAGTGCCGCCAGCGCGAGCGAGTTGGCCGCCGTCCCGTTGAAGACGAAGTACACGTCGCAGTCGGTCTCGAACAATTCGCGCAAACGATCGGCCACCCGCAAGGTCCACTCGTCGTCGCCATACGAACGGACATGCCCATCGTTGGCCGCCAGTAGCGCGGCGAGCGCCTCCGGACAAATGCCGGCGTAGTTGTCACTGGCAAAGTGCTGCATCGCCGGGCTTCGTCCCTGGTTGGCATTCATGGAACAAACCGTTCCCTATCCAGACCATCAATGATGGAAAAATGTTTGGCGTTTGCGGTCAACAGGGTAAGGCCATGATCGAGGGCAGTTGCTGCGATCAGTGCATCGGCCAACTGCAAGCCGCCGGATAGAGCGTAGGTGTCGATCAAGGTAGTGGCCTGTTTGGAGATGGCGGGGTCAGCGGCAACACATCGCTATCCCGCTGCGCCAGCCCCCGTTTGAGCCGCTGCAATTCATCCTTGCTGCGGCATCCTTGCGCCAGTTCCAAGTAGGTCACAACGGAAAGCCGCCAAGGATGAATGAGGTCAAGACGGGCTTTGGCTCCGACGTGGCCTCTCGTTAGCCAGATCAGCACATCCGAGTCAATCAGAAAGGTCACGGCTGCTCAGAAACGCGGCGCACGCAGCGTGCCGACATAAGCTTGCACGTCAGCCATATCCTCGCGGTCGCGCCACATCCCGAACAGTGGATCGTCTTCTACCGCCACGCCGACGGCTTGCTCCTCAATCCGAATGGTGAGGCGGGCATTCTCGGGAACCGCCAGCCTGTTCCGCCAAGCCTCGGGAAGTTCGCTGATTTTCACATTCTCGATGACAAGAGCACTCATCCGGTTCTCCATTCGGCCATTTCAGTTCCGGGTCACAAGCGTTGCTCTACCCAGGCGCGCACCGACGCCAGTGCCATCGGCACGCCAGCCACATCGTTGCCGCCGGCCTGCGCCATGTCCGCACGACCGCCGCCCTTGCCGCCAAGCTGTCGGGCAACCATGTTCACCAGTTCGCCGGCCTTGACCCTGCCGGTCAGATCGGCGGTGACGCCGGCGACCAGCGTCACCTTGCCGTCATTGGTCGAAGCCAGAACGACGGCGGCGCTCTGCAGCTTGTCGCGCAACTTGTCGATGGTCGAGCGCAAGGCGTTGACGTCGGCGCCGTCCATGAGCGCGGCGACGACCCTGCTACCCTTGACTTCGACCGCCTGCGCGAGCAGCTCGTCGCCTTGCGCCGAGGCGAGCTTCGCCTTGAGGCGGGCCAGATCCCTTTCCAGCGAGCGAACATTGTCGAGAACCTGCGCGAGCTTGACCGGCACCTCGGCAAGCGGCACCTTGAACGCCGCCGCCGCATCGGCCAGCATCGCCTGCTGCTGCTGAACGAGCGCCAGCGCGGTGTCACCGGTGACCGCCTCGACGCGGCGGACGCCGGCGGCGACGCCGGTTTCGGCGACGATCTTGAACAGGCCGATGTCGCCGCTGCGCCGGACGTGCACGCCACCGCAGAGTTCCTTCGACGAACCGATCGTCAGCACCCGCACTTCGTCGCCGTACTTCTCGCCGAAGAGCATCATCGCCCCTGAGCGCTGCGCTTCCTCGATCGGCATGATGCGTGCCTCGGCGGCGGCATTGGCAAGAATCTCGTGATTGACGATGGTCTCGACACGACGAATCTCGTCGGCGCTCATCGGCGCGTTGTGCGCAAAGTCGAAACGCGTTTTCTCGGCGTCGACCAGCGAGCCTTTCTGCTGTACATGGCCGCCGAGCACCTCGCGCAGCGCCTTGTGCATCAGGTGCGTCGCCGAGTGGTTGCGCACGGTGCGCGCGCGCGCCAGCCCGTCCACCCGGGCGGAAACCTGCTCGCCAACGCTGATCAGCCCGGTCCTGACGACGCCCTGATGACCAAAGACGGTGGCCTGGATCTTCTGCGTGTCCTCGACCGCGAAAATCCCCTGTCCGCCCTGCAGGAGGCCGCGATCGCCGACCTGGCCGCCCGATTCGGCGTAGAACGGCGTTTCGTCCAGGACGATGACGCCGAGTTCGCCTTCCCTGAGCTGCTCGACCGGACTGCCGTCGCGGTACAGCGCCAGAACCTTGCCGTTGAACTCGGTTGCCTCGTAACCATGAAAGGTCGTCGCCGGTCCCTGGTAATCGAGTGCCGCTGCCATCCTGAACTTGCCGGCGGCGCGCGCCTGTTCCTTCTGGTGCGCCATCGCCGCGTCAAAGGCGGCCACATCGACGCTGACGCCGCGTTCACGGCAGACGTCGGCGGTCAGATCGAGCGGAAAACCGAAGGTATCGTGCAGCTTGAAGGCGGTGTTGCCGTTGAAGACGGTTGCGCTCCCGCCCTGCATGGCGGCGAGCTCGCCTTCGAGGATGCTCATGCCGTGCTCGATGGTCTCGAAGAAACGCCCCTCTTCCTGGCTCAGCACCTCGCTGACGCGCGCCTCGTTGCGCGCCAGTTCGGGGTAGGCGGCGCCCATTTCGACCACCAGATCAGGCAGCATGCGGTGGAAGAAGGCTGCCCGCGCGCCGAGTTTGTAGCCGTGCCGGATGGCGCGCCGGATGATGCGCCGCAGGACATAGCCCCGCCCCTCGTTGCCGGGAATCACCCCGTCGGAGATCAGGAAGGCGCAGGCGCGGATGTGATCGGCCAGCACCCGCAGCGAGGGGCTGTCGAGGTCGGCGGACGACGTCTCGCGCGCGGCGGCAGCGATCAGGCGGACGAACAGGTCGATCTCGTAATTGCTATGGACATGCTGCAGCACCGCTGCCGTCCGCTCCAGCCCCATGCCGGTATCGACCGACGGCTTGGGCAGCGGGTGCATGACGCCGGCCTCGTCGCGGTTGAACTGCATGAAGACGTTGTTCCAGATCTCGATGTAACGGTCGCCCTCTTCGTCGGGCGATCCCGGTGGCCCACCGGGAATGCCTTCGCCGTGGTCGTAGAAGATTTCCGTACAGGGTCCGCAGGGACCGGTGTCGCCCATCATCCAGAAGTTGTCGGAAGCGTAGCGCGCGCCCTTGTTGTCACCGATGCGCACCACCCGCCCGGCCGGCACGCCGATCTCCCGCGTCCAGATCTCGTAGGCTTCGTCGTCCTCGGCATAGACCGTCACCCACAGGCGCTCGGCGGGCAGGCCATAGACCTCGACCAGCAGTTCCCAGGCGTAGCGGATCGCGTCGAGCTTGAAGTAGTCGCCGAACGAGAAATTGCCGAGCATTTCGAAAAAGGTGTGGTGACGCGCGGTGTAGCCGACGTTTTCGAGGTCGTTGTGCTTGCCGCCGGCACGAACGCATTTCTGCGCGGTGGTCGCGCGCAGGTACGGCCGCTTGTCGAAACCCAGAAAAACGTCCTTGAACTGGTTCATGCCGGCGTTGGTGAACAACAGCGTCGGATCGGCATGCGGCACCAGCGAACTCGAGGCGACGATCTGGTGGCCTTTGGAGGCGAAGAACTGCAGGAACTTGTCGCGGATTTCAGCGCTTGTCATCATGATCCATCCCGCTGTGGGGCTCGTTCGAGGAGCCGCGATTTTAACGTGAAAGTCGGATTCGCGGCCGCCCGATCACCCGGAGGTCGCGGACATGACGACGCTAGCCCTCGGCGACACAATCGATGCGATCGCTGAACACCGCCGCCACCCCCCGCCGATGGAGCGCGCTCGCCAGCGCCGGGTCGTTGACCGTGTAGCAGAGCACCGGGATGCCATGCGCGCGCGCTTCGCCCAGCAGCTCGTCGTCCAGGCAATCGGCGCGACAATGCAGGGTCACTGCCGCGAGCTGCCGCAGCCGTTCCCGCCAGTCCGCCGGCGGACGTTCATGAAGCATGCCGAGCGGCAGTTCCGGGACGGCCGCCCGCGCCGCCGCCAGGGCCGTTTCGGAAAACGACGAGAGCAGCGGCAGCGCCGCGCCGGCCCACAGCGCACGCACCGCGCGCGCGACGACCTCGCCGGTCAGGGCATCGAAACCGGCGGCCGGTTTGATCTCGACATTGGCCAGCAGACCCAGTTGCCTGCAGACGAGGGCTGCCGAGGCCAGCGTCGGCAGCGGTTCGCCGGCAAACGCCGGGTGCTGGCGAATGCCGGCATCGAGGACCGACAGTTCGGCATCGGAAGTCTCGCACACCCGGCCGGCGCCGTTCGTCGTGCGGGCAAGCGTTTCGTCGTGCAGCAGCCACGGCGAGGCGTCGGCCGACAGCATCACGTCGAATTCGACCGCCCGCAGGCCCAGGCGGGCGGCGATGCGCAAACCGGCCAGCGTGTTCTCCGGCGCCAGCGCCCCCCCGCAGCGGTGCGCGAAAACGTGCGGCAAGCGCCAGCCGAGGCGTGGAGCAATCACTTCTTCCGGGGTGGTGCCGCCGCCGGTGCCGGGGCCTTTGACGCTCCGGAGAGGACGAGATTGCCCCGCTGGACAGCGTTGTCGAGCGCCTGTTTGGCCGGTATCTTGCCAGTCCAGGCGGCTTCGAGTTCCTCCTCGGCGATGATCCGCACCCGCTCGTTCTCGGAAACGCGCAGCGCACGCAGCGCGCCTGGTCCCTGCAACTGCGCGTAAGCGACATTGAGGCCGGCGGTATCGGCCTTCAACAGCTTGCTGCCCGCGGCGGCACGCGCCGCCGGCGTCATCGGCAGGAAGCCGGCCACCGCACTGAACTCGACCTGCAGCTCGGGCTCCATCAGGAAACTCACGAACTGCGCCACCCCCTTGTACTCGGCCGGCTTCTGGCCGGCGCCGACCCACAGCGAGTAACCTCCGGCCATCGTCTGCTGCGGTGCTCCCGGCACATCGTCGTGATACGGCAGCGACGAAACGCCGACCTCGACCTTGCGGCTCTCATGCAGCGGGCCGTAGAGCGAGGACGAACTGGTCAGCATGCCGCATTCCCCCGCGGCAAAGCGATTGTCGGCCTCGTCGCGGCGGCCGAAATAGATGAAGAAACGGGCCTTCGCCCAGGTGGTCAGCATCGCCGTGTGCTTGACCTGGACCAGGCCGTTGAAGTTCAGGCGACCCTTCGCGTCGGATACCTCGACGCCGTTCCAGGAACTCAGGTTGTCGATATGCACCCAGGACGGCCAGGAAGTGGTGTAGGGACAGGTGCTGCCGGCGTCGAACAGCTTGTCGGCGGCTTTCAGCATCTCCGCCCAGGTTTTCGGCGGTTTTTCCGGATCGAGTCCGGCCTTGCGGAAGGCCGCCTTGTTGATGAACAACACCGGCGTCGACAGCCCGATCGGCAAGGCAAAGAGTTCGCCCTTGGCATCACCCAGGCCGACGCGCAGTTCCGGCGCCAGTTTGCCGGCCTCGAAGGGCATATTCGCCTCCTTCATCACCTGATGCAGGGGCTTGAAATTCGCCTTCGCAGCGACGAAGCGCGCCTGCTCCTCGCGCGTCACCAGGTTGAGGTCCTTGGGCGGATCGCCCTGAACGCGGCGCACCAGCTTGACCTCATAGTCCTTCTGCCGCGAGTTGAAGCGTTCGATCAGTTTTTCGAGTCGCTCTGCACGTTCTTCGTCGAGCTGATGCGAAAGGTCGAGAGTGGTTGGCGCCGCAGCCGTCAACGAAGAAAAGGGCGCCGCCAGGGCAAAGGCCAATGCCGCCGGGAGAATTCTGAGTAAATGCATGCCGATCCTTCCATGTAGGAAAAAAGAACGTGATTATAGTGGTTGCGAGCACCGATCCGAACCTAATCCTCCAGCCGGGATGGCCTGTGACGGCCGAAACGGCAGGCAAGACCTGCCGCGGACAAGGCAGGGTGTCGGCCGGAGATCCGGCTGTCCATGCCCTGCCAGCAGGCCATTCACCCCCAGGCAGCTCCGACTGTGGTTACAATGCGGCATCCAGTCCTGTATACCATCCTGTCCTGTATACCAACCTGTATGCCACATTCCTTCTTCCAGAAAACGCCATGTCCGACCCAGCACCCCGCCCGCTGCGCAGCCTCCTGATCACCGGCTCGCTGCTGCTCGCGCTGAGCGGCTGCGATGCCGTCCAGCAGAAGCTCGGCCTCGAGGCACCGGCAGCCAAGCTGGCCCGCGACGAGGCCGAGGGGAAAGCGGTCGGCGGTGCCTGCCGGCAATCGGGACGTGCCATCGAGGATTGTTATTCGATCTATTCCTGGTTGCCGAAAGCCGCGGTCTATGAAGGCTGGCGCGACATGGATATCTACATGCGCGAGAACAAGCTGGAAACGGTCGAGCCTCAACTGCCGCCGCCACAGCCCCCCGGCACCAAAACGAAGAAGCCGGCGGAGAAGAAGCCGGCGGCGCCGGTCGCCGAGGAGACGGCGGCGGACACCAAGGGGAATCAGAAGGAAGGCAGCTCGCATTGAGGTCAGGGTCGCGTCAGCGGCTCACGAACCCAGAACCTGGGAGAAGGGTCTGACAGGGCACGGGCCTTGGCAGGGGTGAGCCACCCTCGCATCCGGGCCTCCGGGCAGCTACTGCCGGCACGGATTGCTGCGTTTCCCGCTTGCTCCGCTTGCCCCGCTTGCCCCGCTTGCCCCGTTCCGCGCGTTTCGTTTTTCCTGCCCTTCCCTGCGGTCTCAGCGCGGCTGGCGCCCTCCGGGCGCGGCCGGCCGTCCCGGCCGGCCCTGAACCGGTGCCGGAACCTGGCCGGGCTCGATGGACCTCAGGGAGAGGCGAAAGCCCAGGCCGCCGCCGCGCCTGCCCGGGTGATCCGCGATCCGGTGGGCCGAGCGCGCCCCCCCGGCGTGGTCGAACCAGGAGCCGCCGCGGATGGCGCGGGGCGCCCCTTCGTCTCCAGAAACCGGGCCAGTCGGGTCCTGCTGCGCCCGTTCGTCGTAGGCCCGCGGGCCATCGGCACACCATTCCCAGACATTGCCCTGCATCTCGTACAGACCCCAGGCGTTCGCCGGCAGGCTCTTCACCGGCACCGTCTCCTCGCGAAACCGTCCCTTCGCGCCGCCCGCATAGGGGAAGTTGCCGTCGTAGTTGACCTGCTCGGGCGTGACGTTCCCGCCGAAACTGAACGGCGTCTCGCTGCCGGCCCGGCAGGCATACTCCCACTGCGCTTCGGTCGGCAGTGCCGCCTCGCAGCCCGGCAGCAGTTTTTCGAGCGCGCGCAGGAATCCCTGCACTTCGTGCCAGCTCACCTGCTCGACCGGCCGCTGCGGGTCACCCTGGAAATAGCTGGGGTTGGCGCCCATCACCGCCTGCCACAGCGCCTGCGGGCAGGCGGTATCGGCCAGCCAGAAGCCGCGCGTCAGCGTCACCCAATGCCGCGGGCCTTCGTTATCCCAACGCTCGGGCTCGCTTTCTGGCGAGCCCATGCGGAAACTCCCTGGCTCGATCCAGCGCAGCCGCTGCGTCGCGCTGCCGTACCCGGTGCTGACCGTGAACTCGGCCCAGAGGCCGAATTCGTCGTCGCCCCAGGAGTCGGCGAAGGGCGGCGGGAACGGAGCAGGAAAGCGCTGCGTCATCAGGTCCATTTCGTTGACACGCCGGGCCGGTGCGAGGAGACGGCTCCCCTGGGGGCGTTCGGTCTGGCGCATCCGCAGCCAGGCCTACCAGCGCCCAGGGGGCCTTGCGGTTTGCCGCCGCACCTGCCGGCACGGCGGGCAGGACGCGGGCTCTGGTCCATGGCGCGCGGTGCATCCGCAGCGTGCGCCCCATCGAGCTCAGGGAGAGGCGAAAGCCCAGGTCGTCGTTGCGCTTGCCCGGGTGATTCGCGTTCCGGTGGGCCGAGCGCGCCCTCCTGGCGTGGTCGTTCCAGGAGCCGCCGCGGATGGCGCGGTGCGCCCGCCTTCATCATTTTGAGCCGCATCCTGGGGCCGTATGATACGCCCAAGCCGTCGCCGCGTCGCGGGCGGGCAGGACAGAGGGTGCGGTTGAAGGTGTTGGTCAAGGTCCCTTGTTCAATGGAGATGCGTTGACATCGGTGATCCCGCCTCCCCCTTGCAGGGGAGGGGAGCAGATCGGTCCCTCCCCACACGTTCATTCACACCCCAGGACGGAAGGAGAGCACGCGCCGGCGTCGCCGCCGCCACCGAGCCGTCGCCGAAACCCGAGCGTCTGCGCGCCGGTGAGCGTCGCCAGCAAGGCGTCGTAGGCGCGCTGCGCCTGCAGGGGGCTGGCCTGGCCGCTGCTCAGCGCCGCCTGCACGCGCGCCAGCCCGGCACGGTAGCGAGAAAGCTTGCGCGCGCTGGCGAAGACTTCGCCCGGCCGGATGCGAAAGCCACAGAAGGCCAGCCCCTGCGTGCTGCGGCCGAGGCACACGGCGGGCTTGAGAACGAGCTTGCGCTCGCGCCAGAGAAACGCGCGCAGTTCGTCCAGGCTGGCCAGCGCGGCGGCGCGGCTGGGACACCACCAGACGATATCGTCCATGTAGCGCACATGCGCGCGCACGCCCGCGTGCGCCAGCAGCATGCGGTCGGCTGCGTCCAGATAGGCATTGGCGAAGTGTTGCGAGGTCAGCGCGCCGATCGGCAGCCCGCGGCCGGGCGTATCCGCCGCGCCGGCATCGATGATGCGGCCGAGCAGGGCCAGGAAGCCGGCGCCCTTGAAGCGGCGGGCGAGCAAGTCCTTGAGCAGCACGTGGTCGATGGAAGGGAAGTAGCCGTCCACATCCACCTTGACAAACCAGGGCCAGCAGCGCAGGTTCCGCTGCACTTCGCGCACCGCGGCATGCACGCCCTTGCCCGGCCGGCAGGCGTGGCAGCCATCGACGAGCATGCGCTCGAAGCGCGGCTCGGCCAGATTGAGGATGGCATGATGCAGCACCCGGTCGGAAAAGCAGGCGGCGGTGATGACGCGGCGCTTGGGGTCGTGGATGGTGAAGCGCCGAAAGTCCCCGGCTGGCGCCCGCTCTTCCAGGATGTCGCGACCCAGCCTTGCCAGGCGCGCGTCGAGATCGTCGAGAAAGCGCGCCACGGCCGGGCGTTCGCGCTTGCCGCGCGCGGCTTTCCAGGTGGCCAGCAGCAGGTTGTCCCGTGCCGCGACCTCGGCGAGCGAAATCGCGTCGCGCCGCGTCACGGCGACACCCCGTTCGCCGGGCGCGGCGCGGCCCGCAACCGCATCAGCACCGCCTCGCCGTAGCGCTCCAGCCGCGCCGGGCCGATGCCCTCGATCTCGCCCAGCGCCGCCAGACGATCGACGCGGCGACGCACGATCTCGGCCAACTGCTCGTTGGTGAATACCGCATACACCGGAACGCCTTCCTGTTCGGCCACCGCCTTGCGCCAGACGCGCAAATCGGCGTAAACCGCGAAATCCGGCTCGCTCAACACCTGCCGGTAATCCACCCGCGCTGCCGCGGTACCGGCCTCGGCGCGCGCGCCGGCCTTGCGTTCCGGCGCCTTCAGCGCGTCCGGCTGCACGCCCGCGCCAGCGGAAACCGTGACGCACAGGACCCAATACGAATTCGCCCCGGCGGCGACGAGCTGGCGCTCGATGTCCACGACGCGGTGCGACGCGCAGAAGCGGTTCAGTTCGTCCTGTGCCGGCTGCGGGTTGAGCGCCGGGACGGTGAAGAAGTGCATGGTCATGGTCAGCGTTTCTTGTCTTTGCCAAAAGAAAACCCGTCACGAACCCGTTCCCACAGCGTCGGCGTGCGCAGCGGCTCGTCCCGAGCCGCTGCGGAACCGGAGCTGCGCCCTCCGGGCGCGGCCGGCCGTCCCGGCCGGCCCTGAACCGGTGCCGGAACCTGGCCGGGCTCGATGGACCTCAGGGAGAGGCGAAAGCCCAGGTCGGCGTCGCGCCCGCCCGGGTGATCCGCGCCCCGGCGGGCCGAGCGCGCCCACCCGGCGTGGCCGAACCAGGAGCCGCCGCGGATGGCGCGGGGCGCCCCTTCGTCTCCAGAAACCGGGCCAGTCGGATCCTGCTGCGCCCGTTCGTCGTAGGCCCGCGGGCCATCGGCACACCATTCCCAGACATTGCCCTGCATCTCGTACAAGCCCCAGGCGTTCGCCGGCAGGCTCTTCACCGGCACCGTCTCCGCGCGATACCGTCCCTTCGCGCCGCCCGCATAGGGGCGGTTGCCGTCGTAGTTGACCTGCTCGGGCGTGATGTTCCCGCCGAAACTGAACGGCGTCTCGCTGCCGGCCCGGCAGGCGTATTCCCACTGCGCTTCGGTCGGCAGCACCGCCTCGCAGCCCGGCAGCAGTTTTTCGATCGCGCGCAGGAATCCCTGCACTTCGTGCCAGCTCACCTGCTCGACCGGCCGCTGCGGGTCACCCTGGAAATAGCTGGGGTTGGTGCCCATCACCGCCTGCCACAGCGCCTGCGGGCAGGCGGTATCGGCCAGCCAGAAGCCGCGCGTCAGCGTCACCCAGTGCTGCGGGCCTTCATCGCTGTATCGCTCGGGCTCGCTTTCTGGCGAGCCCATGCGGAAACTCCCTGGCTCGATCCAGCGCAGCCGCTGCGTCGCGCTGCCGTGCTCGCTGCGCAGCGTGAACTCGGCCCAGAGGCCGAATTCGGGGTCGATGCCGAAGCGCAACGGGCTGCCTGCGGGCGGGGGACCGACGGCCTCGGCTGCGAGCTGCCACGCGCGCGCGGGCGCGGCCGCCGGCGGGATCGACGACCCTGCCACCGCGCGCAAGGCGCTCTCTTCCCAGCGCGCGTCGACACCGCCCAGGCGCGGGCCGGTGAGCGCGAGGCCGTGGCCACCGCACTGCCAGCCCGCCGCGCCGCGCGGCCGCTCGACCGGCGCGAGAACGACCGATTCCGCCGACGTATCGAGCCGGATCTGCGAGCGCTCGGCCAGCGCGCCGAGCGCTTGCGGCAGATCGGCCGGCGACAGCCAGCGCGCGCTGCGGGTGCCCTGGTGCTCGATTTGCAGCCGCACGCCGCCGGCATCGACCGGCAGCGCTTCGCCGAGCGGGCTCTGGCGCGCGCCCGCGGGCTGCGCCTGCAGCAGCAGGCCGCCGCTGGCCACATCGCGCACCAGCCAGCATTCCAGCGGCGGCCGGCTGCCGCCGAGCAGCCTGGCCAGCACGGCGGGGTCGGCCCACGCCGGCACCGCCACCCGCTCACCGAACGCCCGCAACAGCGCCGCCAGCAGCGGGTGCAGCACCTCGGCCTGCGCGGCGCCCATCGCCGCGTCGGCGCGCTGCACGATGTCCCGCGCCACGGCCAGCCATCGGGCGCGGGTCGCTGCGCTGTCCGGCGACGCCAGCGTCGCGCCGAGCCGGCACAGGAACTGCCGCGCGTCGCCGATGCGCTGCCCGGCGCCGGCGGCGGCAAGCGCGCCGGCGCCGGCGTGCGCGGCCCAGAGCAGGGTTTCCTCATGATTCACCACCGCGCGCAAGTGGGCGTGGTGGCGCTCGCGCACGCAGTCGGCGGCCGCCTGCAGCGTCGGCAGCAGTTGCCCGAAGCGGCGCAGATGCGGCTCTATCGCCGCCGGGCGGAGGCTGGCGGCGTAGCCGGCGTCGACCTCGGGATGGCACCAGAACGCGCCTTCGAGGCCGGCATCGAGCGGCGCGCGCGGGTTGAGCCGGCGCAGCGCGCGCAGCAGCGGCGGATCGACGCGCCGCGTCGCGGCGGCCATGGCGAGCAGCTCGGCGAGGCCCGCGGGTTCGCCTTGCGCGGCGCCGTGCGCTGGCGCCGGGCGGGCGCGCGCATCCGGGCTCCAGCGCAGGATCGGCAGCGCCTGCGCCAGGGCCGGGTCGAGCTGCGCGGCGCCGAGCGGAGCGAGCGCGAGCGGGCGCAGCCCGGCGCGTCGCAGCCTGGCGACGAAGCGGCGCCAGTCGCCGCGGATCGCCGATCCGGCGCCGGTCAGCAGCCCGAGGTCGCTGACCAGCAGCACCGGCGCGCCCGTTGCAGGCATCCGCCAGTCGTGCTCGGGCGGCTCGCCGCCTGCTTGCGGGTTCTGATGCGCCAGCCAGTCGCTCCACGCGCCGCCGGGGCCGCGGTTGATGATCCGCAACTCGACGCCGGAGCGCCCGCAGTGGCGCAGCAGCCAGCCGGCGAGCCGGTGCATGTCGTGCCGATACGGCCACAGGCGCGGGCAGAAGTCGAGCACCACCACCAGCTCGGGGTGCCAGCGCTGGCAGCGCTGCCGTGGCAGGTGGCGCGGCAGTTGCCGGGCGGCGAGCTGCTGCGCGATGCGCTCGAGGTCGAGCGCGCCGGCGCGGGTGGCGCCGAGGTGGCGGCGCAGCGCGGGCAGCAGGCGCGCCTGCGGCAGCAGGTCTTCGTAGGCGGCCAGGCAGCATGGCGAGCGGGCCTGCGCGGCTTCCTCGTCGAGCGGCGCTTCGGCCTCGCCGGGGGCCGGGGGAGGCGCCTCGGGCGATGCGGGTGGGCGCCGGTGGCGCTCGACGATCGCGTGCGCGAAGGGCATGCGCAGCGGCAGCCGGTGCGCCGGCGACGGCGTGCTGGCTGCCTGGGCGGGCGGCAGCGCCAGCGGTGGCGGCTCGGGCGTAGGCGGCGGCTCGGGCAGGCGGACGTAGCCGAACCACAGGCCGTTGTCGATGTCGAGCGCGAGCCGCTCGCGCGGCGCCACCGCCAGCGCGCGCAGCAGATCGGCGCGAGCGAGCGCGCCGCGCGCGGCGCTGCACTCGCTGGTGCTCACCGGCTGGCTCGCCCGGCATCGTCTGCCGGCGTCGCCGAGGCCGCTGCGGAGGCCGAGGTGACTGGCGGGCGATCCTGCGGCTGGTCGGCGTTCTTCACCAGCGCGTAGGCGGCCAGCCGCTGCAGCCAGTGGATTTGTTCGTCCGTGCGCGCTTCCTCCGGCGTGGCCTGCGTCAATTCGTGCAGCGCGCTGAGCAGGTCGATGTATTCGGCCAGCCCGACCTTCGGATAGCCCAGCCCGATCGCCACCTTGCGGTCGGCCAGCACCTGCCGTGCGGCGAGCCGGCGCGCTTCTTCGGCGATCGCGAGCTGGCGATGCATCCGGCCGCGCGTGGCCAGCCAGTCGATGAACGCTTCGTCGCCCTGCGGCGTCTCGTGCGCCGGCGGGTTGACGTTGAGCACGACGCAGCGGCGGACGAAGGCGGCGGGCAGCTCGCGCTCCTCGTTGGTGGTCAGGATGATCAGCGGCAGCCGGCCGCCGGCGGCGCGCACGACGCGGTACGCGAGCGGCGGCACCTGGAAGCTGCGGTTGCCGAGCACGTCGAGCAGCGCGTTCGGAACGTCGGCGTCGGCCTTGTCGATCTCGTCGATGAGCAGCACCGGCAGCGGCGCGCCGGCGCGCGCAAGCTCCATCGCCTGCCACAGCCGGCCGTGCTTGACGTATTTTTCGTTGCTCTCGTCGAGGCGCTTGAGCTCGGCGTCGGCCAGGCGTTCGACGGCATCGACGCGATACAGCAGGTCCAGCGCCTCGAAGCGCGGATGGATCACCTCGACCAGCAGCGGTGCGTCGCCGAGCACCCGCGCCGCGCAGCGCGCGATCTGGCTCTTGCCGCTGCCGGCTTCGCCGCGCACCAGCAGCGGCCGGCGCGCCGCGTAGGCGAGGATCAGCGCGTCGATCTCCGGCTGGCTCCACCAGTGGCCGGCGGCGGAAAAGTGCTCGCTCTCGGGCAGGCCGAGTTCGCTGTCGGGCTGCAGGGCGACGAAGGGGTTGGGAGGAGTCTGGGTCATGGCGCGTTTTACGATGAAGAAGAAGGAACAGATGGCGGCTGCGAGGCAAAGTCGGTACGTGCGGTCAGATAGATGGAGAGCTCGCCAATCTCCGCCATGAGCCGGTCCGCATCCATACCGAGCAGTTTCGTGGTGAACTCGCTGGTCGGTACTTCGGCGGCGGGAAACAATACGGGGAGCTTGTGGTTACGGGCCAGTCCGGCTGCCACCTCGACGCGCTGGAGACCATGGACGATCAGCGCGATTCTTCGCTGCCGGTCGTGGATGTCGTCGATCCGCGCCGCCAGCCGTGCCCGCTCGCGGGGCGTCAGTGGTGCGGCCTCGACGAACTTCTGCGGAGCGTCGGCCTGGTTCTCGAATACGGCGGTAAAGGCCGCGCGCTCGAACGCTTCGGTCTGCCGATCACCACTGACCGGAATATGTACCTCGAAAACGTACTCCGGCTGTAGCTCACCGCTGGCCTCGACAGGCTTGAGATGCAATTCGCCGCCAAACAGGGCGGTGGCGATGATCGCGCAGATCACTCGTTCGCTCCTGGGGACAAGCAGCAGGTAGTCGCCGGGACGCACCTCGTTGGCGCGTGCGACGGCCGTATCCACCAGGCGCATGGCGGCCAGGCAGTACAGCGCAACTGCGGCCTCCTCAGCGAGTTTTCGTTGAAAATCCTCGTGTCGTCCGTGAGGAAAGGGTCCCAGCGCCCGTCGAACCAGGTAGAACAACTGCTGCACATCTGTGCTCTCGCGCCCGGCAAACCAGCGGACCATCGCGGCCGCGTCGCATGGCGGTTCGCTTTGAAACCTCTTCCTGAACTCCTGCTGCATCGCGACGAGGAACTGCCGCGCATCTGCCGCAGCAAGTTTCTCCGCAGCCAGGCGCTCGTGCTCGCAGGTAAAGGACTTGACGTCGTCTATCGGTGGGTCGTTTTTTTCCGGTTTGTCACCCGATCCATCGAGGATCATGCGCAGAATTCCGTCGTTGCCGCCAGGAAAGCGGTGCCCGTTCCACCACGGCTTGAGGAAGGTTGGAATATTGCCCTCGTCGCCATCGTCGGGCAGGATCGGCTGGAACTTGGTGTTGCGCATCGCGGCGTCGTAGATCTGCTGCGTCACGATCGCGCCTTCGTAGGTCGCCCCGCGCCCGGAGTCCGGCGCCGCCGTCTTCTCGTAGCGGGCGCGGAGTTGGGGCGTGCAGACCACCAGCACGGTGCCGGACTGCTCGATGCAACCGAGCATCCATGTCTGCCACCCCTGCGCGGGCGGGCGATAAATGTAAGCATGATCGGTCAGGACGCGGCAGCCGCGCTGCACCAGCCAATCGGCCAGCGCCTTGACCGAAGCTCGAAGCGCCTCGCTTTCGTGCGCATAGCTGATGAACACGACGGAGCCTTGCTGGGTATCCGAGTCTGAGGTCATGGCGAAGGTCCCGTTCTTCTCCCGGCGGACGGTGCTGCGAGGCTGGTTTCGAACTGGCGGATGCCGCGTCCGCTGGTGCGCATGCGTGCATTCGGCGTGGCCAGCGTGCGCGGAAACGGGCGTGCCACCCCGATTTACCGATGCGGGTGGCCATCGTGTCGCGCGCATGGCCGATGCAGGCCATCGTAACGCGAAAAATGCGATTCGGCCAGCACGGACATGTCCCTCCGGATCAGGCACCGGCGCCTCGCCAGGTGCCCTGGCCATGCCACCGGAGCCATCGCCAGCGGGAGGACAGCCAGCGCTCGCCAGCAGCAGGGCGAAGCCTCCGCCAGTACCTCGCGGGCCAGCAACGGGGGTCAGTTCAAGGTCGCCGTCCGGGTATCGCGAATCGCCATGACCCTTGGATGCGAAGTACAATAGACAAGACAAGTTGCCATCCCTCCCCTCGCCTGGCCCGCCCTGCATGTCCGATCAAAGCCATCCGCCGCAAGCACCAGAAACAGGCGAAGATCGCTGTGCCATTCTCTGTGCCAGCAAGGAACTCTTTCAGCGCCGACTCAGCGACATCATCCGGCAGTGCGGGATACGCGTACCGGCCGTGCTCGCGGCCTTCGATCAGGAAGTCGGGGCGGCGCATGACGAGTTGGCCAACGCATCCGATTCCGATGAGGACGCCGATCAGCGCACCAACCTGACCGCCTCGCGCCTGACCCTGATGGGTGACGATGACCTCGAGCTGGACATCCGGATCAACGCCCTGATCACTCGCTTGCGCGAGGCCGGCGGCCGCAACCTGTGGCGCTGTCAGTCGCGCTACATGACCTTGCTCTGCCGGCCGGCGATGAGCGAGACCACCCATCCGGCTGGACCGGAAGCGATCTGTCTTGGCTTGTGGGCGATCTGCAGACACGCCGGCGGGGGTCTCGAGCCCACGCTGGCGCTGCTCGACCGGCTCGAACAGGGCCTCTGCCAACAGATCTCCGGACTCTATGGCGAAATCGACGGCCTGCTGGCGGGCCACGGCATCGGGCCAGCGCCAACAGGACAAAACCCGTCGGGCAGCACCGATCCCAGAACCGGCCGGTTACCCTCCGGCGACACCCTGCCCGCGGACGCCAACACCCTGTCGGCCCTGCAGCAGGCGGTCAGCCAGCAACTCGATGCGGATCGGTCGACCGTCCCGCAGCTTGCTCACCCCACCGCGGGATCGGGGAATCCCACGCTCGAAGCCGCCGCGCTGATCATGCTCAAGCATCTGTCCGAGCGCCTGACGGCGCTCGAGAACCGGTCGCTGTCGGCCAGCCTTGACGACGAACGCGCAGCATCACCGCCCTCCTGCAGGCCACTGGGCACCCTCAGGGCGAAGGATCTCGACCTGCCCCTGGGCAAACACGAAGCGGTCGCCTTCGACACCCTGGCGCTGATTTTCGAGGCCCTCCTCGACTCCGCCGACCTGCCCGACGCCATCAAGGAAGCGATCGGGCGGCTGCAGATCCCGCTGCTCAAACTATCGATCATCGATCCCTCCTTGTTGGCCAACGCCCAGCATCCTGCCCGCTCGCTGATCAATCGCATGGCGCGGGCCGGCGTTGGTCTGCCGCAGGAATCGAATCATCCGCTCTGCCAACGGATCCGCCAGCTGGCCGTAAGCGCCCGCCGGACGCTCGAACAGGATGGCTCGCTTGATCCCCAGCTGACGGAACTCGACCTGCTGATCAGGCAGCGTGACCAGGCCGTTCGGGAGGCGGCCGGCACGCAGGTGCAGACCGTGCTTGAGCACGAAAACCGGCAATACGCGAGGCTGCTCGCCGACCACTGGCTGCGCCTCAGTCTGGCGCGAACCGGCTCGCCGGAGATTGCCTCGTTTCTTGAGCAATACTGGTGGCGAGTCATGATCGCTGCCGCCGCGGAGGGCGGTATCCAGGGCAGACGCTGGCAGGAGGACAGCCACACTGCCGACGAACTGATCTGGAGCGTGCTCCCGAAGCAGACCGCCGAGGAACGTAAACGCCTCGCCGGGCTGGCCTCATCGCTGCTTGGGCGAATCAGCGCCGGGCTGGACGCCATCGGGGTCCCAGTCTCCGAGAGAACACCCTTTCTCGATACCTTGTTCGACCTGCAGACCAGTGCCTTGCGCAACCAGGCGCTGACCGCGCCGCCGCAGGCAGCACCCGCGCTCGAACGCCCGCCGGACGCACAGGCAGGCAAGCCGATGGCCGAGACTCTCCTGCGCGATCGTCACGGGCAAGCGATCCGTTATCTGCCCGATCCGGTCGGCGGCCAGGCGCCCCCAAGGGCACCGGCTGGCCGGAGTCCGGTGGGCGACTGGCTGCGTTTCATGGTCTCGCCCCAGGAGTCGCCGAGTGGTCTCTGCTGCTGGCAAAGCCCGGCCTCGGGAAGGGTTCTGTTGTTCAACCCGGAGTGGGGCTTCGCAGTAGCCATGCCACGCGCCACTCTCGATCAGCAGCTACGCTCGGGCCAAGCCTGGATCGTTTCGCGTATCGCCGTATTCGACGCGGCTGCAGAGCGTGCGCTCAAGCTCCTGAAGCGGCGATGACATCGGCAAGCCGGGCGCGCGCGCAAAGCCGGGCACCGATCGGCAATCGATGTATAATTCGTCTATCGCTATTATGCAATTGATTTTTGACTGATTTAAGGGTTCTGCGGATGCGTTTTGATGAACTGGGCCTGGCGCCTGAACTCCTGAGAGCCCTTGCCGACCAGGGTTACACCGGGCCCACGCCCATCCAGGCACAAGCGATACCGGTGATCCTTGCGGGCCGTGATCTGATGGGGGGGGCACAAACGGGCACCGGCAAGACGGCCGCTTTCACGCTGCCGCTGCTGCAACGTATTCTGGCCTTCGCCAGCCCGAGCCCGTCACCCGCGCGCCATCCGGTACGGGTGTTGATGCTGGCGCCAACGCGCGAACTGGCGATTCAGGTGTACGAGTCGGTCAAGACCTACAGCAGGCATGTTCCGATCCGGAGCTGTTGCGTTTTCGGGGGGGTCGACATCAAGCCGCAGATCGCCGAGATCCGCTGCGGCGCCGAGGTGCTGGTGGCGACCCCCGGCCGGCTGCTCGATCTCTTCGAACAAAAGTGCCTCAACTTCGCCAGCGTGCAGGCACTCGTGCTCGATGAGGCGGATCGAATGCTCGACATGGGCTTCGTCCCCGACGTCACGCGCATCATCAACCTGCTGCCCAGGCAGCGGCAGAGCCTGCTGTTCTCGGCGACGTTCTCGGAAGAGATCAAGAAGCTGGCCGACGGCATGCTCAAGTCGCCGGTGCTGATCGAAGTGGCCAAACGCAACACCGTGTCCGAGACGATCACCCACCGCGTCCACCCGGTGGCGGCCGAGGCCAAGCGCGCGCTGCTGGTCAAACTCCTGAAGTCGGCCGATTTCAACCAGGTGCTGGTGTTCACCCGCACCAAGATCGAAACCAATCGGCTTGCCCGCGAACTGCAAAAGGCCGGGATTGCCGCCGACTCGATCCATGGCGACAAGAGCCAGCAGGAGCGCCTGAAGGCGCTCGAAGCTTTCAAGGAGGGTTCGGTCCTGGTGCTGGTCGCCACCGACGTCGCCGCGCGCGGCCTCGACATTGACGAACTGCCGCACGTCATCAACTTTGAACTGCCGCGCACGCCGGAGGACTACATCCACCGTATCGGCCGTACGGGTCGCGCGGGCAAGCCGGGAACGGCCATTTCACTGGTCTCGGCCAGTGAGGTCGAGTATCTGGTCGAGATCGAAAAGCTGATCCGGATTCAGGTCGAGCAGGTTCCGGTTGCTGGCTTCGAACCCGAATACGACTATACCTACCCACCCAGCGGCAAACGCGGCCATCGCCGACCACTCCCGCCACCGCCGGCGCTTGCCCCGCTGGCTGCCCCGCGCAGCGAGCGCATGACGGGCCGCAATGCCCAGCGCGAAGGAGCGAACCGCGCCAGCAACGGGCGTTTCCCACACCTCGCCGCAGATGGCTTCGACTTCAGCAAGCCTTATGAGAGTCCTGCGCCGCTTGTGGCAGCGGTCGGCAACGACGCCGATAGAGCGCTGCACCATAGCGAACGCCCGCACAAACCCCGCCGTCCGGTCGCGGCGCTGCTGGGCGGCCTGGGGCGCAAGTAGCCGGCCGGCAGCCAGGTTAGGCAACTCAGTAATCTCCAACTCCTCCACTCGCGGTAGAGAGGGTCTGGGAAAAGGGTAACGGTCATGGGGGGTAACGGTCATGGCCTGGCAAAAGCCATGGCCGTTAAGCAAGCGGTGCCTCTAGCAGTTTCAGGATCGCGATCGAGATGTTGTCGCCGTCCCCGCTGCCAAGCGACCGTGCCCGGCCGATCAGCAACTCGGAGGCTTCGCGCGCCGAGGTCGAGCCATTGATCACCCACCCCAGTTCCTGATCGCTGAAATAGGCCCATAGACCGTCCGAGCAGAGCAGAAAGGTGTCCCCTGCCTGCAGGCCATCGGTTTCGCCAAAAGCGATCTTGGGGGCTTCGGCTCCCCCCAGCGAGGTCAACAGAATGTTCCGGTTGGGATGCACGAGTGCTTGCGCGGGCGTGATTCTGCCCTGCACCACCAGTTGCCCGACATAGGAATGATCGGTACTGCGAAAGACCAGGTTTTCACCCCGGAAATGGTAGATTCGGCTGTCACCGCAATGCGCCCAACTCGCCTTGCCCGGCTGCAACAGCAGCATCACGACGGTGCTGTGCGGATCCTTCTCGTTGATGAAACGCGATGTCTTGATCAGCATATGCGCTTCATTGATGATGGATTCCAGCAGTCCGCGTGCCGATTCGGTGCGTGCGGAAAAGCCTTCGAGATTGTTGCGAACGGTATGGATCACCTGCCGGGCAGCGATCACCCCCCCGGCATGGCCGCCCATGCCGTCCGCCACCACCGCCAGCGTCACGCCCCCGCCTTTGGGATGCGGCAGGATCGCCGCGCGGTCCTGCTGTTCGCGGCGATCCCCCTGATGCTGGGCGACACAGGCGTCAATCGTAATCGACATCGCGTAAAACTCCCGGTAATCGCTGCATGGCCTTCAGTCCTTCTCCTCATGAAAGCAGCTTCTGGCCTGGCTGCCGCTCCCGGCCATCGGAGCGGCGATCGACGGTCGGCAGAACAGCGGCAAATTCTATCGCTTTCAACGTTTCATGGGTTGGCCATCAGGGTGGAACACGTCGGCGCGCCCCTGGTACCAGAAATTGCCTTCTGCATCGATCTTCGCGAGATCGCCGGTCAGGACCCAGCCATCAGCGATGAACTTCCCGGTGGTCGCTTCGGGGTTCCGCCAATACCCGAGCATGATCACCGGATCGTCTTCCGCGTTGCACTGCCGATGCACGGCGAGTTCGCCCACTTCGCCCGGCGGCAGGACCTGGCCCTGGCGATCGATGACCGCCAGCCGATGCCCAGGGTAGGGGCGGCCCATCGAACCCGGTTTCACCGGCCAGCGCGAAGCACAATTGCCCAGCACATCGCCCATCCTGGTCTGCCGGAAGGTTTCGTTGATCGTCACTCCCAGCTTCTCCCTGGCCCAGTGAGAAACCGCTGCAGCGACCGGTCCGCCAGCGCTGACCAGCGTGCGCAGGTCGAGATCGTAGGTCGCCCTCGGGTCGGGGACCGCTTCCATCATCCTCTGCAGGGCGCCGGGAGAGTGCAGGCTGTTGCGCACGCCGTACTTCTCGATCAAGGCAAACGTTCTGGTGGCGTCTAAACGTCCCCGGTAAGCAAGCAGCGGCATCCCGAAGTGCCAGGTCGATAACAAACCATCGCACAGGCCCGCAGTACTCGCCCAGTCGGCAGGCGACCAGAACAGGTCACGCGGCTGCGGAAAGAAATCATGCGAGCAGACATAGCCGCTGAGCCTGCCGAGCAGCGTGCGATGCGCCAGCAACATTCCCTTAGGTCTGGCCGTGCTGCCGCTATCATAGAGGATCATCGCCGGATCATGGGCGGCGGTCGCTGCCGGCGTGTAGCGTGGGGAAGCATGTGCGAGCACGTCCTCCCAGCGTCTGAGATCCTTGCCGGCCGCAGCGCCGACGCAGAGCAGATGCCGCAGTCGCGGCAGCTTGTCGCGCAGCTGCCGCAACGTCGGCACTGTCCTTGCATCGACGATGGCCAGATGCGCGCCCGCATCGCCGAGCCGGTATGCGAGCGCATCTGGCATGCAGAGCGGCGACAGGGGGACGACCAGCGCACCCATCTGATAGATCGCGACATGCGCGATGGCCGCCTCCGGACACTGCGGCAGGATCAGTGCCACCCGGTCGCCAGGCAGCGTGCCGAGTGCCGCCAGCACGTTGGAAAGGCGATTGGCTTCGCGCTGAATGTCCCAGAAGGTATGCGCCGAAGTGAAACCGCTTTCGTCCTCGAAGTACAGCGCGAAGCGGCTACGGTCCTCGGCCCAGCGGCCGCAAACGTCGACGCCGATGTTGAAGCGTTCGGGAAGCTGCCAGCGAAAACTCCTGCACAAGGCATCGTAACTGCTGGCCCGACTGTCGATGAACATCGCTCTCCTGTAAGTGTGGGGTCTGTACGCTTCAGGAAGCGGCGTGCAAACGCTCGTCGATCAGTTCGATCCAGTGCCGCACCGGCAACTGGCTGCCGCTTTGCAGATGCATCTGGCAGCCGACATTGGCCGTGACCAGCAGAGCAGGCGAACCGGCATCGAGCGCCGCCAGCTTCTGGTCTCGCAACTGCCTGGCGAGAACCGGCTGTGTAATCGAATAGGTGCCCGCAGAACCACAGCACAGGTGCGCATCGGCGACCGGCGAAAGCTGGTAGCCGGCGGCAGTCAACAGCGCTTCGACGAGCCCGCGAATCTTCTGCGCATGCTGCAGGCTGCAGGGCGAGTGAAAGGCCACCCGCTCGCCGACACCGGCCCTGGCCGCGCGCAGCAATTCGAGCAGGCGAGGCTGCTCGGCGGCGAGCACCTCGGAGGCATCGTGGGTCATCGCCGAAATTCTGGCCGCCTTGTCGGCGTAGGCCGAGTCGTGTTTGAGCAGTGCAGCGTACTCGCGCACATGCCCGCCACAACCCGAGGCGGTCATCACGAAACCCTCGACGCGCCCACGTTCAAGCTCTGGCCACCAGGCATCGATGACACGCCGCATGTCGTCGAGGGCTTGTTCCCGGGCATCGAGGTGGTGGCGCAAGGCACCGCAACAGGCGGCGCCTGCCACCTCGATCAATTCGATACCGAGCCGGTCGAGAACGCGTGCGGTCGCCGCATTGGTATTGGGCGCCAGCGTCGGCTGCACGCAACCGGCCAGCACAACCATCCGGCGCGGGTGTGCAGCCGGCCGTAGCCCGCCGCCGAGGCGAGTGCCAGCGGGCATCGGCACCTTTTCGGCGAGCATGTCTGGCAACAGCGGCCGCAGCAGTTGGCCAATGCGAACCGCCGGCTTGAACATCCAGCGGCGCGGCAGCGCTTCGCGAAGCAGCGAACGCTTCGCGCGCGCAGCCAGCGAGCGCGGCACGCGCTGCTCCATGACGGCGCGTCCGATCTCGTACAGGCGGTGGTAGTTGACCCCCGATGGGCAGGTGCTCTCGCAGGCCCGGCAGGTCAGACAACGATCGAGGTGGAGCTGCGTCCTTGCGGTCACCGGCTGCCCTTCGAGCATCTCCTTGATCAGATAGATGCGGCCGCGTGGCCCGTCGAGTTCGTCCCCGAGCAACTGGAAAGTGGGACAGGTGGCATTGCAGAAGCCGCAGTGCACGCAGCTACGCAGAATAGCGTCAGCCTCACGCCCGGCCGGCGTGTCCTTGATGAAATCGGCCAGATGGGTTTGCATGCTTGGCGAACTTTCAGAAATCCGGGTACATTCGGCCGGGGTTGAAGACCTCTTGCGGGTCGAAGGCGAGCTTGAGATGGCGGTGAATTTTTGCCAGCGGCGCGGGCAAGGGCTGAAAAACACCAACCGCGGCCTTCAAGGCGTCATCACCCCGAAACAGCGTTGCGTGCCCACCGGCTTTTGCCGCGGCCGAACGTAGCGCACGCGCGTCGCCAGCGCGCAGCCAGCGCTGCGCGCCGCCCCATTCGATCAGCGTCGCTCCGAACCCCTGCGGCGGCGCCACCGACGGGAGCGAGAGACGCCACAGCGGCGCGTCGCCGGCAAAAAAGGCGTGCGTCTGCTCGCGCAGCGATCGCCAATAGACTTCCGCCTCGGCCGCATCGACCCACTCACCGGCGAGCAGACGCTCTGCGGCAGCGACCGCCGCAGCGGCACCCGACAGGCGCAGCGTCAGTATCCCGTCGTGCCAGGCGGACGCCGAAATCGGCAAGGGTCGCCCGCCCCACTGATTGAGCTTCTGCAGCGCGGTCGCCTCGTCGATCGCAAAACGCAGGCTCTTCTCGGCCACCGGCAGCGGCAGCACCTTCAACGACACCTCGAGCAGCACGCCGAGCGTTCCCAGGCTGCCGGCCAGCAGCCGCGAGACATCGTAACCGGCGACATTCTTCATCACCTGGCCGCCGAAGGAGAGCACCTCACCCAGGCCATTCAACAGTTTGACGCCGAGAACGAAATCGCGGACGGCACCGACCGCCTGCCGGCGCGGACCCGACAGGCCGCTGGCGAGCATGCCGCCGACGGTCGCAGTCGGCGCGAAATGCGGCGGCTCGAAAGCCAGCCATTGTCCCTTTTCGGCCAGCGCCGCGTTCAATTCGACGAGCGGCGTGCCGGCACGCGCGCTGATCACCAGTTCGGTCGGTTCGTAAGCGACGATCCCTCGATAGGCCCCGACGTCGAGACGCTCGCCTCGTTCCCGCCCACCGTAAAAAGTCTTGCTGCCGCCACCGCGAATCGCCAGCTTGCCACCACGGCCGGCAGCATCGCTGATGCGCGCCGTCCAGTTGTCGATCAGGGAATCCATCACCATCTCGAAGAGTTCATCGAGTTCATCGGATTCTGCTCACCGCCGACACGCGCCAGCGTGTATTCCCGGCAACGCGCCAGCGTCGGCACACCCTTGCCGGGATTGAGCAGGCCATGTTCGTCGAAAGCCGCCTTGAGGCGATGGAAAGCGCCGATCTCGGCGAGCGTGAACTGCTCGGCCATAAGATCGATTTTCTCGATGCCCACCCCATGTTCACCAGTGATGGTGCCTCCGAAACGTACCGACAGTTCGAGAATCTCGGCACCAAAGGCCGTCGCCCGCTCGAGTTCTCCCGGCTGGTTGGCATCGTACATGATCAGCGGGTGCAGATTGCCGTCGCCGGCGTGAAAGACGTTGGCACAACGCAGCGCGTACTTCCGGGAAAGTGCAGCGATCGCTTCGAGCATATCGGCCAGATGCTTCCTTGGAATCGTGCCATCCATGCACAGATAGTCAGGGGTCAGGCGACCGACCGCCGGAAACGCCGCCTTGCGCCCGGCCCAGAACTTGAGCCGTTCTGCTTCATTCTGCGAGACGCGAATCCCGTTAGCACCGCTCATTTCGAGCACCGCCGTCATCCGCCCGATTTCCTCGGCCACTTCTTCTGGCGTGCCGTCGGATTCGCAGAGCAGGATCGCTTCGGCTTCCATGTCGTAGCCGGCGTTGGCGTAGGGTTCGACAGCAAGAATGGCTCTCCTGTCCATCATTTCGAGACCGGCCGGAATGATGCCGGCGGCAATGATGCTGGCAACCGCGTCGCCGGCCCGCCGCACGTCGGCGAACGAGGCGATCACCACCTGTGCCAGTTCGGGCTTGGGGGTCAGCTTGACGGTGACCTCGGTGATCAGCGCCAGCAGACCTTCCGAACCGTTGAGCAGCGCCAGCAGGTCGTAACCAGGCGCATCGAGGGCCGCGCTGCCGAACTCGACGATCTCGCCTTCGATGCTTAGGCCGCGCACGCGCAGCACATTATGGACGGTCAGTCCATATTTCAGACAATGCACGCCCCCCGAGTTCTCGGCGACATTGCCACCGATCGTGCAGGCGATCTGCGACGAGGGGTCGGGAGCATAATGGAGACCGTAGGGCGCCGCTGCCTCGGACACCGCCAGATTGCGCACACCGGGCTGGACCACCGCAGTCCGCGATACGGGGTCGACGCTGATGATCTTCTTGAGCTTGGCGAGCGCGACCAGCACGCCATCCGGATGCGGCGTGGCGCCACCCGACAGACCGGTGGCGGCGCCGCGCGCCACCACCGGCACGCGCAGCCCATGACAGATCCGGAGAATCGCCTGCACCTGCGCCTCGTCCTCCGGCAAGGCGACCAGAAGGGGCAACTGCCGAAAGGCGGTGAGTCCATCGCAGTCATACGGCCGCAGGTCTTCTTCCTCGAATAGCAGCGCCTGTGCCGGCAGCACCTCGCGCAGGCGCCGGATCAGCAGCGAACGGTCAACGGTGAACGGTCGATCGGCGGTCGTGCTCTGCAAGGTCGTCGCCGACATGCTCATGCTGCCTCCTGGGATGATTGATGACCTCAGAATACACCAAAGCGCTGCCGACGCAATCTCGCCAGCAACACACCATCTCCGCCGCTGGCGCGCTGCACCTGAAAAGCGCTTGTCAAAGGCCTGTAAGCGTGATGATATTGCGCTCAGATCAACCATTTCCAGCGAAAACAAGGTCTGCATGCACAATTTCACGATCCAGGCCCGAGTCCTGATCCTCGGTATGATTGCCGTCGGCAGCATGGTCATCGCCAGCGGCGTCGGTATTTTCGAGTTATCCCGCTTCAACACCCAACTACGGGCTAACTTGGTCGACATACGCCAGGGTATCGGAACCCTGATCGACATCCAGACCGCTGCAGTCGCGTTCAAGACGCAGGTGCAGGAATGGAAAAACATTCTCATCCGCGGTAACCAGGAACAGGAATTTTCTCGATATGAAAAAGCGTTCCTGGAAAAGGAAAAGGTCGTTCAGGAACGGCTGAAAACCGCGCTCGGCACCCTCAAGACCCATCCGGAGAACGCGGGGCTGATCGCCGACATCGAAAAGCTCATCCAGGATCACGCTGACCTCGGCAGCACCTACAAGACGGCGCTTGGCAGTTTTGACAAGAACGATCCCCAGGCTGGCAAGAAGGTCGATGTCGCGGTCAAGGGCCGGGACAGAGCGGCCACAGAAAGCATCGCCAAGGTGGTGGCCACTTTCGAAAAAAGCGAAACCGATCATCTTGAGCACCAATTGATCGCCTTGGAAGCGTCGCTGGCATCCTCACGCAGACTTCTGATCGCATTGATGGCGATCGCCCTCCTCCTGTCCGGCGCGGTGGTGGTGGTCACGGTGCGACAGATCTCCGGGCAGATGGCAATTGTCCAGGAAACCACCGCGAAGATCAGGGAATCGCTTGACCTCAGCCGGCGTATCCCGATTTCCGGAAAGAGCGAGATGGCGCAGGTGGCATCGAGTGTGAATTCTCTTCTCGACGAGTTTCAGGCAGTGGTCAGGCGGATGCGGGACACTGGCGACCATGTGGCTGGCGCTTCCGTTGAGCTGGCACAATCGGTCGGGCATCTGGCAGCAGCAACCGGGCAACAGAACGATGCCACGTCGTCGATCGCCGCGACAGTGGAAGAGATGTCGGTCAGCATCACCCATGTTGCCAATTCCTCTGCCACCGCCCAGGAAATCGCGCGACAGGCCCTGGCTACGGCCGTGAACGGTGGACAGGTGATCGAGAAGACTGTCTGTGACATGGTGGCCATGGCCGAAACCGTGCAGAGCGCGTCACACACCCTGGAAGGATTGGGTAAGCGGACGGACCAGATCGGCAGCACTGCCGAGGTGATCAAGGAAATTGCCGATCAGACCAACCTGCTGGCGCTCAATGCCGCCATTGAAGCCGCCCGGGCTGGTGAGCAGGGACGCGGTTTCGCGGTCGTGGCGAACGAGGTGCGCAAACTCGCAGAGCGGACAACAACCGCAACGAAGGAGATTTCCGTGGTCATTGGCGCAATCCAGGAAGAGACGCAGCGCGCACTGGATGATATGCGGCAGCTGGTGGGGCAGGTGAACAGCAATGCCGAAGGTGCCCGTCAGGCAGGAGAATCGATCGTCCAGATTCGCGAGGGAGCGATCCGGGTCGTTGACGTATCGTCGGACATCGCCAACGCGCTCAAGGAACAAAGCACTGCCAGCGAGTTGATTGCCCAGCAGGTGGCAAGAATCGTGTCGACGAGCGAGGCCAATACCGCCTCGACAGGCGAAACGACCGGCGCATCGGCAGAAATGAAGCGTCTGGCGACCGAGATGCACGAGTTGGTCGGTCGTTTCCAGGTCTAGCTAGGCCACGGGTATCTTCTCCAGCCAGAAACTGGAGCAGGCGACCCACGATTCGCTCGCTTTCCGCGATATCGCTGCCGGTAGCCATCCTGATCGCGATACCTTGGCCTTCCGACGCCGTCTCCTGGACCTGACTCCGACAGACTGATCGTCCGAAGAAACTGCAAAAGCGTTACCGGATGTGTTATCCTATCCCCCAGGATAGGATAAGATATGGCCATGACGACACACACCTCACACCCCGAAATCATCAAGCGGCTCAAGCGGGCCGAAGGCCATCTCAAGAGCATCATCACCATGCTCGAAGGGCAGCGCCCTTGTCTGGAGGTCGCACAACAGCTCCAGGCAGTCGAGAGCGCGATTGGCAGTGAAAAAAAAGCCCTGGTCCATGACCACATCGACCATTGTCTTGAACAGGCGGTTCGCGAAGGTACCCAAAGCGCTGACGACACCATCCGCGAGTTCAAGGCCATCACCAAGTACCTGTAAGGAAACTTCATGACCGAATTTTCTGCCCTGTTGCAGCAGGGCAACGCCTGGCTGTTCGTCCCCAGCGCCATCCTGCTCGGGGCGCTGCACGGTCTCGAACCCGGCCATTCCAAGACCATGATGGCTGCCTTCATCGTCGCCATTCGCGGCACGGTCACTCAGGCCGTTCTGTTGGGCTTGTCGGCGACGATTTCTCATACCGCCGTGGTGTGGGCGGTCGCTCTGGCAGGCTTGTACTTCGGACGTCACTGGAACGCCGAGGTGACTGAATCCTACTTCCAGCTAGCGTCCGCCGTGCTCATCGTCGGCGTTGCGCTGTGGATGATGTGGCGGACCTGGCGGCAACAGCATGCAACACACGACCACGACGAGCACGGTCACCACCATGACGAGACCCGGCGCATCGACACCGGCCACGGGGTAGTTCGGCTGGAAGTGTTTGAGGAGGGTGTGCCGCCGCGCTTCCGCTTGTTCAGCGAGAGCCGGCACGGTCAGATCTGGGCAGCCGACCAGGTGAGGGTCGAGACGGAACGTGCCGACGGCAGTCGCCAGGCCTTCACCTTCGTGCAGCGCGACGGTTTCGTCGAGTCCGAGCAGGAGATTCCGGAGCCGCACGAATTCGTTGCCCGCCTTCGCCTGGGGCATGCGCATCACAGCCACGACTATGATGTCGAGTACGTCGAGCACGAGCACGACCACCACCATGCGATCCAGGACTACGAGGGACTGGATGTCTCCGCACCGGGCTATCAGGACCCGCACGAACTGGCCCACGCCAACGACATTCGCCGCCGCTTCGCCAACCGGGAAGTGACGACCGGCCAGATCATCGTCTTTGGACTGACCGGCGGACTGATTCCTTGTCCCGCCTCGATCACCGTGCTGTTGCTGTGCCTGCAACTGAAAGAGGTCGCACTCGGAGCAGCCTTGGTCATGTGCTTCAGCATCGGGCTGGCGCTGACGATGGTGGCTTCAGGCGCCCTGGCGGCCTTGAGCGTGAAACATGTTGTCACGCGCTGGGGCGGCTTCGGGGAGTTCGCCCGCAAGGCACCCTACTTCTCGGGCATGCTGATCCTGCTGGTCGGCTTCTATGTCGGTTATCAAGGACTGCACGCTCTGGCCCGGTAGTCAGGCCATCTGAAATTACTCCGGGGGAATGCGCAGCACCTGTCCGGGATAGATTTTGTCCGGGTGAGTCAACATCGGCTTGTTGGCTTCGAAGATCAGCGGGTACTTGTTGGCGTTGTCGTAGTGCCGTTTGGCGATCTTCGACAGATTGTCGCCGGCGACGACGGTGTAGAAGGTCGCTTCGGGTTCGCTCTGATCAACCGACAGCATGTCGTTGACCTGCGATACACCGGTAACGTTGCCGCAGCAGAGGAGGATTTTCTCCTTGCTGGTCTGGTCGCCGGCGACTCCGAAGACCGTCGCCGTTCCGCTTGCGCCGTCAAAAGTGACCGTCAGGCCGGTCACCGGCAGGTTCTGGGTGTTGATGTAGGCCTCGATCGCGTCCGCTGCGGTACGGTTCAGCTCGTCGAGGCGCGCCTTGGCTGCTTCGTCATCGGGAGCACCGGCCAGTTCGGCCGATGCCGCTTCGGTATCCTTGGCATGAAAAAGCTTCTCGCCTGCTTCCTTGACGAAATCAAACAAACCCATGTCCTTCACTCCTCAAAAAGTGGTGCATGCTGGCACCGGAAACAACGATCGATGGCTACCCTCGTTGGCAGACCAAAATCCAGTCTAGCAGCTTCAATAGCATTCTCAAATGCCGCGCAGGACCCCTGCTGCCAGCTCATCTGGCGATGGCTAGCGCATTGCTGCGGTGCGCCGGTGTATGCGACACTCGCCCACTCGCTCAACCTGCCCCCGGAGCCGCCCGCATGCGCCCAATGCTGATCTCCTGCTCGGCCAGCCTGCTCGCCCTGGCACTTTCCTTAAGTGCCTGCCAGACTGCACCGCTTTCCGCCCCACTCCCGACCAGCGCCCTCGAAATCCATATCGCGCACATCAACGACCACCATTCGCACCTCGATGCCATTCCAGACTTCGAGATCAGCCTCGACGGCGTGTCGACGCGCGTCGAGGCCGGCGGTTTCCCGCGTCTGACGACACTGTTCAAAACCAGCCAGGGTCTGCCGAACCTGTTGAAGCTGCATGCCGGCGATGCGATCACCGGCACCCTCTACCATACCCTTTACCAGGGGGAGGCCGATGCGGCGCTGATGAACAGCGTCTGCTTCGATGCTTTCGAACTCGGCAACCACGAGTTCGACGAAGGCGACGCCGGCCTGCAGCGCTTTCTCGATGACTTGCGCAGCGGCCCCTGCCGGACCACCGTTCTCGCCGCCAATGTCGAAGCGGCGATCGGCACCCCGCTCTCGCCGGTCGCCGCCCATGATTATCTGAACCCCTATCTGCTCAAGTCATTCGGCAACGTCACCGTCGGCATCATCGGCATCGAGGTGCGCGGCAAGACGATGAATTCCTCGCGACCGCTAGCGAGCACGCGCTTCGCAGACGAGGTCGCCAGTGCGCAAAAATACATCGACCGACTGCGTGCGCAGGGCATCCGCCACATCATTCTGCTTACCCACCAGGGCTACGCAGCCGACCTGGCGATGGCCGCGCAGCTCAGCGAAGTGGACGTGATCATCGGTGGCGACTCGCATACCTTGCTCGGCGATTTTTCGGCGATCGGAATCGACGCTTCGTCCGGCCCCTACCCGACGGTCGTCCGCAACCGCGACGGCGACCCCGTCTGTATCGGCCAGGCCTGGGAATACGCCAAGGCTTTCGGCCTGCTGCAGGTTCGCTTCGATGCGCAAGGACGCGTCGAGAGCTGTCGCGGCGAGGTGACTCTGCCGATCGGCGACGATTTCCGGCAGAAGGATGCCAGTGGCACTTTCGTTGCCGTCGACGCGGCCACGCGCGCACGCATCGTCAACGCGTTGCAGGGACCCGGCGGCGCGCGCGTGGTCACCGCCGACCCACCCGCACAAGCCACCCTCGCCCGCTTTGCCGACCGCCTCGAAGACCTGAAAAAACAGCAGATCGGTATCGCCAGCGAATCGCTGTGCCTGGTGCGCGTACCCGGCGAATCGACCAACCGCAGCAGTGGCGTCGCCGGCTGCGAACAGGCCAACACCCTGGCGCGCGGCAGCGACATCGCACAGGCCGTCGCCATCGCTTACCGGCAGGCGAGCAGGCTCGCCGACATCGCCCTGCAGAACGGTGGCGGCATCCGCGGCGCGCTGCCGCAGGGCGAAGTCAGTTTCAACACCGCCTACACGGTGCTGCCTTACAGCAACGTGCTTTTCGAACTGCAGCTCAGTGGCAGCCAGATCGTGGAGGTGCTCGAAGATGCCGTCGGCAACTACCTCGACCGGGGCGGATCGGACGGCTCCCACCCCTACGCCGCCGGCCTGCGCTGGCAGCTCGATCTTTCGCAGCCGCGTGGCCGCCGCTTCAGTGCCATCGAGGTGCAGCGCAAGGGCAGCGAAACCTGGCAGGCAATCGATCCACACGGCAGCTATACCCTGGTGACCAGCGATTACCTCGCTACCGGCAGCGACGGTTATACGACGCTCGGCAGGATCCATCAGGCCGGCCACAGCGTGAACACCTATCTCAACTACACGCAAACCTTCGTCGATTACCTGCTGGCGCGCGGTACCGTCAACCGACCGGCGGCCGCCGATTACAGCCACCAGCGGGTGATCAGTCGCGATGGCAGGGTGCTGCCCTGAAAGAAGCCATAAAGACCATGAGAAAACCATACATCGTCGGAATCGATCTGGGAACCAGCAACACGGTCGTCGCTTACAGCGCGCCCGGCAAGCGGCAAGTCGAGCTGTTCGAGATCGAGCAACTGGTCGGTCCCGGCCAGGTGGCCGCGCGGCCGTTGCTGCCGTCGGTGCGTTTTCATCCGGCAGCCGGGGAAATCAGCCCGGGTGATCTGCAACTGCCGTGGGTAAACGGGGAAGGCGGCGCGCCGGTGGTCACCGGCCGGCTGGCACTCGATCTCGGGGCGCAGGTTCCCGGTCGGCTGGTCGCCAGCGCCAAGAGCTGGCTGTCACACGCCGCGGTCGATCGCCTGGCGCCGATTCTGCCTTGGGGTGCCGCAGAGGAGGTCGCCAAGGTCTCGCCGGTGCTGGCCAGCGCGAGCTATCTTGCGCATGTTCGGGCCGCCTGGCAGCACCGTTTTCCCAAAGCGCCACTCGAACAGCAGCAGGTGATTCTGACCGTCCCAGCCTCCTTTGACGAAGGTGCGCGCGCACTGACCATCGAAGCCGCGCGGCAAGCCGGCCTGGCCAATCTTCGCCTGCTCGAGGAACCACAAGCGGCTTTCTACGACTGGCTGTTCCGTCACCAGCAGAGTCTTGCCGAAGAACTTGCGGCAACGCGGCTGCTGATGGTCTGCGACGTCGGCGGCGGCACCACCGATCTGACACTGATCCAGGTGGCCATCCAGGACGGCCAGCCGGTACTCACCCGCATTGGTGTCGGCGACCACCTGATGCTCGGCGGTGACAATATGGATCTCGCGCTCGCCCACCTCGTCGAGTCGCGCTTGCCAGCCAGCGAAGGCCGCCTGTCAGCGCCGCGCTTTTCGCAACTGACGGCGCGCTGCCGGGTGGCCAAGGAACAGCTCCTGGCCGCCGGCGCCTCCGAGGCGGTACAACTGACCTTGCTCGGCGGCGGTTCGCGTCTGATCGGCGGCGCACGAACGGTCGAACTGAAGCGCGATGAAGTCCTGCAAGTGATTGTCGACGGCTTCTTCCCGCGCGTGCCGCCCGATGCGCCCGTTCAGCAGCGACATGCTGCGATCGTCGAATTTGGGCTGCCCTACCCCGCCGACCCGGCGATTACACGCCATGTCGCCGCCTTCCTCAGACGACACGCGCAGGCTGCGCGCCAGGCACTCGGCGACACCGCCGACCCAAACGGCGAACCCGGCCTGCCGGTACCGGATACGCTGCTGTTCAACGGCGGCGTATTCCGTGCCGATGCCCTTGCCGAACGTCTGCAGGACACCCTTGGCGAATGGCGCGGCGCGGCGTTGCGCCTGCTGCACAATGATAACCCTGATGTCGCCGTGGCCCGTGGTGCGGTAGCCTACGCGCTGATCCGTCAGGAACAGGGTCGGCGAATCGGTGGCGGATCGGCACGCAGTTACTTTCTGCTTCTCGATGAGCAGGGACAGCAGCGGCGCGGCATCTGCCTGCTGCCGCGCGGTACGGAAGAAGGCCACGAAATCCGGCTGCCCGAACGCATCTTCAGTTTACGCCTCGGCCAGCCGGTACGATTTCACCTCGCGTCGTCGGTTGCCGACAATGCTTATCGGCCGGGCGAAATCACCTTGCTCGACGACGATGATTTCGTTCGCCTGCCGCCCATCGCCACGGTCGTACAGGCGCTCGCTGGCAGCAATCAGCGCGAAGTGCGGGTACAACTGAGCACCGCCATGACCGAGGTCGGCACCCTTGAAATCCACTGCGTCGGTGTTGACGATGCCGCCCGCCGCTGGTTGCTCGAATTTCAGTTGCGTGGCGACGATGGCCATACCGCGGTGTCGTCGACAGTCCTGCCGGCACGTTTCGCTGACGCAGTGCAATGTATCGAGCGCATTTTCGGGGCCAGTTCGCAAGCGCTCGACAACAAGGAGGTGCGTCGCCTGCGCGGCCAGATCGAGCATCTGCTCGGCAAGCGCGAGGACTGGGAGATGCCGCTGCTGCGCGCCCTCTTCGATGTCCTGTTGCAGCGCGCGCGGCGCCGCCGGCGGTCGCCGGAACACGAACGCCTGTGGCTCAATCTGGCCGGTTTCTGCCTACGCCCCGGCCTCGGCTACGCGCTCGACGAGTGGCGGGTCGAGCAACTCTGCGACTTGTTCCCGCAGGGAATCCAGTATGTGAACGAGAGCCAGAACTGGTCGGAATGGTGGATCCTCTGGCGACGCGCGGCGGGCGGCCTGCCGGCTGCCGTCCAGAACCAGCTCCTGGCCGAACTCGGTCCCTGGCTACGTGCCGAGCCGACGAAGAGCCGCAGTCGCCTCGCCGCGACCATCGCCGGCAGTCACGACGACATGCTGCGCCTTGTCGCCTCGCTGGAACGACTACCTGTTGAATGCAAGCTCGAAGTCGGTGAATGGCTGCTCGAACGCTTGCGCAAGAGCCCGGAGAAAACACTCGGCTGGTGGGCAATCGGCCGTATCGGCGCTCGCCAATCGCTCTATGGCAGCGCTCACCAGGTCATCCCGGCGGAGGTTGCCAGCCGCTGGCTGCAATCCCTGCTGGCGCTGGACTGGAAAAAGGTCGAACCCGCCGCTTTCGCGGCAACGCAAATCGCCCGCCGGACCGGTGATCGTGCGCGCGACCTGCCGGACGACATCCGCAGCGTGGTTCTCGCGCGCCTGGCGGCGATCAATGCCAGCGCCACCTGGATCAGGCAGGTGCAAAGCGTCGTCGAACTCGACAAGGCCGACCAACGCCGCGCTTTCGGCGAGTCCCTGCCGGCAGGATTGAAACTGGTGCCAGAGTCCGGGAGCACCTGCATTCGGCCGGCTACCGAACGGCTCGCAGCCGCCTCCGAGGACGCCGGCAGCCAGCGCCCAGGCTTCGGCCAATGACCAAAAATATCATTAACTTAATTAGTTACAGACAATCATCGGGGCGCGCAGAGGCACTTTACGCATTGACATCGAAAGTAGGTATTCCGGATAATGGCCACCGGCAGGGTCCATGGACTGCGTTGCCGAAAGCAGCGAAAGCCTCCTGTCCAGGGATGTTTCCAAGGAGTTAAGCATGCGTGCGCAGACAAGCGTAGATCGCCGGCAAACGAATTCTGGCCCACCAGCCGGGATGGCGGAACGCCGCTGTGGCATTGACCGCCGCAAGTTTCAGTTGACGGGAGAATCGATTACGGCACTGGAAGCGCGGCTGGCGGCACTGGCCTGTCAACGCGACGAAAAGGGCGAGGACGAAGGTTCCGGGTGGGACAAGGTGATCATTTCCCTGCGCTAATGGTCATGATTTTTCCGGGCGCCTCCGACCGATCGTGAGTCGCTGACGCGATTTTCACATTCGTCAGGTCCGGTCCGAACCGGGAGGTAGCGACTTCCGGGGTGAATGGTCGACCGCCGGCATCTGCAGATCGCCGCGCCGTTCGAAGGGCACATTGCCTAAACCGGACACGTTGATGCGCCCGACGATCCGGTAGTCGACCCGCTCCCGGCCGCCCTTCTGCAAGTCGCGGAGCTGTTTCAGGGCGCTGCCCAGCGTACTGGTGGCCATCACCTCGAGTACCGCTTCGCCAAAGCGCGGGACGCTGACCGCCTTGTCCGACAGGCCCTTGATGAACGCTTGCCCATTGAGCTCGATCTCGAAGTTCAGCCCATTGATCGGCAATTCCACATCGTTCGGATTCTGGATTCGCAGTTTGAGCAAGAAACGTTGTTCGAACAGGCCCAGTTGCACCAGATTCAGGCCGGCAACGCTGACCTCGGGCTTTTGTGAAAAGCCTCCGAGGCCGGCACAAGCGCTCAACAGGGCGATCGACACGATCGCCAGACAGCTTCTCATGAGCACTGGCCGCCGGCTTCCAGAACCCGCAATAACGACGCCGTATCCGCACGCCCCCAGCCCATTGCCATCAGGGCATTGAGTTGCTGATCGACCTGCGCGGCAACCGGCAGGGGAATTCCAAGACGATAGGCTTCGCCGATGACGATGCGGTAATCCTTGTGATGCAGGCGAGCCTCGACCCCGGCAACGAAATCCCGATCGACCATTCTCCCGCCCATCACTTCCAGCACCCGGCTGCCAGCCGAACCGCCAGCCAGCGCCTGTCGCACCCTGGCCGGATCGGCACCGGCGGCGCGGCTCAGGTGCAGCGCCTCGGCCACGGCCTGAATCGCCGCGACCATCAGCATCTGATTGCACACCTTGGCGACTTGTCCGGCGCCGTGCTCGCCGACATGCACGACCGATCTGCCGAGCAGTGCGAACAGGGGACGCACTCGTTCGAGCACCGCTGCCTTGCCGCCGACCATGATCGCCAGCGTCGCCGCGATCGCTCCCTGCTCACCACCGGAAACCGGCGCGTCGAGCATGTCGACGCCTGAGCGGGACAGACGCTCGGCCAGCGAGCGTGCCGTTTGCGGCGCGATGGTGCTCATGTCCACCAGGATCGAACCCGGAGCGAATCCCGCCAGCAGGCCATCCGCGCTGAGCGTCAGGTGCTCGACATCGGTACCGGCGGTGACCATCGTGAATACCACCTCGGCGTATCCGGCGACGGCCGCCGCCGATGCGCAGTGCAGTGCTCCAGCCGCCAGCAAGGGCTGGCAGGAGGCGGGACGCCGTGCCCAGACCGCGACCTGATGCCCGGCATGCAGCAGATGCAGCGCCATCGGCCGACCCATCACACCGAGGCCAATGAAACCGAGCCGCATCAGGAGCCTCCCTCGCCTCCGGACAGTCGCTCGAGCAGCTTGAGAATGGCAATCGAGTCCTCCTCGCCCAGTCCCGAACCGACCATCGCGTTATACATCTGTGCCGTCGCCGCCGACACCGGCAGGCACAGGCCCAGTTCGTGCGCACTCTGCATGACGATGTTCATGTCCTTCTGATGCATCCAGGACTTGAAACCCGGTTTAAAGTTGCGGTCCAGCATGCGTTGGCCATGATTCTCGAGAATCTTTGAATAGGCGAAACCGCCCAGCAGCGCTTCGCGCACCCTGGCTGGGTCGACGCCGCTCCTGGCCGCGAAATTGAGCGCCTCGGCGACGGTCAGCACACCGACGCCGGTGACGATCTGGTTGGCCGCCTTGGCCACCTGTCCGGCCCCCGCATCGCCGACATGCACGATGTTCCTGCCCATGCAGGCAAACGCCGGTCGCGCGCGATCGAAAGCGCTCACCGTGCCGCCAACCATGATCGACAGTGTGCCGGCAATGGCGCCGACCTCGCCTCCGGAGACCGGCGCGTCAAGAAAATCGATGCCCTGCGCGAGCAGGCGCGCGCCGATGTCGCGCGCGGCTGCCGGCCGAATGGTGCTCATGTCGACAGCGATCAGATCACTTCTGCCGGCACTCGCCACCCCCCGTTCGCCGAGCATCACCTGTTCGACATCGGGCGCATCGGCAACCATCGAGATCACCACATCGACCCCCTTGGCCACCTCGGCAGGACTGGCCGCCGCATCGGCACCGGCGTCCAGCACAGGCTGCATCGACTCCGCACGCCGCGCCCAGACGGTAAGCTGGTGCCCTCCGTGCAAGAGGTTCAGCGCCATCGGGCGCCCCATGATACCCAGACCAATGAATCCGATTTTCATTGCTGCTCCTGTTGTAATGGCCAGATCAAGCCCCGAAGTGTAGCAACAATCCTGTAGCGGCAGGCCAGCGCTTTCACCTTCAGGCCAGGACCGTCACCACGATGCTGCGCCGATGCGCCAGGGTCCGGTGTTCCCAGAGATAGATCCCCTGCCAGGTCCCGAGGCGTAGCTCGCCCTTGCCGATCGGGACGCTCACCGAGCTGCCGGTGAGGATGTTGCGTGCATGCGCTGCCATGTCGTCGTCGCCCTCGTCATCGTGCAGATAAGCTGGGTCGCCGTCGGGCGCCCAGCGGGCGGCCAAGGTTTCCAGGTCGCGGCGCACCGAGGGGTCGGCGTTCTCGGTAATCATCAACGAACAGCTCGTATGCTGGACAAAAACATGCGCGATGCCGGTCGACAAGCCGGAAGCGCGAACGATACCGGCCACCTCGGCGGTAATCTCGATACTGCCGCGCCCGCGGGTGCGGACATCAAAGCTTTCCTGATAAGCCATCCAGCCCCTCCATTTCGTCCTCACGCAGCCCGATTGCCTTCCTCGAATCTTATCTCCGATCTTCCGTCGTGCAGAAGAATTGCCGTGAAAATACGCGTCTTATTCATGCTCATCGCACGTGAACACTGCGGATCCGGCCATTGCGCCATCAGACTCTGGTAATCTTGAGAACCTGGTTCGTTCCACTGCTCACGAGGCACTACCCATGCGTTTCAACCTGTTCGCTCGCGTCCTGATCGGTGTGGCACTCGGTTTTCCGCTGTCACTCCTTGCCCAGGAGCCTTCGCCGAGGTCAAATGAACATCGCGTCGCCCTGGTGATCGGCAATTCAAGTTACGCCCACTCGCCCCTCAAGAACCCCGTCAATGACGCGCGGGCGATGCGCGACAAGCTGAAGAAGATGGACTTTGACGTGATCATTCGCGAGAACATGAAGGCACGCGACATCGGTGGCGCACTGCGTGAATTCCGCAGCAAGCTCAAGCCGGGTTCTATCGCGCTTTTCTTCTACGCTGGCCACGGCCTGCAGATTCGCGGCGAGAACTACCTGCCGGCCGTCGACGCCGAAATTTCCAGCGAAGAGGATGTTCCGCACCAGAGTCTGAACGTCAATACGGTCCTCAACACCATGGAGGACTCAAAAGCCGGGGTTAACCTCGTGCTGCTCGACGCCTGCCGCAATAACCCTTTCACCCGCAGCTTCCGCTCGGGCGCGGGTGCCGGTCTGGCGCGCATCCAGGCACCGAGCGGCACGCTCATCCACTACGCCACACGGCCCGGCAGCGTTGCCGAGGATGGCGACGGCGTCAATGGCACCTATACCGCCGCGTTGCTGGCACAAATCGAAGAGAAAGGGGTGCCGATCGAGCAGGCGCTCAAGCGTGTGACGGTGCGCGTCAAGAACGCGACCAAGGGCAAACAGGAGCCCTGGATGGAAGGCAGTCTGACCGGCGACTTCTACTTCATCATCAGCGGACCCACGCAGATCAATATCCAGTCGGCGCCGGCCGACGCCGACACAGCGGCCTGGCAGGCAGCGGAAGCGGCCAATACCGCGGCGGCGTACCAGGCCTATCTCAACGAGTATCCAAAGGGCGTTTATGCCGCAGCTGCCCGCGTCAAACTTGCCGGCCTGGCCGCGCAGGGTCAGCCGCAACCGCAGCAACCGCAGCCGCCGCCGCGCGTGAAAAGCGAGCTTGCGCCGCCGGAGGACCGGGATACGGCTTTATGGCAACAGGTTCAGGCGGCGGGAAACCGCGACTACTACGAAACCTATCTCAAGGAATTTCCGCGCGGCAAGTATGCACCGCTGGCGCGTGCAGAACTGAAACGGCTGGCAGCACAGGAAAAGGAATTGCAGGTGCAGGCGGAAAAACAGGCCTGGGAGAAAGCCCAACAGATCAACAGCGAAGAATCTTACCAGAGTTATCTCACCGAGTACCCCCGAGGGAGCTATGTCGCTCTCGCTCAGGCAGCGCTTAAGAAGATGCGCAAGGAGGAAGCGGCACGCATTGCGCAAGGCAAACTGGGCATGCGAGACCAGCAACGACCGACAGACGACCGCAAGACCCCAACCGAACGGCCCGAGAAGAAGAAACAGGACGAAATCCGTCAGGCCGCGATTGGCGAACTGAGCCTGGCGCGTCTGTCGGCGGGCGATTACCCGATGGGCGCCGCAGCCGATGATGTCACCGACAACCCCGAAGCCGACGAAGCCGCTCGTCCGCAGCACAACGTCAGGATCGGGAACTTCGAACTCGCCTACTACGAAGTCACCGTCGGACAGTTCCGAAAATTTGTCGAGGCCACGGCTTACCTGACCGAGGCCGAACGTCCGGGCCGCAGCCCTGGCTGTCACGTTGCCCACAATGGTGGCGATTTCGTCATCGAACGTAGCGCCAACTGGCGTTCTCCGGGCTTTGCTCAGACCGACAGTCATCCGGTCGTTTGCGTCAGCTGGAATGACACGCAGGCCTATATCGCCTGGCTCAACGGCGGTGCTGCCGGGTACCGGCTGCCAAGCGAGGCTGAATGGGAATATGCCGCGCGTGGCGGCAGCGTCACGCCACGCCCGTGGAGCGATACCGGCAACTTCTTTGCCCGCGTGTTCCAGTCCAACAAGGGAACGGATCCCGACCAGCCTCCGAGCCGTACCTGCCGCAATGCCAACGTCGCCGATGAAACGCTGAAGAAGCTGCTGGCCTGGCCGGTCACCCATAATTGCAGCGATGCTCAGGCCTACAGCAGCAGTGGCGGCTATTTTGGCCGCAACGGCTTCAGCCTGTATGACATGATCGGCAATGTCTGGGAATGGACGCAGGACTGCTGGAACCCGAACCACAGCGGCGCGCCGCTTGATGGCAAGGCACGCACCTCTGGCGATTGCGCGCAGCGGGTGATTCGCGGAGGTAGCTGGAGCAGCGGCCCGGCTTATGCCCGCTCCGCCGCACGACAGAAGTACGCCGCATCCTACCGGGCCTCCGACCTCGGTTTTCGGCTCGCGAAAAACCCGTCCTGATCGCCGGGAGCACGGATCGCCCCATCTGGCGGACCAGCCGCCACGGCAAAGCCGTATAGAGAAGGCCTGTCCTGGTCAGTTCGCCAGAGACGGCTAGATCAACGACAGGCCCGTTTCAAGGTCCTTCTGCAGATCCAGCACGTCTTCGAGACCCACCGCGATGCGCAGCAAGCCCTCGGTGATTCCAGCCGCTGCCCGCTGCTCCGGCGTGATGCGGCCGTGCGTGGTCGAGGCGGGGTGCGTCAGCGTGGTTTTGGTGTCGCCGAGGTTGGCCGTGATCGACAAAAGCCGGCAGCTATCGACGATTTTCCAGGCTTCTGCACGGGCGCCCTTGACTTCGAAGGAGACGATGGCCCCCCCGCTTTTCTGCTGGCCTTGCGCGAGTTCGAACTGCGGGTGAGACGGCAGGCCGGGATAGTAGACGCGCGCTACCCGCGGATGATCTTCCAGCCACCGCGCGAGCTGCAAGGCCTTTGACGTTTGTGCTTCGAGGCGGATCTGCAGCGTCTCCATGCCTTTCAGCAACACCCAGGCGTTGAATGCGGAAAGTGTCGGGCCAGCGGTACGCAGGAACTTGAACACTTCATCGGTCAGTGGCTTTGGCCCGGCGACCGCGCCACCGAGAACCCGACCCTGTCCATCGAGAAATTTGGTCGCCGAATGAACGACCAGATCCGCGCCGAGATCGAGCGGACGCTGGAGAATCGGCGTACAGAAACAGTTATCGACCGCCACCAGCACGCCCTGCGCGTGCGCAATGCCGACCAGAGCAGCGATATCAGCGATCTCGGTCAGCGGATTCGACGGGGTTTCAAGGAAGAACAGCTTCGTTTCCGGCCGCATCGCGGCATGCCAGGCGGTGACATCGGTCTGGGCGACAAAGCTGGTCTGGATCCCGAAGCGCGGCATGATGGTTCCGAGCAACTGCTGGGTGGCACCGAACAAACCCGTCGAGGCGACGATGTGATCGCCGCTGCTGCACAGCGCCATCACCAGCGAAAGGATCGCCGACATCCCGGAGGCAGTGGCTATGCACGCCTCTGCGCCTTCCAGAGCGGCGAGACGATCCTGAAAGACCGCGACCGTCGGGTTGGTGAAGCGCGAGTACACATTGCCTTCTTCCTCGCCTGAAAAACGGGCTGCAGCCTCTGCAGCCGTGTTGAAGACAAAACTCGAGGTCAGGTAGAGCGCTTCACTGTGCTCGTTGAATTGGCTACGTTCCTGACCCGCGCGCACAGCCAGCGTCTCCAGGGAATATCCTCGCTTGCTCTCCATCGTGTTCTCCATCGCGCTCAGCCAGCCGACAGCAGGTTGAGATGCAACTGTTTCGACGCCCAGCGCTCTTCCTTGGTCGTTTTTTGGTGGCCCGCGCGGGCCATCTCGATAGCCGTCAGATATTCCGTGCTGACGTCGCCGGTCACATAGCAGCCATCGAAACACGAGGTATCGAAATGGCAAAGCGACGGTTTCAATTCACGGATCGAGGCCTTCAGTGCGTCCAGATCCTGATAGACCAAGGCATCGGCACCGATTTCACGAGCAATCTGCTCGCCGGTACGGCCGGTCGCAATCAGCTCGCTACGCGTCGGCATGTCGATTCCATAAACATTCGGGTAACGCACCGGTGGAGAAGCGGATGCGAAGAAAACCTTCAACGCACCGGCAGCGCGAGCCATCTCGACGATCTCGCGGCTGGTCGTGCCGCGCACGATCGAATCATCGACCAGCAGGACCCGCTTGCCCTTGAATTCCTGCGCCACGGTGTTCAGTTTCTGGCGCACCGAGCGCGCCCGCGTTGCCTGGCCCGGCATGATGAACGTGCGGCCGATGTAGCGGTTCTTGACAAATCCTTCGCGGTACGGAACGCCGATGCGCTGTGCCAGCTGCATCGCCGACGGGCGACTCGAATCGGGAATCGGGATGACCACGTCGATCTGGTCGTAGGGAATGTGCTTGAGCAGTTTGTCAGCGAGATGTTCGCCCATGTTCAAGCGTGCTTCATAAACTGAAACTCCGTCGATCACCGAGTCCGGCCGCGCCAGATAGACGAATTCGAAAATGCAGGGGGACAGTGCCGCATGCTGCGCACACTGGCGCTGATGCAAATGGTGATCGAGATCGATGAAGATCGCCTCGCCGGGGTCGACATCGCGAAGGACCTGAAAACCCAGGGTATCGAGCGCGACCGATTCGGAGGCAAACAGGTACTCGGTACCCTCGGGGGTCTCGTTGAAACCGAATACCAGCGGCCGAATCCCGAATGGATCGCGGAACGCAAGCAGGCCGTGACCGGCGATCATCGCCACCACCGCATAGGCCCCCCGGCAACGGCGATGCACCGCCGCCACCGCAGCAAAGATGGTGTCGAGATCCAGCCAACATCCCTTGGCGGTTGCCTGCAGCTCGTGTGCCAGTGTGTTCAGCAGTACCTCTGAATCCGAACCGGTATTGATGTGTCGCAGATCCTGACAGAACATCTCTTCCTTGAGTTGTTCCGCATTGGTCAGGTTGCCGTTGTGTCCAAGAACGATCCCGAACGGCGAGTTCACATAGAATGGTTGCGAGAGAGCCGCGTCGAAAGCTGAACCGGCGGTCGGGTAGCGGCAATGGGCAATCCCCATGTTGCCCGGCAGAGCCCGCATGTTTCGGGTACGAAATACGTCGCGGACCAGCCCCGATCCTTTGTGCATATGAAACGCATCGTCTTCGGCGGTGACGATGCCGGCAGCGTCTTGACCGCGATGCTGCAGGACCATCAGCCCATCATAAAGCAGCTGGTTGACCGGCGTGGTTGCAACAACCCCGAGAATTCCGCACATAGTCTTGTTCCCTACCCAAACCTGATTCGTTTCGCCACGTCGGATGGCAACCAGGACTTGCTGGCCAGAACGGCCGTTTCAAGCGGGGCAGCGAAATACGCCTCACTCCACCACTTCTCTTTCGGCAACGCCGTCATGCCGCCAACGGCAACCAGGATCAATACGATCACCAGGCCACGGGCAACACCGAAGATCACTCCCAGAAGGCGATCACTCAGCGTCATTCCCAGCGCCTTGATCAGGCGACGCACGGCCAGGCGAAGCAGTGCCATGAGCACCAGCGTGGCCATGAACACAGTTACCCAGCCGGCCACGATGCGTAACGTCGGGTCAGCAATGGCCGTCGCAAACCCGTTCGCAAGCAGTGCTCCCCACCACTTCGCAGCAAAGAAAGCCAGCACCCAAGCCACCAGGGCGATGATCTCGCCGACCACGCCACGCCACACGCCTAGCAACAGGGAAGCTGCGACGATCAACAGGACCAGGTAATCAAAGACTGTCATTGCCTGCCGGCGACGACCCCAGTGACGCCAATTTTCTGCAGTTGTTCGAGCGCCTTTTCAGCGGCTTCCCGATTCGGGAAAGGACCGGCGCGCACACGCGTTTTCTTGCCATCGGGCGAATCAAGAATCTCGGTATAGCTATTGACTCCGGCTGCGCTGATCTTGCTCTGCAACTGTTTGGCGTTATCTGGGTTGGTGAAGGCCCCGATCAGGATCACCCGTTGCCCGCCAGATTTTGCCGCTGCCGATTCAGGGGGCTTGCCGGCTGGAGCAGAATGCGAGTGATCGTCGGAAGGCGATTTGCCGGCCTCTTCGGAAGCGGTCTCTGGCGTCTTCTCGGCGGGCTTGTCAACCTTCTTGACCGGTGCTTTTTCAGGCGGTTTTTCAACCGGCTTCTCGATCGCCTTTTCCGCAGGCAGCTTGTCGGCAGTTTTTTCGACCTTCTTTTCGACTTTCTTTTCAATCGGCTTTTCGGGCACCTTTTCGACCGGTTTCTCAGGCGTCTTCTCGATCGTCTTTTCAACAGGTTTACCGGTTTTGGCCGCCTTGTCCGGCGATGTCTCCGCCAGTTTCACGGGTTTCTTGTCGACCGTTTTCTCCGGCATTTTCTCCGCCGGCTTGACGACTTTCTTTTCAGCGGCTTTCTCGGGTACTTTCTCTGGCGCTTGGGCGACTTTGGCAGCCTTGTCGCCGCTTTTCTCGATCGACCTGGCCGGGACAGTGGCGGGATTAGCGGCCGGCTTGGCGATCGGAACGGCCACTGGCGACTGCTCAGTCGCGCCGCCAGATGGCATGGCTTTCTGCGGCTCGCCACTGACGGCAGGTGCGGCTGCCCTGGCTGCCAGATCCTTGGGTTGGGAAAGCAACGGCTCCTGACCAGGAATGCGTATCGGTACATCCTGCACCAGCTGCTTCGGCTCCTCGTCCAGGACCATGGGCAGGATCACGGCAGCCAGTCCCGCGAACGCGACCGCGCCCACGAGGCGGCGACGAGCCCGTTTCTTGAGCTGAAGTTGCGGATCAGGTGATTCGGTCATCGCTGGAATCCACTCGCGTCGCTTTGATCAGCGACCATGTTGCATGCTGTGCATGACGGCCGCGACCGTGTAGAACGATCCAAAAACGATGATTCTACCATTTTCCTCGGCCAACTCTGCAGAACGCGCGAAGGCTTGCCGCGGTGAGGCAAAACACTCGACACGACCGCCGAGGCCGGCGCTGCTGACGGCCGCAGCCAGGACGACCGCCGATGCGCCACGTGGCACATCGAGGTCGGCCAGTAGCCAGGTATCCACCTTGCCGGCCAAGGGCGCCAGCGAACCGGCGATGTCCTTGTCGGCAAGCATTCCGACAACGGCAATCGTCCTGCTGGAGAAAGCCATGTCGCCCAGGTTGTCTGCCAGGACGCCCACCGCCTGGGGATTGTGTGCCACATCGAGGACAATCGCCGGACGACCCGGCAACACCTGGAAACGCCCCGGCAAATCCGGTTCGATCAGCCCGCTCCGGATCGCCTGCATCGAAACCGGTAAGCGCTGTCCAAGCAGGTCGACGACGAAAAGAGCGGCCGAGGCATTGCGCAGCTGGCAGGCGCCGCGCAAACCAGGATTCGCGAGGCCACTCCGGCGCCGGCCACCATTCCGCCAGAAGGTCCATTGCAACCGCTCACCGAAATGACCGAAATCACGACCCAGCAGGTACAGGTCGGCGCCAATGGCCTGCGCATGTGACAGCAGCGATTGCGGCGGTTCCGGATCCGCGCATACTGCCGGTCTGCTCGCACGAAAGATGCCGGCCTTCTCGAAACCAATGGCCTCGCGTGTCGAACCGAGCCAGTCGGTATGATCGAGCGCGACACTGGTCACCACGGCGCAATCGGGATCATAGGCATTGACTGCATCGAGGCGGCCACCCAGCCCAACTTCGAGAATCATCACTTCGACCTCGCGGACACGGAAAACCTCGATGGCGGCCAAAGTACCAAACTCGAAATACGTCAGTGCGACATCGCCAGCGGCCTGTCGCGCCGCCTCAACGCGGGCAAAGGCCTCACATAGCCCGACGTCGTCTACCGGGATCCGATCAACACGCACCCGCTCGTTGTACTTCAGCAGATGCGGCGAAGTGTAGCAACCCACGCGGTAACCGGCGAAATGGTAGATCGCTTCAAGGTAGGCGCAGGTCGAACCCTTGCCGTTGGTGCCGCCGACGGTGACCAGTGGACATTGCGGATGCCGGCCCAATTCCCGCTTGACGCGCTGGACTCGTTCCAGCCCCAACTCGATTCCCGCCTGCCCGCGCGGGTGGAGGCTTTCGAGCTGCGCCAGCCAGCGTTCCAGCGTGTGCTCAGGGATCGCCGATGCCCTGCCTTCCCCTTTGCTCACACCAAGCCGCTCACGGCAATGCCGGCCACTTCTTCAACAATGCCAGCAAGCCGGCAACCCGCACCTTCATCTCCCGGCGGTCGACGATCATGTCGATCGCCCCTTTTTCAAGCAGGAACTCAGATCGCTGGAAACCTTCCGGCAGAGTTTCACGAACGGTCTGCTCGATGACGCGCGGACCGGCGAAGCCGATCAGGGCGCCGGGTTCGGCAATCACCACATCGCCGAGGAAGGCGAAGGATGCCGACACCCCGCCCATCGTCGGATCCGTCAGAATCGAGATGAAAGGCAGTCTGGCTTGTGAAAGGCGGGTCAATATGGCCGTCGTCTTGGCCATCTGCATCAGCGAAAACAGCCCCTCCTGCATTCGTGCACCTCCCGAAGCGGTGACACAAATGAACGGCCGCTCCTGTTCGATCGCGGCCTGGACGCCACGCACGAAGCGTTCGCCAAGCACCGACCCCATCGAACCGCCCATGAAGTCGAACTCGAAAACGGCGAGGATCACCGGCAAGGTATGGATCGAACCGCTCAGGACAATCAGTGCGTCGGTCTCGCCGGTGGCCTCGGCAGCATCCTGCAAACGATCCGGATAGCGACGACTGTCCTTGAACGACAGCGAATCGACCGGCAGTACCTCCGAACCGATCTCGGAACGTCCATCGACGTCAAGCAAGAGATCGATACGTGCCCGCGACTCCAGACGCTTGTGATGACCACACTTGGGGCAGACATTGCAGTTGCTCGCCAGATCGGTCGCATAGAGCACCGCCTCACAGGCCGGACACTTGCTCCACAGGCCCTCGGGCAATGATGATCGGCGTGCGACACCGTTGTCATTGCGTTTGATTTTTGGCGGCAGCAGTTTGTTCAGTGAGCCCATGTCGTTCCTCCCGGAGCATTCATTACCGTATCCATCCCGCGCCGAATGTCGGTGACCAGGGCGAGCACCCTTGCGCAGGCCTGATCGGGTGGCGATTGCTCGATTTCTTCAATGATCCGGCTGCCGACCACCACGGCGTCGGCGATCGCTGCCACCGCGGCAGCCGTCGCTGCGTCACGAATCCCGAAACCGACCCCCACCGGAACACCGGTGCGTGCCCGGATTTCCGGAAGGCGCGCGGCGACGGCCGTGACGTCCAAGGCTGCGGAACCGGTAACCCCTTTCAACGAGACATAATAGATGTAGCCGCTGGCCAGGGCACCCACCTGCGAGACCCGTGCATCGCTCGAAGTCGGCGCCAACAGGAAGATCGGATCGAGGTCATGGCGGTGCAGGATGCGGGCAAACTCGATCCCTTCCTCGGGTGGATAATCGACCACCAGAACGCCATCCACCCCGGCAGCGGAGGCGGCTTTGGCGAAGGTCCCGACGCCCATCGACTCGATCGGGTTGGCGTAACCCATCAACACTATCGGAGTCTGCGGGTCGTCGACGCGAAAGCTCTCGACCAGTTCGAGCACCTGGCGCAGGCTGACGCCTTTCGCCAGAGCCCGCTCGGAAGCCCGCTGGATGGTCGGTCCATCGGCCATCGGGTCCGAGAAAGGCACGCCCAGTTCAATGATGTCGGCACCGGCCCTGACCAAGGCATGCAGCAAGGGCACGGTCAATGCCGGATCGGGGTCGCCGGCAGTGATGAACGGGATCAGGGCCTTGCGCCCCTGCGCCTGCAGGCGCTCGAATACAGCCTGTATTTTTGTCATGGTCAGAATTTGATCCCTGAGCGATCGGCAACGGTGTGCATGTCCTTGTCACCACGACCGGAGAGGTTGACCAGCAGGATCTGGTCCTTTGCCAGGGTCGGTGCCAGCCGGGTCGCATACGCCAGGGCATGGCTCGACTCCAGCGCCGGAATGATGCCTTCAAGACGACACAGGTCATGAAAAGCCTGCAGTGCCTCGGCATCACTGATGCTGACGTACTCGGCGCGACCACTATCCTTGAGCCAGGCGTGCTCAGGGCCAACCCCCGGATAATCGAGACCCGCCGAAATCGAGTGCGTCTCGGTGATCTGGCCGTTCTCATCCTGCAGCAGATAGGTTCGGTTACCGTGCAATACACCGGGACGACCCGCCGTCAATGAGGCGGCATGATGTCCCGTGGCAATCCCCTCGCCCGCCGCCTCAACGCCGATCAGACGCACCCCGGCGAGCGGAATGTAGGGATAAAAGATCCCCATCGCATTCGAGCCACCGCCCACACAGGCAATCACGGCATCGGGCTGGCGACCGCACTGCTCCTGCATCTGCGCGATCGACTCGCGGCCGATGACCGACTGGAAGTCGCGTACCAGCATCGGATAGGGATGCGGACCAGCCACCGTACCGATGATGTAGAAAGTGTCGGAGACGTTGGTCACCCAGTCGCGCATCGCTTCATTCAAGGCATCCTTGAGCGTCCTGGAACCGCTGTCCACCGGCACCACCACGGCCCCCAGCAGTTTCATGCGATACACATTGGCTGCCTGCCGCCGGATGTCTTCCGAGCCCATGTAAACCACGCACTCCATGCCATAGCGCGCGGCCACGGTGGCCGTCGCCACGCCATGCTGGCCGGCACCCGTTTCAGCGATGACGCGCGGCTTCCGCATGCGCCGCGCCAGCAGGGCCTGACCGATGCAGTTGTTGATCTTGTGTGCGCCGGTATGGTTCAAATCCTCGCGCTTCAGGTAAATCCGGGCACCGCCGAGGACTTCGGACCAGCGTCTGGCGAAATAGACCGGACTTGGCCGGCCCACATAATGTTTGAGTTCATCATCGAATTCGGAGACGAACCGCGGATCCCGCTGCGCGGCGGCATACGCCTCCTTGAGTTCATCAAGCGCCGCGATCAGGGTCTCGGCAACGAAGATGCCACCGTAGGGGCCAAAATGGCCTCTGGCGTCGGGCAAATCGTAGTCATGCTCGGCCATCAAAATTCTCCTTGCGACAGGTTGGGACAGTGTGCACTACCTCTGCGAAAACAATCCGACCGTCGCTCCTCAGGTATGTTTGGCCAGGTAGTATCGCCAGCAAGTCCGCGTCCGACCCCCCGTTTTTCTGCGCATGAACAATCTCATCAGACCCTGCCGCATCAATCGCCACTCATCGATTCTGCCACCCGCACGGCGGTGACAAAGGCACGCATCTTTTCGGCATCCTTGATTCCCTTGCTTGCCTCGACACCCGTCGAAACATCGACCGCCGCCGGTCGAAGACGGCGCACCGCTTCTCCGACGTTATCCGAATCCAGCCCACCGGAGAGGATCAGCGGCTTGCCCAGCGACGGCGGGACCAGCGACCAATCGAAAACCCTGCCGCCGCCGCCGTAACCGTCGACAAAGGCGTCGAGAAGGATGGCCTGTGCCGAAGGAAAAGCAGCCGCGTATTGTACCAAATCCATTCCCGGCCTGACGCGCGCTGCCTTGATGTAAGGTCGATCGAACTGTCGGCAATAGGCCTCATCCTCATCACCGTGGAATTGCAGCAGGTGGATCGGCACGGTCGCCAGGGTTGAACGCAGCACGGCCGGCTCCGCATTGACGAACAGGCCGACCACGCTGACAAAGGGCGGCACGGCGCGAGCCAGCCTCGCCGCCGTCGTCAGATCGACGCAACGCGGACTCGGCGGGTAGAACACCAGACCCAGTGCATCAGCTCCCGCGTGCACAGCAAAGTGCAGGTCCTCGATGCGGGTCAGTCCGCAGATCTTGACTCGTGTCACAGTAAATCAATCCGAAAAGTTAAGGGCTTACCACCCAAGCACACTGAGCTTCCCTCGGTTATTCGTCTTCCCAAGGGTGGTGTTCCTGCGACCTGTTTTTCCTGATTCTGCCTGCCGAGCCACTGTTCCATGAACTGAACCGGCGACAGGTAGCCCAGGCTCGACGGCTGGCGTTTCCGATTGTAAACCACCTCGATGTCTTCAAAGCGGGTGGCCTTCATGGCGGCAGGGCTGGCAGGACGTACGCCATGTCCCCACCCATGCTTGAAGCGGTTGAACCCGCTCTCGGTGGGCGCGTGATCCCCGCCATTGCCCTGGCGGCTCATCGAACAGACCATGCCGTACTCCTTGAGCGGATCCCGAAACGCAGGGCTGGCGTACGGGCTGCCGCGGTCGGCGTGATGCCTCAGACCCGGGGCCGGCCGGCGGCGGAACCCCGCCATGGTCAGGGCGTCCGTCCCGAGTTCTGCCGTCATGCGGGGCTTGAGTGACCCGCCCACGACTTCCCGGTGGAACCAATCCAGCACGATGGCCGGGTACCGCCCGCCTTCCTCCGTCCACCAAGACGGGATGTCCGAGGTCCCGAGCGGATGGGGTGCCGTGGGGATGCTCTGGCGAGCCCACCGGTTCTCGGCCACCGGCCGGGCGTGGCGCGAATCCGTCGTCACCTGGTCGCGGCGCGGGTGACGGGCGTGAAGCCCGTTCTCGCGCCTCCCCCGCTCGATCCGCTCCTGGCTCGCCGGGAAACCACGCCTTCGCCCTTCGCACCCCTTGCGTGGGCAGCCATCGGCGCCCTGGAGTTCGGCAGGGATGGCCGGGATCAGCGCCCGCCTCTGCGGGTCCGTCCGTGGCTGGCGCTGCGCCACCCACCCCACTTCCAGGCCCGGTCACCGCGGATACTCCCCTTCAAGGCCGCGCACCGTTCCCCCCGAACTCTCGCCGAAGCACGTCAATCCAGGCGGACTTCACCAGGCATCCTTCGTGAAGGACGCCGCCGCTTTCATTACGATTTCAAGCGCCCGCTTGAGTCGCCCGCCCTCGGCTTGCAGCCGCGGCAGTTTCCTCTCTTCGGGCGTCATCCTCCGGTTGCCCACCCCGTTGGGCGTCCCCTTCGCCGCTGCCTTCCCCCCATGACGCAGGGTCTGCTCGACCAGCCCCCATTCCTTGGCCACCCCTCCCGGCGAGTCTGCATTCCGTTGTTTCCCCGACTATGCGCCCCGACACTCCTCGCAGGTTTCACTTTCGCCCCCGGCCGCCTAAGCGTATGATGTACAAAATACTGCACATCCTGTGCAGCCGAGGAGGCAACCATGGGAATTGCTGCAAGCGACGTTATCCCCCTCTCGCACGCCCGCGCCAACTTCTCTGAGCTGGCCGAAGAGGTCAAAGGCGGTGCCGAGAAAATCATCACCAAGAATGGGGAAAGCTATATCGCCCTGATCGATGCGCAACGGCTGGACTACTACCACCAGTTGGAGCGCGAGCGTATCCACTTGCTGCTGATCGACGAGACTGGCAAAGGCCTCGATGATGTGGCTGCCGGCAAGGTCAAAGATGCCCGCAGCGCCATCACCGCCCTGAAACGCAAGCGTAGCGCCTGACGGTTCAGGTGCTGCGCGTGGCGAAAAAGCCCGTCGTCAAATTCACTGCCAACTTCGAGCGCAATCTAGAAGAGATCAAGCGCTTCCTGACCGACACCGAAGCGCCCCAGGCCTACGATGGTCTGCTCGATGAACTGCTGGAAATGGTGATTCCCAACCTTGAACGCTTCCCCGATATGGGCAGGCCGTTCATGCTCCGGCAGCCGCGCTCCGTCGAGACTACCAATGCCTTGGCGACGCTACGCGCAAAGTTGTTAGCGCTGACCACGGATCCGGAGGCGCTGCGCGAATACGTGCTCAAGGATTACCTGCTGCTCTACGCGCAGATCGGCGGTGCGATTTATCTGCTGGCTATCCGGCATCAGCGGCAGTTGTCCTTCGATTTTGAAGGCTACTGGAATCAAGGTTGATCGCTCACTCCATGTTGATATCATTGCCCGCGAAAATATCGAAGAATATTGAAGTCCAAGCGCGTTGAAACCGCGCTTATCTTCAGAGTGTTACCAGGGGTCGCAATGGCACAGCAGGGGAGAAATGAATCACAAACGCGAATGGAGATCATCAATTCTCAGCTTGCTCGTGCGGGTTGGTCTAAGAATCGATGCAAATTCATTGAAGAATTTTTGCTCCAGAACGCCGAGCCACATCACGAAGTACATCGAATCTTGGCAGCGGCGTTGCAAGAATTGGCACGCATGTCTTCCTGGCATGCCGAACTCCAGAGTCTTTGAGGCGTAGTTTGCATATGAGCGACATAAAACTCTTCCGCTACTCGAATTCCAGTGCCTCTGAGCTGGCGGGTAAGTCAGCACCTATTGAAAAGACTCTCCAGAAGCTGATCGAATCTCAAATGGACACATTTCTCGGTGTCCGATTCCTCGCTTCCGAGTACAAAACCGGTGCCAAGCATCGGGGCCGAATTGACTCATTGGGGTTAGACGAGAACGGCTGTCCGGTCATCATTGAGTACAAGCGCCACAGCAACGAAAACGTCATCAACCAAGGATTGTTCTATCTGGACTGGCTTCTCGACCATAAAGCCGACTTTCGATTGCTGGTGATGGACAAGCTCGGCAAAGAGGAGGCGGACAAGATCGAATGGAGTGGTACGCGGCTTCTATGCATTGCAGCAGATTTCACCCGGTACGACGAACATGCCGTGGCACAGATCAATCGTAATATCGAGCTGATTCGTTACAAGCTCTTTGGCGATGACTTGCTCTTGCTTGAACTGGTGAACGGTATAAGTGCCGCGAGTATCCAGACCGTATACGAGAGCGATGTCCCTAGCAGTGATAAGCTGACCAAGGCCCCAGCTGCTTCGACTCTGGCCATGAAGACGCATGCGGATCAAATCGCAACCGCGTCGCCCGAACTATTGGCACTTTTCGAGCAGACGCGAAGTTTCGTTCTCGCCCAGGGGGACGACATCATCGAGAAGCCGCTGAAGCTTTACGTTGCTTTTCGCCGTCTAAAAAACTTCATCTGCATGTCCCTGATATCGAAGCACGATCCGCATATCTTCATGACGTTGAAGCTAGACCCGACGACAGTAGAACTGGAGCAAGGATTTTCCCGCGACGTAACCAATATCGGCCATTGGGGGACGGGTGACCTAGCAGCCTGCCGGACTTGGAGCCCGGGAAACCGACAAATTTTACTTTTCGGCATGAAAAAGGCCGGAATTTGTCGATTTTCCGGCCTTTTTGAGGTTTTTTCCTCGTTTTTCTCTACTGCGGGCGCAACTTGGCCATGCGCTTCAAATTCCACGCCAGGCAGACCAGCGTCCATTCCCCGGTGACCTTCTGCCAACCCCGCAAGGAAAACTGGCGAAAGCCCATGACCGACTTGATGATGCCGAAGACCGGCTCGACGGTCTGCTTGCGCAACGCATAGAGCGCTCGCCCCGCTCTGGTCTTCAAACGATGCGACATGGCCTGCACGGGTGTCGCATTCTCCGGTAGCGCGGCCGGTTCGCTATGCCGCTCCCGCCAGCCAGGATGGTGCTCGTCGCGCGCCACCGCGATCAAGGGGACGATGCCGGCCGCCTCGCACGCCTTGATGTTCTTCTCGCTGTAGAAGCCCGTGTCGGCGATCATCCCGTGCACGGAACCCAGCCCATCGGCCTGCGCCTGGAGCGTCGCCAGCATCGGCTCGACCTGCTCCTTGTCGTTGGGGGCTTGCGTCACGCCGACCGCCACCACCAGCAGGGTCGCGGGATCAACCGCCGCCTGGGCGTTGTACGCCTGCTCGAAGCCGCCACCGGCCACCGGCATGATGCGCGATTCTTCGTCGGTCAGATTGATCTGGTCACTGTCCCGTACGCCGGGCTCGGGGGCTTTGGGCACTCTGCCCCCCCACTTCCTGCCGGTCTCTTCTTCTTTCGCCTTGCGCCGCGCCCTCTTCTCGTCGTACTGCGCCTTCTCTCGCTGATAGCGCTCCTCGGCCCGCGCCGCAATCTTCGCCTTGGCCGCCGCCATCGCCACCAGCCGATCTTCGCGGCGCTTGATTTCTTCCGGCAGGCTGACGCCGTCCGGAACCTCCGCCTGATCCGCCTGTTCGGCCAGCGCGAACAGTTCCTGCACCTCCGCCTTGAGTTGCGCTTCCAGCTTTTCAATGTGGCCGTGCGAAAGCGCACGGTGGCGGGAGGCGTTGGCCTGAATCTTCGTGCCGTCAAGACAGACATTGCCCAGTTTGAGCAGCTTCATCTCCCGGGCCATCTCCAGAACCTGCACGAACAAGTCGCTCAGTTCCTCCAGAAAACGCCGGCGGAACGTCGCCAGGCTGTCGTGATCGGGATGGCTGCCGGCGGCAATGTAGCGAAAGGCGACCGAATCGTAGGTCGCCTGCTCCAGCCTGCGGCTGGAGAAAATACCCGTCGCGTAGCCATAGACCAGAATGGCCAGCAGCGTCGCCGGATGGTACGCCTTCGATCCCCGTTCAGCGTACTGCCGCGTCAGCTTCGACAAATCAAGCGAGTCGATCACCTCCACAATGAATCGCGCCAAATGATCCTCGTTCAACCAATCGTCGAGTGACGGCGGCAGCAGGTAGTCGGTCTTGCGATCGGTGACGATGAAATGGGACATGCCGGACCTCCGTTCCTGGAACGGCTATGATTTTAGCATATTCAGCGGGCGGCAAGGGTAAAGTCCGACAGGCTGCTAGAGGTATGGCTGCGCAAGCTCTCTGACTTAGAAAAGGCCAAGGCGTTAATTGAACGTGCATACCAAGAAAACTGAAACAACCTGGCCCGGCGATGCGTAAAGCCAAAATTTTTTCACTGCTTGGCCCAGCCGCGGTACCCAGTTAGCATCACACTGCGGCGCATGGCACCGTAGTCGCGACGCGCCAGAAAACGCGCTGCTTCCAGCCGCTGATATCGAAAGCCATGACTCCCTGAGTTGTGGCTTTTTGCGTTTACTGACCCGGCAGTTTTTCGACAGTGCGGATCAACCAATCGGAGCCACTGCCATGTCAAACGAAATTCCAGATTCAGCCGCCACCTCGTTGTCGATGCCAACCCCGCACGAATCAGTCGGTCGCAAAGCAAAAACCGAGCCAGCTTTCAATCGCTGTTGACACGGGGATACCCCGCCGCCTCGGCACGTTCCGAGATAAACCCCGCGAGCGCCAAAATCGTTCACAGTTCGGCCGCCAGCCCATGATCCTTCGGCTTGGTACAGGCAATATGCACGACCCAAGCTTTGGCTTCATCCGTGATCTCTGGTTTCCAAGGACGAGGATAGGCATCCTTCAACCCAGCCTCCCCCCACCAAGGCCTAGGCCTTGTCGATGCATTGGTAGATCATCGGGCGTCCGACGCCATCACGCCGCATCACGTCACTGATCGACGCCCGTTGGCGTAACCCAGCAGCACCTTGGCGCGTTCCACCTCGCGTACCGACGCCGTCCTCGATCCCGCAAGTTTCGTCAGCATCGTTCGCTGATCTTCCGTCAACAAAACCGCCCGTTTCGTTCTTCCAGCCATGACCGTTCTACGTACTTGCATCGGCAGGATGGTCTGCTCTTCCTCAAAGGTTCAGGCCGCAGGGCAGAAACAGCGTCCCATCGCTGCTCGGCAAACCCCAGTGCGGTAGATACCTGACAGTGGTGAGATACAAACCGGCAGCAGCAAAGGTCGGTGCAGCCAGACGGCGATCTCCCCTCGCCAGCAACTCGGCGATCCATTCCGGCGGATGCTTGCCCTGACCTACTTCAACCAGACTGCCGACCAGGTTACGCACCATGTGGTGAAGGAAGGCGGAAGCCTCGAAATCAAAGACCAGCAAATCGTTGAAACGTCGTATATCGGCTCGGTGCATGATTTTCACCGGCGATTTGGCTTGGCATTCGGCCGCACGGAAAGCGGAAAAATCGCGCTCGCCGAGCAACTTCTCCGCCGCCGCCTGCATCTTCGCCAGGTTGAGCGGATGATGATACCAACCTACTCGGCCGTGCCAGGCACCAGTCCGATGTGGCCGGTTGATCAGCAGGTAGCGGTAATGTCGGGCATACGCCGAAGAGCGCGCATGAAAATCGCCAGCGACGGCCTGCGCCCAACGAACGGCCACCGCCGCCGGCAGGAACGTGTTGGCTCCGCGCACCCAGGCATACATTGATCGATCAAGATCGGTATCGAAATGCACCACCTGCCCGGTCGCATGCACACCTGCATCGGTACGCCCGGCGCAAACCACCTGTACCGGCATCATGGCAAACTGCTGCAAGGCATCCTGCAGGGCATCCTGAACAGTCCCCCCACCCGGCTGCTTCTGCCAGCCGCGAAAACCACTACCGTCGTACTCGACAGCCAGGGCAATTCGCATTGCTCACGCCTGCCAATAGCAGACGAGAGGGAGGCCCCCTGCGACTGCAACCATGATGATCCAGTAGTCCTGGCTGGAGAGTCGGCGGTCAGTGAGTTCGAATGTTTCGCGGTGACCACTACTTGCCTGCGGTTCAAGCAACTGGCGCCAGTCGCGTGGCCGCGGCATCGTCTCAAGATAGTGCAAAACCAATAACAGCCGAACAAGACCACGATCGGTATCGAGTCCGCAGCGACGAAGCGGCTCGAGCAGGCGATGTGTGGCCGTCAGCAGATCAGCCATGGGCATCCGCTCACGCAGCACCGCGACCGCCATCAACACCAGCAGCAAACGTCCAACATGCGTCGAGGCATCCACCAGCCCCTCGTGACTGGGTGCCATCATGCCGGTCCAAACAGGATCGCCAGCACTGCCCCAGGCAAGGATGACAAACATCGACAGCAACAGCCAGCGAGCACCCCGAATGAGTTGTCCGCAACGCCGCAGAGCCCGTCCACCGAAGAACAGTGAGATCAGCAGGACCGCCATCAGCAGGTAGCCATCGAGACCTTGAATGGCCACCAACACCAGGAACCAGACGACCAGACGGGTGCTTGGATGCACGGCAGCTTCCAACCTTTCGTGTCCGGGAAACGACTGATTGCCCTGGGGAGGGTGTGCTACGACCGGACGGTCACAAACTACTCGCGTATTCCGCCAAGGAGACTCAGCGCCACTTCCCGCTGTGCCGCATCGCCCTCATTGACGACTTCCTGCAAGAGTTCACGCGCCCCTTCCAGGTCGCCCATTTCCTGATAGGCTTTGGCAAGGTCGATCTTGGTAGCCACCTCTTCGCTGGAGGTGATGTCGGGAGCCATCGTCATATCGACCAGCGAACCAAATGGCGAGTCTACCCCGGTATCGGTCACTTCCATCGAAAAACCAGGATTGACCAGGGTATCCTCCTCCTCCTCAAAGGAGGAATCGCTTGCACCGCTGCCGACCGTCGTGGGAGCCTCCCTGGCTGCATCGTCGCTGGCCAGATCAAGGTTGATCGCCGACATGTCAAATGCCGCACGCTGCATGGCGTCACCGAGGACGGTAGAATCCGTCAGCGCGATGTCGAACTCCAGCGCTTCGGTACCCGCTGATCCGATGTCGAGGATCTGTTCCGGCTGGGCTTGCGCCAGCGTCCGTTCATCTGCGGTCGCTTCCTCAGACAGATCGGCTCCCAGATCAAACTCGAAATCAAGGCCGGCACCCGGCTGCGATTCTGAAGCCACCAGCATGGTGACCTCCAGCGAACTGGCGTCATCCACCAGTTGCACCTCGTGCATGTCTTCCTCCGGAGGCAGCTGAGCATTCGGCAGGGAAGCAGCCAGATCAAAATCGAGTGTGTCTCCTTTGGCAGGATTCGGGTAGGCGAGCGTGGCTTCAAGGTAGGCATCGTCAGCGACGTCGGGCGTCGCTACACGGGGTTCGTTGTGTCCGAGGTCGAAATCCAGATCCGCGAGAGCGACCGGCTCTGGCCTTACCTCCTGCGCCTCATCTGCCAAGGCCGCTTCCTCCCGCCCTGCGATTACGCCCGCGGCAGCAGCCATCGCCTGGCTCAGCTCCGGCTTGGTCAGTGTGTTCTGGAAGGTTTCCTGGGCAACGAAGACGGCAGTTGCAGGATCGGCAGGACGAACTTCAGTCTGTCCGGCCGCGCCAAAGAGCGGATTCCCGGGATCAAGCTGGAGACCCATCGCCACTGCTTTCTCCCAATCCGCACCGACCCCGCCGGTGGCGTTGAACAGTTCAGTGGCGAGCACACCAAAGGGTCCGGGATCCTTGCGGCCCGCATAGATCTCAAGCAGCTTCAGATGGATGGCGTAGCGTCTGGGATCCTTCTGTTTTGCCTCGAGAAGAATCTCCTCGGCTTGGGCGTCACGGCCGTACGCCATGTAAACATCAGCTTCAGCAACCGGATCAACTTCATCGGTATCAATGCTGCCCGGACCGGCCTGGCTGAAATCAGTTTGCGGTGCCGAATGGGTAGTATCAACAGTCTGTCCGCCGGTAGTGTGGAATACCGACTTTGGTACGACGCTGTTTTGCACGGGCGCCAGGGTACTGCTGTCATCAGGCGGCATCCCGCCGTCACCGGCGCGACGACGTTTAGCGAGCCAGTAAGCGGCGAGCAGCGCGATGAGGGCACCCCCTGCTGCCAGGAAGGCTGTACTGTTGAGCAACCATTCAATAAAACCGGGCTCCTCTGGTGGCGGCGGAACGGGCCTGGCTTTCGGTACCTCGACCGGCTTGGGCGGTGCCGCGACCGGAGGCACTTCTGCCTTGGCGGCTTCCGGCATGGGCGTGACGACCTCGGGCTTGGCCACGGTTTCCGCTGGTTTCACCTCTACCGGCGATTCCATGGGCTTCGCGGGAAGCGCAGGAGTGGCTGCCGGCGCTGGTTCCACTCTGGCTGCTGGAGCTGGAGGCGCAGCCACCGGAGTCGGCAGTGGCGCGGACGGGGTGGCGGCTTCCGCCTTCTTCACTTCGGCTGCTGGCGCGGCCTTGGCGGCAGACTGTCGCTCCAGATCCGCCAGGTTCTGGCTCTTCAGCTCCACCAGCCGCTGCAATTCCGCAACATTCCTTTCCAGGCTTGCCAAGCGTTCGTTGGCATCCTTGAGCGCCTTTTCCTTGGCAATCAGATCCTCGTCTGTACGCTTGGAGGCAGACAAGGGTTTGGTACCGGGAAGATCGGTTTTGGATACTTTCAGTTGATCCTTGGGTTCGGCAGCAAGTCCCGCACGGTCCTCAACCCTGGTGGTGATTCTGCCGGCTGCTTGCCTGGCTCCTTCTTCCCTGCCAGGGGCATCCGCGGCAACAGTGGCAAGTCTCCGACGATAAGCCTCCCAGTTCGACGATTGTGCAATAATGGTCTTGGCCTCGCCCCTCGGAATGGCTTCCAGAGTTGCTTTGTCCGGTATCGAAAGAATCTTGCCCGCCTTCAGACGGTTGATGTCGCCACCGTCGAACGCATTCTGATTGGCTTGGAAGAGCCCGAGCAGCATCTGGTCCAGAGAAACGCCCTCAGGCCGGAGATCACTCGCGATCCTGCTCAGCGTTTCCCCGCGCTTGACTTCGTAGGTGGTGCCGTCCGCAGGCAGCTGCGCCGGCTCGCCGGTCCGCAACCTGGAGGGCGCGCTCCTCGACCGCTCCTCCAGCGCCCGTGTTTCCACCGGCGGCCTGGCCTCCGCAAGCGGCCTGACGATTGCCGGTGCCACAGCAGCAGCCTTGGCAGCGAACTCGGGCGGATCGAGCAGAAAGGTGTACTCGCGAATCAGGCGACCGGTTGGCCAGTTGAGTTCAAGCAGCAAATCAACGAAGGGTTCGTTGATCGGCCGGGTTGACGTCAATCTGATGATCGGCTGGCCGTTCGGGCGCTTGTCGAGGCTCAGAGTCACTCCGGACAAAGCCGGAGCATACTCCACGCCCGCTTGTTTGAAGGCCTCCTGAGAAGCGAGTTGTGCCTTCATTCCCGAGAGTTCCTCGCGGGTTGCGAAGACCTCCATCTCGGCGCGTAACGGCTGGCCGAGAGCGGAGAATACGGTGATCTTGCCAAGCCCGGCAGCTTCACTGGCCAAAGGAAAAGCCGCCAGCGCCAGGGACGATGCGACTGCCCATGCCGAGGCTTTTAGTCGGAAATTAGCGGTTGTGTCATTCATTTTCTTGGCCACGGCGCATCCCTGAGCGTCCACATCGACAATTAAAATAACATCATGAACTTAGCCATGCAAGCTAAACATTCTTCTGTTTCAAAAGCCTCGACAAAGCGAAAAACCGGGTTCCAGTACCCGGTCATGCAATCAGTCATCGATCAAAATACGGAGCATTCGGCGAAGCGGCTCGGCCGCACCCCAGAGCAACTGGTCCCCCACCGTGAAAGCGCCAAGATATTCCGGCCCCATTGCCAGCTTGTGCAAACGCCCCACCGGGATGGTCAGGGTTCCGGTGACCGCGGCCGGCGTCAGCTCCCGCTCGGTAATCTCGCGTTCATTGGGAACCACTTTCACCCATGGATTGGCCTGTGCAATGATCTCGCTCAGCTCAGTCAACGGCACATCGCGCTTGAGCTTGATGGTCAAACCCTGCGCATGACAACGCATCGCGCCGATACGCACGCACAGACCATCGACCGGAATGCTGCCCGGAGTGCGAAAGGCCGGACGACCGAGGATCTTGTTGCATTCGGCCCCCCCCTTCCACTCCTCCTTCGACTGACCGCCCTCGACCGGCACATCGATCCACGGTATCAGGCTGCCGGCCAGAGCAGTATTGCGGAAGTTCCGGGTCGGGAAATCCGGCGAGCGCATGCTCTGTGCAACCTTGCGATCAATCTCGAGAATCGCCGAAGCCGGATCGGCCAGTTCTGCCCGTACTGCGTCATGCAGCGCACCCATCTGTTCCAGCAGTTCGCGCATGTTCTGTGCCCCGGCCCCGGACGCTGCCTGATAGGTCATGGCGCTGACCCATTCCACGAGATCCTGCCGTAACAGGCCACCAATGCCCATCAGCATCAGCGAAACCGTGCAGTTGCCGCCGATCCAGTTACGACCGCCCCTGGCCAGTGCGTTCTTGATCACGTCGAGGTTCACCGGGTCGAGAATGATCACCGCGTCGTCGTGCATGCGCAGGGTGGACGCCGCATCGATCCAGTGACCCTGCCAGCCGGTGGCACGCAGCCGAGGGAAAATTTCCTTGGTGTAGTCGCCCCCCTGACAGGTGATGATCAGGTCCATCCGGCTCAGAGCCTCGATTGACATCGCGTCCTGCAAGATTCCGGCATCCTTGCCGGCCAGCACGGGTGCCTTGCTTCCGACTGATGAAGTCGAGAAATAGAGCGGATCGACCTGTTCGAAATCACCCTCTTCAAGCATCCGCTGCATCAGGACCGATCCCACCATGCCGCGCCATCCCACCAGGCCAAGCTTCCTCATTCGTGCGTTCCTCCAATCAACTCATCCATTCAAAGCGCCGCCAGCACGGCATCGCCCATGGCGCGTGTACCGACCTTCTGCATCCCTGGCTCGTGTATGTCAGCCGTCCGGTAACCCTGCGCAAGCACTTTCCTGACCGCATTTTCAATACGCAAGGCCGCTGACTCCTGCGCAAAGGTGTAACGCAACATCATGGCTGCCGAGAGAATCGTCGCCAGGGGATTGGCCAGACCGCGACCGGCGATATCCGGAGCCGAACCGTGACAAGGCTCGTACAAGCCCTTGTTGTTCGCATCCAGTGAAGCCGACGGCAGCATGCCGATCGAACCGGTGAGCATCGCTGCTTCATCGGACAGGATATCGCCGAACAGGTTACCCGTAACCAGCACGTCGAACTGTAAAGGTTTACGCACCAGTTGCATCGCCGCATTGTCGACCAGCATGTGGCTGAGTTCGACATCAGGATACTCGGCCGCTGTTTCACTGGCCACGTCACGCCAAAGCTGGGTGGTCTCGAGCACGTTCATCTTGTCGACCGAGCACAGCTTCCGGTTGCGCTTGCGTGCTGCCTCGAAAGCAATTCGTACGATGCGGCGAATCTCGCTTTCGCTGTAATGCATGGTGTTGAATGCGAAACGTTCCTGCCGACCATCCAGTACACGCCTCTCGATGCCGCGCGGTTGCCCGAAATAAATGTCGCCCGTCAACTCACGAACGATCAGGATGTCCAGGCCGGCCACCACCTCGGGTTTGAGTGACGAAGCATTGGCCAGTTCCGGATAAAGGACGGCCGGGCGCAGATTGGCAAAAAGGCCCAGTTGCTGGCGAATGCCGAGCAGACCTCGCTCCGGACGTTGCGCGCGCGGCAGGCTGTCCCATTGCGGGCCACCGACGGCGCCGAGCAACACCGCGTCGGCCTGCTGAGCCAGCGCTTGCGTCGCCTGCGGGTAGGGTTCACCGGTCGTATCAACAGCGCATCCGCCGAGCAGTCCTTCCTCCATCTCGCAACCAAGTTCGAGCGCCTGCAGAACACGCACCGCTTCGGCGATGATTTCCGGGCCGATCCCGTCTCCGGGAAGAACACAAATCTTCATTTCCGATTCCTCAGGCGAACAACCAGGGCTGCTCGATACGTCGTTGATCTTCAAAAGCCCTGATCAGATCGGCATGGCGCAAAGTCAGCCCGATATCATCCCAGCCGTTAAGCAGGCATTCACGCCGGAAAGAGTCCACGGCAAACGGCAGCAGCTTGCCATCCGGACGACGCACCTGTTGCTGCTCGAGATCAACCCGCAGCCGACAGCCCGGATTGGCCTCGACCAGCACAAACAGGGCATCGATTTCGGCGGCCGGCAACACGATCGGCAGAATACCGTTCTTGAAGCAGTTGTTGTAAAAGATGTCGGCAAAGCTCTCGCCAATCAGCGCGCGAAAGCCGAAGTCGAGCAACGCCCAGGGCGCATGTTCTCGCGAACTGCCGCAACCGAAGTTCTGGCGCGTCAGCAGGATTTGCGCCCCCTGATAGCGGGGCTGATTGAGAACGAAATCCGGGTTGGGCAACCGCACCGAGTCTTCCTTGCCAGGCTCGCCGACATCGAGATAACGCCATTCGTCGAACAGATTCGGGCCAAAACCCGAACGTTTGATCGACTTCAAAAACTGCTTGGGAATAATGGCGTCGGTGTCGACATTGGCCCGATCGAGGGGCGCCACCAATCCTTCGAGGCAAACGAACTTGTTCATGCTCCTCCTTGTCAGAGCGCCCTACCTGGCAGCCCGTTCGATGGCCTGGCCGCCTTTTTCAATATCTCTGCCCAGCCCTTGTATCGTATTGCAGGCCAACAGCGAGTTCAGTGAAACGATCACCAGCAGCCTCCAGGTCAGACTGTTCATATCGTCTACTCGCCACCCAGTAGATCGCCAACATCACAGAAATGTCCGGCGATGGCCGCGGCAGCGGCCATTTCCGGACTCACCAGATGGGTTCGCCCGCCCGCTCCCTGGCGCCCTTCGAAGTTTCGGTTCGAGGTCGATGCACAACGTTCACCCGCCTCGAGGCGGTCGGCATTCATCGCCAGACACATCGAACAGCCGGGCTCTCGCCACTCGAAACCGGCAGCGAGAAAAATCTCGTCCAAACCTTCTTGCTCCGCCTGCTGTTTGACCAGTCCCGAACCCGGAACCACCAGAGCCAGCCGGATGTTGCTGGCAATGGTTCGGCCCTGAACCACCGCAGCGGCAGCCCGCAAGTCCTCGATACGAGAATTGGTACACGAACCGATGAAGATTTTGTCGAGTCTGATCTCCCTGATTGGCTGCCTGGGGCGCAAGCCCATGTAGCGCAACGCCCGTTCCATGCCTTCACGCCTGACGGGATCTGCTTCATTGGCCGGATCCGGCACGCAGTCATCAACCGGCACCACCATTTCCGGCGAAGTCCCCCAGGTCACCTGCGGCCGAATACCCGTGGCCGCAATCTCGATAACTCGATCAAAGCGAGCGTCGGCATCGCTGTGCAGGCCGCGCCAAATGGCGACGGCCTGTTCCCACTGCGCTCCCTTTGGCGCAAAGGGACGCCCACGCAGATAATGGATGGTGACCTCGTCGACCGCCACCAGACCCAGGCGTGCGCCGGCTTCGATGGCCATGTTGCAAAGCGTCATCCGGCCTTCCATCGACAAGCTGCGGATCGTGCTCCCGGCAAACTCGATGGCATAACCGGTACCACCAGCAGTACCGATCTGACCAATGATTGCCAGCGCCACGTCTTTCGCTGTCACCCCCTTGGCGAGCCTCCCGTCCACCTGCACGAGCATGGTTTTCGACGGCTTCTGGAGCAGGCACTGTGTGGCCAACACATGTTCGACCTCGGAGGTGCCAATGCCGTGCGCCATGCACGCGAATGCGCCATGCGTGCTGGTGTGCGAGTCGCCGCAAACGACCGTCATGCCCGGCAAGGTCGCACCACTTTCCGGGCCGATGACATGAACGATTCCCTGGCGCGGATCCTTGAACGGGAAATAGGCGAGCGCACCGACTGCCCGAATGTTGGCGTCCAGCGTTTCGACCTGCAGGCGCGAGACGGGATCCTCGATGCCCCGATCCCAGTGATCGGTTGGCGTGTTGTGATCGGCAGTGGCGACGATCGAAGAAGTTCGCCAGGGCTTGCGGCCAGCCAGCTGAAGGCCCTCAAAGGCCTGTGGGCTGGTCACTTCGTGCACCAGATGGCGATCGATATAGATCAGCGCGGTCCCGTCGGCTTCCTGATGGACGACGTGGTCCTGCCAAAGTTTTTCGTACAAGGTCTGCGGCATTGATGGATCATCCGAAGAAGTTCGGCCCGCATCGGCAGGCAAGTGCAGGGATTATGTCACACCGCTGTCGCCGCTGTCAGCCACCAGGTCAGGGACTGCCGCCTCTCTTCCACTTTGATCCAATCAATCAAGGCCCCTGATCAAGACCCTCGGGCGTTGAAGCCCTGAGGCCGGCAGCGTCCATTCGCCCAAAAAAAGACCCCGCCTGAGCGGGGTCTTTTCGATGACCGAAGCGATCAAGATTTTTTCCTGCGCTGCCACAGCCCCATTCCGAGCAAGCCCAGCGCCAGGAGAGAGAGCGACCCCGGTTCGGGAAGGTCCACGAACGCCAGGGTATGCAGATCACCCAAGCCGGTGCTGAGGGTTCCTTGCAGGCCGCCGCCTCCCACCAGGTCCAGGACATCGATGACCCCGGACCCTGCCACCCCATAGTAGAAGTTGTCATCGGGGTTGAAATCACCGTGGTGAGCAGTCAAACCAGTTGACCCCTGGAAAGTTGCCAAACCCGTCGCCGTATTCATCGTGTAATACGAACCGTCGAAGTTGTGCATGTAAAGGGTGTCGCTATTGTCGAAAGCCAAGCCATGGAGACCTGTACCCACCCCGGATTCGCCCACCACGGTCGCCTTGCCGGTCACCTTGTCGATGGACATCAGGTCATCCGAGGACGGATCGCACCAACCGAACAAAGATCCGCCTGAACTGGCAGCCAACAGCACATTGCGGCTAGAACAGCCACTCGCCGGGCTGTCGAAACTCCCGGCCACGAGCGAACCTGCTCCGGTCGCCGTATCGATTTTGAGCAAGCCGACGTCATTCCTGGCCGATCCGTACAGGGTGTTGGTGCTTGCATCCCAAGTCAGGCCGTTGACGCTGAAGCCGACCGAGCCGATGGTGGTCACCGCGCCCGTGACAGGATCAATTTTCACCAGCGTGCTGATCGCACTGCCCACGCCGGTGGTTCCGTAGAGGATTGCAGAATTCGCTGGAGCGCTGGCCCAGGCAATGGCCAGTCCAGCGAGAAGTACGCAAGTCTTTGTCGTCTTTTGCATCATCATTGTCTCCTTATCACCGGATCAAAAAATCGGTTCCCCCGATGCCAGCGAGCAAGCAATTTCTGGACCATATCTCTGAAAACAAAATATAGTCCAATTAATTAAGTAGATTGAGCAACTCCCGGTGAAGACCGGCCAGGTTCTGCGGTCTCAAGGTGTAAAAAAATCCGACACTCCGATAACCTGGCTTGCCAGACCGCGTTCGGTTCATCCGGCGGTCCTCGCCTTCCCGGCAGATAGCGCCAGCGCCTGGCACAGCGGCACATCGAGCATCTGGCTGTGAACGGAATCGGTCAGCTTGCCGACCGACTTCATCGACACTCTCTGAGGAATCCTGCTTCGCGACCTGCAAAATCATGGCCCCGAGATGTGTTGGGAGGTACCGACAGACGCCCCTCCCCCTCGCGGGGGCAATCACCAATATCAACCCTTTTCCATCGAACAATGGACTTCGACGAACACGTTTATTCGCACCCCCTTCACCCTGGGGTGGCGACGACAGGGCGCTGCTTGGGCTATGATCCTGATCATTTCCTATTCCGCCCCTGTGTTGATGAGCCCTTATGCCCTGAAACCCCACTTCCTGGCCTTGCTCATTGATCAAGACCCTCTGGCGTTGAAGCCCTGAGGCCGGCGTGCGTGCGCCCAAAAAAGACCCCGCTTCAGCGGGGTCTTTTTGATGACCGAAGCGATCAAGACTTCCTGCGCTGCCTTAGACCCATGCCGAGCAAGCCCAGCGCCTGCAGAGAGCGACCCCGGTTCGGGAAGGTCCACGAACGCCTGGGTATGCAGATCACTCAAGCCCGTGTTGAGGGTGCGTTGCAGGCCGCCCCCACCCACCAGGTTCAGGACATCGATGAACCAACCACCCGTACTACAGCACCCATCCACCCCATAAGTAGTAAGCGCTTCCGGATAATTCATCCGACTTATGCGGGTATACTTGCCACCCAACCTCCAGGCACCCAACCTCCCGGAAGCCTCGCCCTGTCCCGCAAAGCCAAGACGCTGACGCTCACCGACGAGGAACGCGGCCAACTCACGCAGATAGAGGAGCGCAGCAGCGACTGGCGCGAACGTCGGCGAGCACAGACCGTACTTCTCCTCGATCAGGGACTGTCGATCGACGCTGTCGTGACCCAGCAAAAGATCCACCAGGAAACCGTGGCCTGCCACAGGGACGCGTGGCTGGTTCGAGGCTTCGCCGGACTGCGCGACCTGCCGCGCAGTGGCGCCCCGCGCAAACTGTCGGAAGCTCACAAGCAGGTGCTCTGCGCCTGGGTACAGGGCGAAGCCTATACGGCCCCTCAGTTGAGAAGCCGCCTGTCAGAGGAACAGGGTGTACAGGTGTCGGTGTGGCTGGTGCAGAGCGCCTTGAAAGAGAAGGGTTACGTTTGGAAAAGGAGCCGGCACAGCCTAAAAATACGAGACGAAGCCACATTTCGGGAGGTTCAGGCGGAAATCGAGGAATGGGTTGAAAAATCCAAGCTTGGTGAAAGGGCGCTGGCCTACCTGGATGAAGCGGGCTTTGCGCAGGCGCAGCCCAACCGGAGCGCCTGGACAGAAAAAGGAAAGGTTCATCTCATGCCGGCCGAGCGCGGAAAGCGCCTGAATGTGCTGGCCGCGTTGATCTCGAGGGGGGAGTTGTTCACGGCCAAGTTCTGGGAGACCACGACCGCGGCGCTCCTTGGAGGTTTCCTGGGCCTCCTTCTGGAAAGCGTCGGCAGACCACTGACGGTGATTCTCGACAATGCTTCCATCCACAAAGCGAAGGAAATCCAGCCCCTGCTGGCTCTCCTGAAGCAGAAGGGACTCACGCTTCACTTCTTGCCCCCTGACAGCCCAGAACTGAACCGCGTTGAGAAGCTCTGGCACAAGATGAAGTACGAGTGGATGGCCTTCAAAGCCAGGAACGCTGCGACACTTGAGGCCAACGTCGACAAAATTCTGGGCGGCTTCGGCTCCGATTATCGGATGACTTTTTGCTGAGCGCTTACAAGGGGCTGGCCAAGAACACGGCGCAACTGTACACCCTGTTCGGACTGGCCAATCTGGTGCTCGCCAAGCAGCGTATTTTTGCGCTTCGCGCCCAAATTGCGTCCTGATGAACCAAAAATGGCTAATAAAGCATAGCCTTATACACAACTCATTCAGCATGAGCAAAAAAGCGGCGTTGGTGTAGTATATTAGCATGAACCCCGGAGTTCCGGGTTTGGCGGCAACAGGAGTGTGTGAGATGGCCATGCGGGTGAAGCCGGACACGGGCGAGGTGGGCGTAAAGCAGCGGTATCGGGTGACGAACTGGTCGGAGTACGACCGAGCGCTGGTCAATCGCGGCAATCTGACGATCTGGTTCGACGATGAAAGCCTTCGGGACAGCTGGACGCCGCCGCCCCCGGAGGGGCGCGGCACCCCTGGGCGGTACTCGGAGATCGCCCTCCAGACGTGCCTGACGATCAAAGGACTGTTCCAGTTGCCGTATCGGGCGACGGAAGGCTTGGTGAGGTCGCTGATGCGCCTGTGCCACCTGGACCTGCCGGTACCGGACCACAGCTATATGTCGCGACGGGCAGCAGAGCTTTCGGTGCAGATTCCGCGCCGGCCGCGCCCGGGGCCGACGCATGTGGTGGTCGATTCGACCGGGCTCAAGATTTTTGGTGAAGGCGAATGGAAGGTGCGCCAGCACGGGGTGGGCAAGCGGCGCACCTGGCGCAAGATCCACCTGGCCGTAGACGAAACGACCAAGGACATCATCGGCATTGAAGTGACCACCGCCGACTGGGGCGACAGCGAGATCCTGCCCGGTCTGCTCGACCAGGTCGAAGGCGAGATCGCCCAAGTCTCAGCCGATGGCGCCTACGACAGCCACGGCTGCCACGCGGCCATTGCCGAGCGGGGCGCTCGTGCCACCCTTCCTCCTCGGGAAGGGGCCGTCGCTTGGGGAGACAATCATCCCCGCGATGCGATCCTCCAGGAGATCGAGGCCAAGGGAAGCCGCGGCTGGAAGAACGAGAGCGGCTACCATCGGCGCAGCATTGCGGAGAACATGATGTACCGGCTGAAGCAACTGGGCGACCGCCTGTACTCCCGGACCTTCGAGCGGCAAGTCACTGAAGCTCATGTCCGGGCCGCGATCCTCAACACCTTTACCTACCTGGGCATGCCGCAATCTGTCCGGGTAGGACAAATTGCGCCTGCTGCATGAGAAAGGACGGGAAAAGAGGGAGTGCTTGCCGAAAACCAGGAATATAGCCATAGGGGATGCGACTCTTGGGATTATGCCAATATACTACACCAACGCCCAAAAAAGCGATCTAAATCGTTGATTTTTAGATGAAACATGCTCAAACGAGCAGGTTTTTATGAAATTCGGTAACTTATTGTTTCATAACGATATTTATGATGTCAGATGAGTTGTGTATAAGGCTATGCTAATAAATGGCGAAAAGAGGTAAAGATGATGCGTCAATCGGCGACATAAGAGACGATATTCATAAATCGAAGACGTTTTTCAAAATGAAAATACCCTTCAAGTCCAACACTCGACACTGAAGTCAATAAATTAGCGCTTCCTTAACTCCTTACTGCGAATTGTCGGATTGCACTTTGGCTGGCTTGCGTATTGCGGGTGGTTTCAGAGCCGCCGCAGCTTTGGCATCCGGATGGGAGAAGGCCATTGCCACTGCCGTAGCCGCCTTCGCCGTGGCGAAGGCGGCTACCGGTACGACCGGATCAAGCTTCCAGTTGGTAAGCTCCATCTGATGACGAAGGCGCAACGGATCGCTACGATAGACGGCGCGCAGCATGCGTGGCAGCTTGTCATCAGCACCGATCAGATCTGCACGAAGACCGCATCATTGACGTACACCAGCATGTCGGTAACCGTGCCGACGACGACTTTCGACAGGCCGATGTAAAAGGCGTTGGTCTGTCCCTCGGCAATGTTCCTGTAGGTGTCGGCGAGCACCGCATCGGCAAACGGAAAGTAGATCGCGGCACTCTCGAATGCAGCCTTGAGTGCCGCATCGAGGGTCGGCGGAGCGGCAGCGACGGCGATGAGATTCTCGGCTGGTGAGTAGTCGGTCATTGTCTTGCCGTCGTAGTAGAACTCTGACGCCGTGCCGTGGCAGAGAGTGATCACCCGCAGTTTGTCGAGTCGCTGCATCAGCACTTCGGAGATGCTGGGATAGGCGAGAGCGGGGCCAGGGCGACTCGGAGCCTCGTAGGTGACGACGGCAGTGAACGCCATCAAACTTGCGGCAGCGAGGCGCTCGCCCATTGCCTTCAGCAAATCGATGGCCTTTTCCTCGAGAACCGGCTTGGGCGCAACGATTTTGACTGAGGTTCTGGCTGGCTTCGCTGCTTTGGGCTTGCCCGGTGGCTGCTGCGCCTACAAGCTGCCAGCCAAGAGAAGGCCGGCAGCGAGCAGCGCCACACGCCGGATAAACGGGTAATACATCATTGGTCGTCTCCCCATTGAAAATCCCTGCGAAACACGACCATTACGGGATCATTCCACATTCGAACATCTTGTTGGCGATTGGGGCCGCTACCCGATTCAGAAACTCGGTCCGCATCGCCGGATCACTGCGCAGCAGTCCAATGACGCGCTGTTCCTCTGCTAACTTTGGCTGGTCTTTCTTCATCCACAACTGCTCGCAGGTAGACATCTGGTATCTCTGGATCACCTTGTCGGCAACCATGTCGAGGATAGAGAATTGTGCAAAGCTGAGGCTGGCGACGAAAACGGCTGGCAGGATGACAAACCACCAGAAACGTTTGTGCATAACTCACTCCTCATTGGTTGGTGTAACAAGAAGGCTATCTCTCTGCTTGCCCTATTGCTTGATGCGCGTGAAATAGACATCGAACTTCTGCTGCATGACCGCCTGGTAGTAGACTCCCTTGAGGGTGTCATTCGCCGGGTCGTGACTGAGCGTGTAGGTGGATCCATTGTAACCACCAGCCTGCAATTCAAAAAAGAGCCTGATGGTCTTGCCGTCGCGTACGGCCTCGGCCCTTGAAAACGGCAACGGGTTCGGATTCGCGTAGGCGGCGTCCAGTTTACCGCGGGCATCAACACTTTTGATCGTAATGACATAGCCGCCGTCCGGCCGTACCCAGCGCCCCGGCAGGGCACTGAAAGCAGGCTCGGATTGTGAATGCGGCGCTTCAGCCTTGACTTGCGGTGTCGTACCCTGTGCAGCAACCGGTTCCGCCAATACACCCATGACAAGCGCGACGCTGGCCAGGGTACGTACGATCAAGATCTGCATGGGTGACGACCCTTGAAAAAATGATTGGCCAATCGATTTGCAATGCGGCTGGCATTAGGATGTCAGCCGCATCGTTCCGGCTACTCGCTCACCTTGTTGTTGCGCATGGCCGTATCGAGTTTCTTCATGTCCTCGGATGACAACTGTGGCCGGTCGACCTTGATCGTCAGCTTGTTGAGCTTTGCGGTCAGGGTGAACGGCGGTTTGTAGTCCACGTCGTTCACGCCGGTCAGCGTATCGGAACCAATGTCGAAGCTCTCGTCCCACTGCAGGATCATCGGCAGCGTCCTGGGCATTGTTTTGGTGGCGACGACCTTGCCGTCCACCTTCAGCGTACCGGTACCGGACCGACCGACTCCGCTGAAGTTGTTGAAGGCCAGCGTGCCGGCACCCAGACCGTCGTATTTGAAATCGAACTCAAGCGTGTGTCGCCCAGGCGTGAGTGCTTCCGGGCCTTCCCACTTGAGCCGCTCCAGGTCGACCATATTCCACAGCCACACCGGCTTGCCCTTAAGCAGGTAAAAGCCGTAGCCGGCGAAGCGCCCGCCCGAAGTCAGGATCATCCCCTCTGCGCCGCTTGGCGGCACTTCAATGTCGGCAGTGACAGTGTAGGAAGTGTTTAGCAGCAGCGGCGAGTCACCCTGCGGAAGACCCACCATCGGTCGCGTGTAGACAAACTCGCTGCGCCCGGCGGTGATGTTCGGGCGTGGAGCCACGATGCGCGCAGCGACCGAAGCATCCATCGGGAAGACTTGATGCTTCTTCGCTTCGGCGATGAACATCGATTTCATTTCCTTGACCTTCTGCGGGTACTGGGCCGCAACGTTCTCACTCTGGCTGAAGTCCTTGTTCAGCTCAAACAGTTCGAGCACCTGATTGTTCAGCGGGTCAGGATTCGCCGGGCCGAAGGCCTCCCAGGGCGCACGATTGACCTTGGTGCTAAGGAACCAGCCGTCGTGGTACAAGGCCCACTGGCCGAACATCTCGAAATACTGTGTCCTGTGGCGGGTCGGCGCCTTGGCGCTGGTCGCGTCGAACGTGTAGGCGAAGCTGGTGCCCTCGATCGGCGCCTGTCTGATGCCGTCGACCAACTCCGGCGCGCGAATGCCCGCTGCCTCGAGAATCGTCGGCACGACATCGATGACGTGCACGAACTGCTCGCGCAAGCCGCCCTTGTCCTTGATGCGCGCTGGCCACGACACCACCATGTTCTGGTTGACGCCGCCGAGCTGAGAAGCGTTCTGCTTGAACCACGAGAACGGCGTGTCGAAAGCCCAGGACCAGCCGGCCGACATGTGGTTGTAGGTTTGTTCGGTTCCCCAGACGTCGTAAAACTTCATCTGCACATCTACGGGCAACTGGTTCAGACCGTTGAAGAACGCAACCTCGTTCGGTGTCCCCAGGGGCCCGCCCTCGGCACTCGTGCCGTTGTCCCCGTTGATATAGATGATCAGTGTGTTGTCAAGTTTGCCCAAGTCTTTGAACGCCTGGATCACACGACCAATTTCGTGGTCGTTGTAGGCAGTGTAAGCGGCAAAGACTTCGACCTGGCGGATAAAAAGTTTCTTTTCATCCGCTGTGAGTTGGTCCCATTCCTTGAGCACTTCCTTCGGCCAAGGTGCGAGCTTGGTGTCCTTAGGGATCACGCCGAGCCGTTTCTGGTTTTCGAAGATCTGTTCGCGCAGGATGTTCCAGCCCTTGTCAAACAGATGCATCGCGCTGATCTTGTCTACCCACTCCTTGGTCGGGTGATGCGGTGCGTGCGTGGCGCCAGGGGCGTACTTGATGAAGATCGGCTTGTCTGGCTGGATCTGGTGAACGCGCGTCATGTAGTCGATGGCGTCATCGGCCATCCCCGTGACGAGGTTCCAACCCGGCTTTCCCTCGAACGGGTAGATCTGTGTTGTGTTGCGAAACAGGTTCGGCTGCCACTGGTTGGCGTCGCCGCCGACGAAACCGTAGAAGTACTCGAAGCCCATGCCGGTCGGCCACTGGTCGAAAGGACCGGCCTGACTTGCGGCGAAGGCCGGTGTATTGTGGTTCTTGCCGAACCAGGAGGTCGCATAGCCATTGTCAAGCAGGATCCGACCAATCGTTGCCTTATCCTTGGCGATGATGCTGTTATAGCCAGGGTAGCCGGTCGACTGCTCGGAAATCACGCCGAAGCCGGCCGAATGGTGATTGCGACCAGTGATCAGTGCGGCGCGCGTCGGTGAGCACAGCGCCGTCGAGAACATGCGGTTGTAGCGCAGGCCCTCGCTGGCAATGCGGTCCATCGTCGGCGTCGGAATCACGCCGCCGAAGGTGCTTGGGACGCCGAAGCCGGCGTCATCAGTAATGACCAGCAGCACGTTCGGTGCGTTTTTCGGGGGCACGATGCGTGGCGCCCACCAAGGCTTGGACTGCAGCGCGTCATCCTTGATCACTCCACCGAATTTCGGGTCGGGCGCGGGAAGTTGATTCCCGCTGATCGATGTCGTCGCACTTGGAGAACCGAGAACTCCGGTGACCTGCTGGGCAGATACAGAGCCCCCACTGATTGCCAATGCAACGATGATGGTGGCCCGACCCAGCCAATGTGAGAGTTCACGCATACCCATCCAACCTCCTTCCCTTCCGAGAAAGTAATGAAATGTTTAAAACTTGAATGTTGCGCCAAGCGCGAAGCCGGTAAAGCGTGCGTCGAGACCGCTGTCCCCCCTGCCGGTGAAGTCGTAGCTGAGATTGCGTACGGAGAGTGTCACATCACCCCAGCCGTAGCGGTAACCCGCGCCGACCAGTGCCTGCCAGGTCGTGTTGTTCGAGCCGGCACCGAGATCCAGGTAGTAGGGCATGAACCAACGGCCATCCTCGCTGAGGGCGAATTGCCCCCGGATACCACCAATGACGTCCCACTTGTTCATGCTAGCCGACGCATCACGCTGGCGCACACCACCCGGAAGGCCAAAATCTAGCGAGTTGGTGATGTGCAGGTAGCGCGTACCGACGAAAACATCAAGATAGGAAGCGCCTTGCCGCCACACCGTGTAGCCGCCGCCGAGGGTCAGAATGTCGGCTTTCAGATCCATCGATGCGTCAAACGGAATCGCGCCCGTACCTCCGGGCCGAAACACGGGCTTGACACCCGAATCCTGCTCCGCCAACTTCAGGTAGATGTAGTCGGCGAACACCGACCACTCGCTCTTGCGCGCCTCTGTAGCCAGGAAGAACGCGAACGACAGCTTGCTGAAGTAATCACCAATCGTGCTATGCAGGTCTGCGCTCACGCCGTCAGTGAGACCGCGCGGACTGAATGTCGCCGATGTATAGATGGTAGGCGTCCAGGCATAAGGAGTGAGGCTGAAGTGCCACCGCCCATCGAATAGGTTCACCGTGTCCGCATTCTCCTGGGCGCCTGCCGGCAATACGGCCGACAGACTTAGGGCGCTCAGCAGGACGCCGACAATTTGCTTCCGGATACCGCGTGTCAAAACCATTTGCACCCCCCTTATGAACCCTCCGTTTCTGGCATGATCCGACCAGTGGCCGGGCAAGACATGTGTCGCCAGACAGCAGACTATTGTCCTGCTTCCGCCAGGCCGCACGCAGAGACGCTCATACGCTTTTTCTGAAACAAAAACTACACCTGAAAGCGCACCTGCCAGTTAGCCTCCGTCATCCGGGCAAAGCACATTGTATTATAGGTTGGTAGAGAAAAGCGCCGGGCGATACCGCAGCAGCGCCAGCAATTCTCATTTTGGCAATGGTGGCCTTCTGTTCTCCTACCGAGCACCTGCAATAGAGCCAGATTCAAGGAGTGTACTCCACTCATGGCCGGCAGAAAGGGACTTTTGGCGAACTCGCTCCATTGTTTGAGTCAACATGAGAATTGCTGCAGCAGCGCCGGAGAATATCCACCCTTGGCCACCAGCCATTGCCGACAGGTTGGCCTGAGAGGCTGTGAAAATATTCTCCCAAGTCTGCCCGCCAGCGTGGCGCGCCCTGTATAATGACGAAGTCATTTCCTGCGCTGCGCCCTCATGACCACGAGCCCACCCATGTTCCCCGATGGAGCGACGCTGCCGGCCAACCCAAGCGGCGAAGGGCGTGCGAAAACCGTACTGCCCAAGGCCTCGGCCCGTGTTCTGATGCCCAACCGCAATCAACTGGAACTGCGGGCGAGCGATCTCGAATCGCTGGTCCCGCCTGGGCACCGGGCGCGGATTGTCTGGGGCTACGTGGAGCGGCAGGACCTGAGCGGGCTGTACGCTGGCATCAAAGCGGTAGAGGGTGGCGTGGGACGAGCGGCGATCGCCCCTGAGATTCTGTATGCGCTGTGGCTCTACGCCACACTGGAAGGTGTTGGCCATGCCCGTGGGATCGCCCGACTGACGCAGACGCATGACGCGTACCGGTGGATCTGTGGTGGCGTACAGGTGAATTACCCCACTTTGGCCGACTTCCGCAGTCAAGAAGGCGATGCGCTGGACGAACTGCTGACCGATAACGTGGCGAGTCTGATGGCCGCGGGGGTGGTCAAGTTCAAGACGGCAGCGCAGGACGGGATGCGGGTACGTGCCAGCGCCGGGGCCGCCTCGTTCCGACGGGAAGAGCGGCTCAAAGCCTGCCTGGAGGCGGCGCGACAACAGGTCGCCACGCTCAAGGCGCAGCAGGCAGACGATCCCGCGGGCGAGAGCGCGCGCCAGCAAGCGGCGCAGCGGCGTGCGGTGAGCGAACGGGAGGCGCGCATTGAAGCGGCGCTGGCCCGGCAGCCGGAACTGGCAGCCATCAAGAAAAAGCATGGCAAGAAGCCGGAGGAGGCCCGGAGCTCAACCACCGACGCCGACGCGACGATCATGAAGATGGGCGATGGAGGATTTCGGCCGGCGTACAACCTTCAGTTCGCCACCGACGCCGAAAGCCAGGTGGTCTTCGGCGTCGAGGTCGTGACCGCCGGTACTGACCAGGGCCAGCTGTCACCCATGGTCGAGCAAGTCAGCGAGCGCTGCGGTCAGACCCCGGAGAACTGGCTGGTTGATGGCGGCTATCCGGGGCATGGACAAATCGATGCGGTTGCCGAAAGCACCACCGTCTACGCACCGGTGCCGAAAGCCAAGGACCCGAAAACGGACGTTCACCAACCGAAGGCCAAGGATAGCCCGGCGGTGGCCCAATGGCGGGAACGTATGAAAAGCGACGAGGCCAAGGCGCTCTACAAGGATCGCGCGGCGACGGCCGAATGTGTCAATGCGCTGGCACGCAACCGCGGCCTGAATCGCCTACTGGTCCGTGGTCTGAAGAGAGTCAAGGGCGTCGCGCTCCTGTTCGCCCTGGCGCACAACGTGATGCGTGCCGCCACCCTCGCACCCGAACTGGTCGGCCTAGGGACAGGAACGTCCGCCGTACCGCAAACGGCAGGATAATCCGGGGAAAAGCGCGCACAAAGGGTAGATCCAGGCCGAACCGCTAGTCAAGACATGCATTCAGCATGCTTCGCCCCAGGCTGGCGCCGGCGTCCGGTCGCGCCGATTGTGGCGCAGAAGTAAAAAGATCACAGCCTCTGACCACATCCTGACTCTCCTGTACCCGCCCACGGGCAGATCTAGATACTCGACTTCTCGAGAAAAACTCATGCAGAATCCGTCACTTCGATCCTTTATGATGAATAATTGGGGTATCATTCGTCGTAGTTTGAGCGAGCGGACTTGCCCCCTTCTCTCCCTCGCCGAAACAACTGTTCTGGGCAGAGAAGCGGCTTGGCGAGCTGCTCGAACAGGTCAAAACCAGTTCCCTGGCGCTATGCCAAGATCGAGAAGTTGCCCCTCGGGCTGGCCTCTTTGCAGCGTATAAAATGCGGCGTTAAGAGCAAGTCCATGGCCGCTGCCGAGCGGAACCTCTTCGACAAAACCCGGGCCACCGGCCTTGCTGCCTGCAAAGCCCGCCTGAACGAACCGCGCCAGGCAGCCGCAATGGGGCCGCATCAACCACCCACCGAGAAGCTGAAACGCGAAAGCGGCGGCCGTCTGCCCTTTCCTGAGCAGTTGCCCCGTGTTGAGCACTTACACAAGCCATCAACCTGCCCCTTTGGGCAATGTGGTCAGGCGCTGGAGCAGATCGGCGAGGATGTGACCGAAAAACTCATCGTCCCTGCCGAGTTCTTCGTCGGGCGCCGCATCTACCCCCAGTACGCCTGCCTGCCCAGCGAAACCCTCCTCCCTGCTCCGGCCATCGCTTCGGTTGTCCGCGGCGGTCTTGCGGCATCGGCCTGGTTGGCCTGGTGGACCCGGGGGATGGTCAGCAAGTACGTCGATCATCAGCAGATAAGGGTTAACCATTATTATCATAATGACATTTTCATAAGCGATTGCCCTGCGTTTCAGAGGGAATCGGCTGCCAGCGGTGGACTCTTACCACCTATCAGGTTTCGGCCCCCTGGAAGAACTTGGGCAGAGGCAGTGCGCTGACAGCGCGCCTCAACAGGAGACGGAGGCCGCGTTTGAACCAGGATAGCGCGCTGCGATAGGCTTTGCGGACGCTCCAGTGGTTTGGATCGGTCTGCTCACGGGCTTTCTTTTCAGTGGCAGTGGGGTTGCATCGGGCGTCCTCTTGGCCGGATTGAACACACCAGTACATGGCCAGCGCCATGATCAAAATCAGGCAATCGAGACGCTTGGGTGCTTCGAGCTTGGTATCCTCCAAACGAAAGCCGCGGCTCTTGAAGTCCGAGAACATGGGTTCGATGGCCCAGCGCGAGCCGTAGTCCCGGACCGCAGCCCGGTTGGGCGGACAATCCATGGCGATTATCCAGGGCTCGGGGTGTTCAGGCTCATGCAGCACCCCAATGGCCGTTGGGATACCCGCTTCGAACAGACGCGCATTCCCCTCATAGCGCTCTCGCACACCGGCGGCTAGCTCGCCGGTGGTCCCGATGTCAGCGCAACCGATATCGACCAACAGGTTCCCCTTCAGGCGCAGCCGATACTGCCAGCCCGCCGCGATGAGCCACTCGAACAGGGCCACAGAGGGGTAAAATCGATCCGCCAGCAGCATCACCGCCACGCCTTCCGACAACCCGGCCCGTACCTGCTCCAGCAGCACCTGCTGCCCGGCAAAGCCAATATTGGCCTCGCCTTCCTCGATCCGCCACACCAACGGCAGAGAGCGATCACCGCAGCGCACACTGATCGTCAGCACCGCGAAACGATCGCCCAAGTCGGTCTGATCCATCGACAGCAGAATCGTCTGCCCTCCCGCCGCCGCTTGCTCAAGTGCTCGACGACCGAAGGGTTCGAGCACCTCACCACTGTCGATCAGCCGGTTCGTCAGCAACCTACGCAGCCACTGCTCGCGCATGTCCGCACGTTCCGTCTCGAGCGGCAGCAGCGTCGACAACTCCATCGTGTTCGGCGTGCGCGCCTCGATCATCGCAGCCACCGCCAACGGCAACTTTTTCAGGATCGTCTTGCGCATCCCAGGGAGGGCCTCTTCCAGACCAAGCCGTACCTCGTCCGCTAATTTGTTCGTCTTGCCCATCGTCTCTCAATGTGTTGGCCCATAGTAGTCAGAGATTACATTAAAAGTGATGGGTGGTAAGGCGGTGGACTTCTGCTCATTGACCGTTTGCTGGGCACGCGCTACAGTCGCCAAGGAAGGGTTCTCCGTACTTACCGGATTCCCGGCGCTATGCCAAAGAGGAAATAACATTGATGTCGAACCGTCAACGCCTATCGGTGGCGATGCTGACTGGCATGCTCGCCTTGCTCAGCCTGTCAAACGCGCATTCGCAAACATACACGAGTGACGGTGCAGTGCGTCCCGATCCTGCACTATCGCCCGGGGAAACCCATCCTGAACCGGCGCTCGCCCCCAGCGCGGTGCCTCCCGAGCGTGCGCTCTCTCCACAAGAGACCCACCCCGATCCGGTACTCTCGCCGGATGCAGTACCACGTGAGCAGGCGCTTTCGCCAGAGGAAACGAACCAGCCGCCGATACTCTCGCCGGATGCCGTTCGCCCAGACTCCGCTTTGCCGCCGGACTGATACCGAATACCTCGATTGATGTTAATGATTGGAAACACCGGAATGACTCAGACCTCTTCGTCAACGCCCAGCGGAACCGTGTACATCATCGGCAGCGGGCCCGGCAATCTCGACCTGTTGACACTGCGTGCTGCGCGGCTGATCGGCGAAGCGGACGCCATTGTCTACGACCATCTGATTGCCGATGGCGTCCTTGAACTGGCGCGACCTGACGCAGAAATGATCTATGCCGGCAAGGAACGTTCACGGCACAGCGTACCGCAGCATGAACTCAACCAGTTGCTGGTGCGCCTGGCACGCGCGGGCAAGCAGGTCGTCCGCCTCAAAGGGGGAGATCCCTTTATTTTCGGGCGTGGCGGCGAGGAAATCGAAACGCTGGTCGACTCGGGAATCGCCTTCGAGGTGGTGCCGGGAGTGACTGCGGCCGCTGGCTGCGCCGCTTACGCTGGCATCCCGTTGACACATCGAGATCATGCACAGGCGGTAGCCTTCGCAACCGGCCATCTCAAGGACGGCACCATCAATCTCGATTGGCCATTGCTGGCACGTCCACGGCTGACGGTTGTCTTCTACATGGGCATTGGCGGCCTCGCCGAAATCTGCCAGCAGATGATCGCCCACGGATTGCCCGAGGACCACCCTGCTGCGGTCGTCCAGAACGGTACGACGCGCCGGCAACGCGTGCTGACTGCCGATCTGGCGACTTTGCCGGCGAAGGTCGCGGCCACCGGCATCACCTCTCCGGCGCTGATCATCGTTGGAACAGTGGTGCGTCTACAGCAGAAACTAGACTGGTTCAAGCCGGCACCATGAATCGATGATGGATCGATGGACAGAGCCTGATCGGACGCTCAGGGAGTCAAATGATGAGCGCAGGACTTGACCAGAGGCCACTGTCTGCGACTGATCGGAAGCCGTTCAGGAATGTCGCGCAGCATTGCCTGCCACTGCGTCTCGGCATCGTCGGAGCTGCTCTTTTCGAAACCGATAATCGTTTCCCTAGCTACCAGAACACTGCGATGCAAGCGAATGAACTGCTCGCCAAACTCCTGCTCGAGATGGGTCAGTGACTCGTCGAGCAGGTATTCCCGATCACGGGTGCGCGCCGTGACGTATTTCAGATCAGCTTTAAGGTAAATGACCTCCGCTACTGGAATCAGCAACAGACGACCACGTTCGTGACAAGAGAGGTGGCTGCGGGCCGTTTGCTGCAGAGATGCAAGCGGTACCTGCATACGCATAGGATGTGGTCGAACCTTCTGCAACGCGGTAAGCAAACGTTTCGCCCGTACTGGTTTCAACAGATAGTCCACGACGTTGAGTTCGAAGGCTTGCACCGCGTACGCTTCAAAGGCCGTCACAAAGATCACCGCCGGTGGCCGTGCAAGTTCCGACAGACGACAGGCGAGCGCAATGCCGTCCATCCTGGGCATCTGAATGTCAATCAGGGCAACGTCAACCCTTCGGCTGGCGATCGCCGCCAGGGCACGGAAGCCATTTTCTGCTTCGGCAACGAGTTCGTTGGGCAGCTCCGGCGCAAGATCAGCCAGCAGATCTCGCAAGCGCGTACGCGCGGGCGCTTCATCATCGACAATCATCACGGCAAGCGGGCTGGGACAAACTACGGGAATCATGGCGAGAGCCCCCGACAAGGGAGAACGATGTGCACCCGATATTCGCGCTGACCGCCAGCAAGGAGTACCTCACCGGTCTCGATGCGAGCCTCCAGATCGTAATACAGTGCCAGCCGCTCGCGAATATTATCAAGCGCCATGTGGTTGCCGTGTTGATGCTCGGTGTCGACATCACAGGGATTGACGAGATCGATGTGCAATTCATCGCCACGTCGCAGTACTCGAATACCGATCGTGCCGCCCTCTCCGGAGGGTTCGATTCCATGATAAACGGCATTCTCCAGCAATGGTTGCACCATCAGTGGCGGCACCTTGAGATCAACCACCAGATCAGTCACTTCCCATGCGACGTTCAAACGATCCCCAAGACGCAGCTTTTCAAGGTCAAGATACTGCCGACACAAGGCCATCTCGTCGGCCAATGGGATCAGTTCCCGATGGTCTCGCATGAGCGCCCGAAAGAGTTCAGCCAACTCTTCAAGAGCCGTCTCGGCACGCCTCGGATCAAGACGAATCAACGAGATGATGGCATTTAGACTGTTGAACAGGAAATGTGGTCGGATGCGCGCGGTCAGCGATTGCAGGCGCGCTTCGACGAGCGCTGGCGACAAGGCGCTGGCGCGCAAGGCCAAGTAGGAGAGCATCAACGCCGCCGCTGCGCTACCGAGCAGACCGGCTTTCAGCAGGTGCGCCCAACTCCCTTCGTCGAAGGTCAGAAAACGCCAGAGATCGGTTAGAAGGATCGCGGAAGCGGCGGACTGAATCACCACCAGCGCCCGCCCGATCCAAATGGAAAAACGCCGCAGCAGGTTCCCGAACAGCGCCAGAAGGGTCAGGTTGATGAGCAGCAAGGGTTGCACCCAAATCGCCATGTCACAGTAACGTTGGACGCTGTCGCTGATCCCGTCGCTCTGTACCAGGGCTGCGAGCACTGCCAGCAAGTTTACCCCTAGCAGGATACGCAGCATGACTCCGGCATTACGAAAGTCCGGCAACAGCTGACCATCCAGGTTTTGCTTTATACTTGCCATTAATCGGAGTGGTGCCTGTACAAGGTTCTACGAGTGATTTTAGCCTAGTAACCTGTACCTTATGAGCCAATCAGATTCTTCACTCTATACATGGGCCGGCCGCTTCTCCGAGCCGATGTCCGACCTTGTCAAGCGTTACACGGCATCGGTCGATTTCGACCAGCGGATGTGGCGTCAAGACATCCGTGCCTCTCTGGCACACGCCACGATGCTGGCCCGACAGAACATCATCAGTACTGATGACCTGGCCGACATTGAGCGCGGTATGGCGCAGGTAGTGCACGAAATCGAGTCTGGCAGTTTCGTTTGGTCACTCGACCTTGAAGACCTACACCTGAACATCGAGAAACGCCTGACTACGCTCGTCGGCGATGCTGGCAAGCGTCTGCATACCGGCCGCTCACGCAATGATCAGGTTGCCACCGACATTCGTCTCTATCTTCGTGATGCAATCGATGACATCGCCAGCCTGCTTGGCGAGTTCCAGAGCAGGCTGCTTGATCTTGCTGAAAAGGAAGCGGCCACGGCACTGCCTGGCTTCACCCACCTCCAGGTCGCGCAGCCGATTACCTTCGGCCATCATCTGCTAGCCTATTTCGAAATGGTGCGACGCGACGCCGAACGCCTGGCCGACTGTCGCCGACGAACCAACCGTTTGCCACTCGGTGCGGCTGCCCTGGCTGGCACCTCTTATCCAATTGACCGACAGTTCGTAGCCGATTTGTTGGGTTTCGACGGTGTTTGCGAAAACTCGCTCGATGCCGTTGCCGACCGCGACTTCGCGATCGAATTCTGTGCCGCCGGCGCATTACTGATGATGCACCTCTCACGCCTGTCCGAAGAACTGGTCCTGTGGATGAATCCTCGTTTCGGCTTCATCAAGCTCGCCGATCGATTCTGCACCGGCAGCTCGATCATGCCCCAAAAGCGGAATCCCGACGTACCCGAGTTGGCGCGCGGCAAGACCGGCCGCATCTACGGTCACCTGATGGCCTTGCTGACGCTGATGAAGGGCCAGCCTCTGGCCTACAACAAGGACAACCAGGAAGACAAGGAACCGCTGTTCGACACCGTTGACACGCTCACCGACACCTTGCGCATCTTTATCGAGATGATTCCCAGTATCACCGCCCACCCTGAGAACATGCGTGATGCCTTGCGCCAGGGATTTGCCACGGCCACCGACCTGGCTGACTATCTGACCCGCAGGGGCCTGCCCTTCCGCGATGCCCACGCAGCAGTCGGCCTGGCCGTGCGTCGCGCAGAGGAACTTGGCATCGACCTGGCGCAACTTTCGCTCGAAGAGCTGCAGCGCGTATCTCCGCTGATTGGTGACGATGTTTCTACGGTACTGACTATCGAGGGATCGCTGGCGGCACGCCGCCATGTGGGCGGCACTGCCCCGGAACAGGTTCTGGCGGCGATCGCGCGCGCGCGTTGCGGCTAACGTGACTTTTCCACCCCCCGATCATCCAAGTCATGACCGTTTCCCTGCCTTGCAGGGCGCATTCCGGCTTGCTCGCCGGAATCGTTCGAGGGGCGCAGAGCAGGCTCTGCGAACTCCCCCTCTCCCCCACCGATCCCTCCCCAACGAGCCGGGAGGGGAGTTTCGTGAGTCGCTGACGCGACTTCCACATTAAGCCCACCGACGAGGCTGACATGGAGAAGATCGGCAAATACGAACTTGTCCGGGAAATCGGACGGGGTGCGACTTCTACCGTCTACCTCGGGAACGACCCTTTCAGCAAACGCGAGGTCGCGGTCAAGATCGCATTTCCGGACATTCTGAGAGACCCAAAACGGGGCAGGCTATACACGCACATCTTTCTCAATGAGGCGGCGCTGGTCGGCAAACTGTCACACCCACACATCGTCCAGACTTACGACGCGGTGGTCGACGACCATCTCTGCTACATCGTCATGGAATATGTGGCAGGCAGCACGCTGGAGGCGGCTTGTACAGCCAACCGACTGCTGTCGTACGCTCGAGTCGTCGAGATCATTTTCAAATGCACGCGAGCGCTCGATTTCGCGTTCCGGGCCGGTATCATTCATCGTGACATCAAGCCTGCCAATATTCTCGTCTCGGGCTTCGACCCGGACGTAGGCGAGATCAAGATCTCGGATTTTGGCGCTGCGATCATCGGCTCACCCGACCGCACCCTGATTCTCGGCATGGGGTCACCCGCCTACATGTCGCCGCAACAGGTGAAAGATCATACCCTCGATCACCAAGCCGACATCTACTCTCTAGGTGTTGTCATGTATCAGTTGCTGACCGGGCAACTACCTTTTCAGGCTCGCAACAGTTACGACCTGATCTACCAAATCATCAACTCGGAGCCACGCCGACCTTCAGCGCTACGCGCGGACATTCCTGCCTCGCTCGACGCCATCGTTGCGCGTGCGATGAGCAAGAAACTCGAGAACCGTTACCCCAGTTGGGCAGAGTTTGCACACGATCTGGCGCAGGCTTGCCGCGGCCGGAGGTTGAACATCCCAGCCGAGCAGATGGTCGATGTCGAAAAGTTCGACACCCTGCGTTCGTTCGCCTTCTTCGCGGATTTCTCTGATGTCGAACTCTGGGAAATCGTGCGTTTTTCTGAATGGAATCGCGTTTCACCCGGCGAGGTGATCATTCAGGACGGCAAGGCCGGCGACTGTTTCTATTTCCTCGCCGAAGGTGAACTGAAGGTCCTCAAGAACGGCATGATCCTTGATCTGCTGACCACAGGAGAGTGCTTTGGTGAGATGGCGGTGATCGGCAAAGCGAACTCGGTGCGCGGCGCGGATATCATTGCCCTGACCGATAGCAAGCTGGTGAGGATTACCGAAAGCGCTTTACAGGATTCTTCCGCTGCCTGTCGAATGCATTTCTACCAGTCTTTCCTTGCTGTACTCAGCGAGCGCCTGACGTCGGCGAACGTTCGTCTGGTGTCCTTCTGAAAGGGTACCCATCCCATGCCCACACTGCGGCACCCACCAGCGAATGGCTAGTGACCGCAAAACGGGGCCACACCGTTGGCTCCCATGAGTGCCTGCCTTTGATAACTCGTGCGAACGATGCCGGTGGTGGCATCGAACAGCACGTCGAAGCGTGCGAGCTGATTCCAGGCATCGCAATACTGCCACTCCCAGACCAGTTCGTCGCGTTCCTTGAAATAGGCGGTCCACTGTGGAGCAGGTGGACCGATCAGGCGTAGCACCGATTCCTGGTCGCTTTTTCCAGGCTCGATACGAGCAAAATGCTCCATGTCGAGCACCGCTTCAATCTGCTGCAGCCGCCCATCCGGAGCAATGAAGACCATGAACGTCTGGGTTCCTGCTGGCCCGCGCGGATAGGCCAGTTGCTCGCTGCCGTTAGCATTCTTCCAGCGGAGTGCCGGCGTTCCCATTGTCGCCACTACTTCCGGCAAGGTCGTCACACCGGGCTGCAAACCCCAGCCACTGTAACCAGCACAAGCCGAGAGCAGGGATACGCCGACCGGGGCCAAGAGGTATTGCCACCTCGACCATACAGTACTCATCTCTTGCCTAGACCATCAGTCATTGCCGCTGTGATTATCGTGCAGGTATTGTCGTGCGGTAAGCACTTGCCCTGCAAGCCGTCTCAAAATATATATTAGAACTCTCTAACTTTCATGACTCGCCACGCCACCCGCCGCCGCGCAATTGGCATCAGTACCACCCGGATCAGACCGGGTCGATGAGACCTTCGAACAGTTTCTGCAATTCACCCTCTTCATACATCTCGCGCATGATGTCGCAGCCACCGATAAACTCGCCGTGCACGTAAAGCTGCGGGATCGTGGGCCAGTTAGCATATTCCTTGATACCGTTGCGAATCTCAGCATTTTCCAGCACATTCACGCTGAGAAAGCCGGAAACTCCACAGGCCTTCAGAATTTGTACGGTAACCGCAGAAAAACCACACTGTGGAAATTGTGGAGTCCCCTTCATATAGAGGACCACTGGGTTATTGGTGACCTGCTCTTTGATCAGTTGCTGCACATCCATCACAACACCTCGCCATTTCTATAGTTGATAAAAATCATCGAATTAGTGTACCGATTGGCCACCCCCTCGTCAATACAGACAACCACCGCTGACTCTTTCGACCTTCGACAGATCCGGCCAGGAAGCCACCTTGGAAAAACCTGCACTCCACAACAAATCGCGCACTCTAGCTGCCTGATTGTAACCGTGTTCGATCAATAGCCAGCCATCCGGCAGCAGATGTCCGGCTGCACCGACGACGATTGCACGAACACAGGCCAGACCGTCGCCACCACTGATCCCATCGCTGAGTGCCATCAGCGGCTCAAAGGGAAGACCGTTCTGCTGAAGATGCGGATCCGCATACTCAACATAAGGTGGGTTGGCAACGATCAAGTCGAAACGTGCTCCGCCGAGTGGTGCGTACCAGTCGCCCGCAAGGAAATTGACCTCGACTGCATGCCGCGCGGCATTGATGCGGGCCACCTCAAGCGCCGCAGGAGACAAGTCTACCGCACTGACGATGGCCGCCGAGCGCAGGTATTTGAGGGTCACCGCCAAGACCCCGCAACCCGTACCGAGGTCTACGATCCGAGGCGCCTTTAATGGCTGCAGTCGTTCGATCGCCAGTTCGACCAGCAGTTCCGTTTCTGGGCGCGGAATCAGAACCGCTGGGGTGACAAGAAACTCAAGCGCATAAAATGCTGCCGAATTCACCAGATACGCCAATGGTTCCCCGTCAGAACGACGCTTGACGAGTACCCAGAGTCGCGCCAACTGATCAGTCGACAACGCTCGCTCCGGGCGGACCAGCAGATCGACATGTGTACAGCCGGCGACGTGCTGGACGAGCAAACGCGCATCCAGACGATCAATACTCAGGCTGGCTACGCGCCAAGCCTCGCCGATGCACATCACCAGCGGCTGCAACATTCAGCGCAGACCCATTGACGCAGGCCATTGCACAAAGCGCGGCATCAGAGTCAGAGCGATCGCTTCACGCGCTCTCGGCGAGCATCGCCAACTGATCAGCCTGATACTCGGCAGTCAGCGCAGCAATCAGGTCATCGAGATCACCGTCCATGACGGCCTCGAGCTTGTATAACGTCAGGTTGATGCGGTGGTCGGTCACTCGCCCCTGCGGGAAATTATAGGTTCGAATTCGCTCCGAGCGATCACCACTGCCAATCAGATTCCTGCGTGCCGACGCGATGTTCGCATGTTGCTCGCGCTCCTGCATGTCCCTGATACGCGCAACCAGTACTGACAAGGCCTGTGCCTTGTTCTTGTGCTGCGAGCGATCATCCTGACATTCCACGACAATGCCCGTCGGCAGATGAGTGATGCGTACGGCCGAATCGGTCTTGTTAATGTGCTGCCCACCAGCCCCCGAAGCTCGATAGGTGTCAATGCGAATCTCGGTCGGGTTGATCTGCACCTCCTCTAGCGCGTCGGCCTCGGGCATCACCGCCACAGTACAGGCGGACGTGTGGATACGGCCTTGCGTCTCGGTATCCGGAACACGCTGCACACGATGAGCACCTGACTCGAACTTGAGTCTGGAGTAAACACCCTGGCCGATGATACGCGCAATGACTTCCCTGTACCCACCGAGGTCCGAAATGCTTGCGGAAATGACCTCCACTTGCCAACCCCGGCGCTCGGCGTAACGCGTGTACATTCGGAACAGATTGCCTGCAAACAATGCCGACTCGTCACCGCCTGTGCCGGCGCGAATTTCGAGAAAGACATTGCGATCATCCTTGGCGTCCTTTGGCAGCAACAGTTTTTGCAGTTCTGCCTCGATCTCCGGTAGGCGCTCCCTGGCCCCTGCCACTTCGGCTTCAGCCAATTCCCGCATCTCTGGATCAGCCAGCATATCCAGCCCCGCACACAGATCGGACCGGAGCTGTCGCCAAGCCTGGTAAAGGGAAACCACCGGACCGAGTTCGGCATGCTCGCGCGATAGCTTCCGGTACTCGTCCATGTCACGTGTCGCCTCGCCGCTGGCCAGCATGCGATCGAGCTCGTAGAGACGACCGGTCAGATGCTCAAGTTTGTCGCGAATACTCTGGTTCATAGAAAATCGGTTCAGGCAGCGGTTCAGGCAAAAAGGCCGTGAAGAAAATCTTCTGGGAGTTGGTACGCCAGCAAAAGATCCATTCTCATTTGCCGAGATGGGAGTCCACATGCAAGTGAAAAAGCTGGGCTGCCAGAAGCGGCAAGTCGTCCCGGTCTCCAGCGGCATGGCTCAGCGCCTGCGTTGGTGCGTGCAGGAACTTGTTGGTCAGGCGGAGAGAAAATTGCTCTAGCACACGCGCCGGGTCGTCTCCTTTGGCCAACAACTTGAGTGCATGCTCCATTTCGTGCCGACGCGATCGTTCAGTCGCGTCGCGCAGCGCGCGAATGACCGGCACTGTACCACGCGTTGCCAACCAGCGTAGGAATCCATCGACACGCTCGGCAATGATTGCCTCTGCGTCAACGACTGCTGCCTGACGCGACTCGAGTCCCGACGCGACCAACTGAGCGAGATCATCAACCGTATACAGGAAAACATCGTCCATTTCGCCCACCTCGATCTCGATATCGCGCGGGACTGCGAGATCGACCATGAACATCGGGCGGTGACGACGCATCTTGATGGCACGCTCGACCATGCCCAGACCAATGATTGGCAGCGGACTAGCTGTACAGGAAATGATGATATCGAACTGCGACAATCTCTCGCCAAGCTCTTCGAGCCTGATCGCCGTTCCGCCAAAACGGTCAGCAAGCGATTGGCCGCGCTCCACCGTTCGGTTTGCAATGAGCACCTGTTTCGGCCGTTGTACCGCGAAATGTCTGGCGCACAGCTCGATCATCTCGCCGGCGCCAATCAACAGGAGCTTCTGATCGGAGATCCGCTCGAAGATGCGCTCGGCTAGGCGCACTGCGGCGGCAGCCATGGAAACGACGTTGACACCAATCGCCGTGGTCGAGCGCACCTCCTTTGCGACAGCAAACGAATGCTGGAAAAGTTTATGCAAGGTTGTGCCAAGGGTGCCAGCTTCCTCGGCCACACGTACAGCCTCCTTCATCTGGCCGAGAATCTGTGGTTCACCCAGAACCATCGAATCGAGTCCACTAGCCACCCTGAAGGCATGGCGAACAGCATCACGTTCGGGATAGGTGTAGAGGTATGGCTCGATTTCGTGGCGGGCTAGGCGATGATAGTCCGCCAGCCACTGGCTTGCTGCCTCTGGTACATCGGTGGCGAAGTAAACCTCGGTACGGTTACAGGTCGAAAGAATCGCTGCCTCCTGAACCGAATTTCCGCGTGTCAGGTCGGTCAACGCCTGGTGCACCCTTTCCGCGTGAAAGGCCACCTGCTCACGGACCGACAGAGGAGCTGTGTGGTGGTTGATACCAAGCGTAAACAGCGGCATTCTTGGCGGATGGTAGGCAGGAAAAGGCAGGATTGGCAAGGATTATATCATTGACAGTACATGCCCCCGCGCGCGCCATACGCATTCAGATCACATCCTGCGCCGGCTTGCCGATGAAATACCCTTGTGCGTAGTCCACACCAAAACTGCGCAACATGTTCAACGCGCGTTCGTCTTCAACGAACTCGGCGACAGTCTTCTTGCCAAATCCTCGTGCCACCTCGGTCAGTGCCCGGACAAAGACCTGATCGTCTGGACTGTCGACCAGCGTGCGCACAAACGATCCGTCGATCTTCACGTAATCAACAGGTAATTGCTTGATATAATTGAATGATGAAAATCCTACACCAAAATCGTCGAGCGAAAACGAACAACCCAGTTCACGCACAGCCTGCATGAACGCGCGGGCAGCTGAAAAATCCGACACGGCAGCCGTTTCGGTGATTTCAAAGACGACATGACTGGACAGCATTGGGTTGCGGGCAAGCTCTTCGCGAATGAAGGACAACATTCTGGCATCGTTAATGCTGACGCCTGACAGGTTGATCGAGAACTTATAGTCTCTCCCGACGGCAAACAAGGACAACATTTTGCCAAATACCTGATCAATCACGTGACGATCGATCTCGCGTATCAAGCCACTGTTTTCGGCGACCTCCATGAACGCTCCAGGCGGAATCAGCGACCCGTCGGAATCCCGCATGCGCACCAGCGCCTCGTAATGACTGACCTGCCGCGCACGGATATCTTGAATCGGCTGGTAATGGACGACAAATCCCCCATCCACCAGGGAACGGTTGATCATCTCCTTCCAATGCAAGCGCTCCTGTATCTTCTCCTGTTCACCCTCACCCTCGGAATAGAGGTGCCAACCTCCCCCGCCTTTGGCCTTGGCCTGATACATGGCGATGTCGGCATTGGCCAGAAGCTCCTTGACATCCATTTTCGCCTCGGAAAAGACCACAATCCCTATACTGGCGGAAATCCGATGGTTTGCTCCTAGTTCCGGGAATTTGATTTCGGCAAGGCGCTTGTTGATCTTCTCGGCCACCTGAATGGCTCCGTCCTGGTCGCATTCATGCAACAGGAGACCCAGTTCGTCGCCGCCCAGTCTCCCCAGCAGATCGCTGGCGCGTGCCACGTTGCTGACTTGGTCGGCGACGATACGCAACAGGGCGTCTCCTGCCTGATGGCCACTGACGTCGTTAACGTATCTGAACTCGTCGAGGTCGAGATACAGCAATGCCCCATCGTGCCCTGAACGACGCGCGCTGATCAGCGTTTGATCGAGCTCGTTCTGAAAATGCTGTCGATTGATCAGACCGGTCAGCGGGTCGTGTTCAGCCAGATAGTTGACGTGCGACTCGGCGCGTTTGCGTTCGGTATGGTCTACCCCAACCGAGAGAATCATCATCGCGTCACCAGAATGGCCAGACAGGCGAGAATGGCTCCAAGTGATTTCATAGGTTTGACCGCTCGTGCCCAGCAGAATCGACTCTGTCTGCACGTGCCGACGAATTCCTGCGGCGATGTCGCGCAAGGCCTGCTGAACAGGTGATGCCGGTGATGATCCGGCCGGACCGAGTAACTCGAAGAAACGCTTGCCAGGTAGCATTTCCTCATCGCAACCGAACAACAAACGCCCGTATCGATTCAGTGTGCGGATTCGACCGTCTGCGGACTGCGTCAGAATGATGACTTGTGCGGTGTCGAGAAGGCTCTTGCTAAAATCGCGTTCGACCGATATCCGCTGCAACATTCTCTGGGTCGCTGCAGAATGCGCTGCCACTTCGGCCTCCAAGGTCTCCAGTCGATACGACAGGGAGATTGCCGCTTCAGCCAGGTTGTCGATTTCGTCATCGAGCAAACGCCGAGCACGTGGCGCAATGCGCGCGCGTGCCTCGTTAAAGGCCCGGCGACCGAGCAGGGGTATTGCCAGCACGGCCTTGGTCATGCGCTGCAGTGGTGCGTGTACCAGCAGCGACAGCAATAGCAGCGACAGCAACGAAACCAGCAACTCGCCCTGTAAGCGGCTCAAGACCGATTGGCGAATGTCGGCCAGGGCTTCGGTCAGATCATCTATGACCACCATCATCGCCGGGAATGGCCCTCCCCTTGGAGCATCCAATGCCAGAAATAACAATTCGAACTGCTTGCCGTTGTAAGTCAGCGAGAGATGGGCATGGCCACTGGGGTGAAGAATCGGGGGAATCGACGTCAATTGATGAAGCAAGGCCCGATCTTTTCCCTTGCTGCTCAACTCGATCACCCGCAAGCCCACCTGTGGCAGGAAGGTCTCGTCCACCGCACCTCCCGCCACAGGCGGCGTCGGGATCAGGATGCCTAGATCAGCGCCACCAGACACACTTGGAAATGAGTTGATCACCTCGGCTGGTGAGCTGCCAAGGACCACCACCCCAGCAACCCGACCAGACGACAGAATCGGTGCTGCCGCAAACTCTGTACATACCTGCCGGCAGCGCGTCCAGTGCATGGCTCGCTCACTCTCAATGACGGCACGCACCTCTGCATCATGATCCGGATCAGCCAGAACATCGCTGGGCCAACTGGCCAGCGGCGGACCGGTCTTCGCATACACCTGCAAGGAGTCGATACCCAGGCCGAGTTGCAGGGCTGCCCAGTGGCTATCGAAGTGATTTCGCAGCAACTCATGTCCGTGCGGCGTCTGGAACAGGCTCACTCCGACAGAATCAAGCGCAGCCAGAACACCCGCGAGACCCTGCAGGCGTTGCCCGAAGTCATCGCGCAAGGTAAAGGCCTGCAGAACGAGGCGCTTGCGAGCCTCCGCACGCTGCAATTCGAAACGCGTCG